>JALWUI010000070.1 GCA_027082775.1 Candidatus Kapaibacterium sp.
CAGTTTAATGCTCGCACCTCCAAGTTGGCAGGACAATTGATACCGGTAGTTGTTACCTTCTATACGGATAAAAGCTTTACTTTCCAGATCAAGACGCCTCCAGCCTCCTTTTTGCTTAAGCAGGCAGCCGGCATTGAAAAAGGAGCCCAAACACCGAGCCGGGAAATTGTAGGAAAGGTCACGATGAAGCAGGTGGAGGAAATCGCAAAGACCAAAATGCCTGATCTGAACTGCGATAGTCTGGAAAGTGCTGTCCAGATGATCCTGGGTACTGCTCGGAGTATGGGCATCCAGGTGGTAGAAGGATAAGGTCAGTGGAACCAAGAAAGCAGCAGGAACTGATGCCAAAGCATGGGAAGCGATACCGACAAATTGCACAGTTGGTAGAAAAAGGCAAGCGATATTCGTTACAGGAAGCGGTGGCGTTGGCGAAGAAGGCAGCCACGGCGAAATTCGATGAATCTATCGACATTGCATTGCATCTGGGCGTGGATCCCCGGAAAGCGGATCAAATGGTTCGGGGATCGGTAGTGCTGCCCCACGGAACCGGTAAAGAAGTCCGAGTTTTAGTCTTTGCAAAGCCACCGGTCGACAAAGAAGCCTTAGAAGCGGGGGCTGATTATGCGGGATTGGAGGAATATGTGGAGAAAATTCAATCCGGGTGGTTGGAGTTCGATGTTGCTATAGCAACGCCGGATGTGATGCCAATTGTTGGACGGTTGGGGCGGATTCTGGGACCGCGCGGCTTGATGCCGAATCCAAAGAGTGGAACGGTCACAACCGATGTGGCAAAAGCAGTGCGGGAGGTCAAAGCAGGAAAAGTTGAATTCCGGGTTGATAAAGGTGGCAATATTCACGCTTCGATTGGGCGGAAATCGTTTGAGGATGAAAAGTTAATAGACAACATTCGTACCTTTGTTCACAGTGTTTTGCGGGCAAAGCCGGCAGCAGCCAAGGGAAAGTATTTGCGAAGTGTCCATATTTCTCCAACGATGGGCGTGGGAATTCCCATCGATGAGCGAGAATTTGCCTGAAATGTGGTTACGCACTCTTGATCTATAAATGCCAACATCCTGGATTTAGTTAGCGGAAGATTGGCTGGAACAGTTGAAGAGGAATGGAATGATTACGCGTGAACAGAAACAGCAGATCGTTGCGGAATTGGTCGAGAAACTTCAGAAAAGTAACGGCATTTATTTGCTGGACTTTACAGGGTTGTCCGTACAGGACACGATTGAAGCGCGGCGCGAGATTAAAAAGCTGGAAGCTGAAATGAAGGTGGCGAAGAACACCTTGATTCAGCGCGCGCTTCGAGAAGCTGAGCGTTTTACCAATATTCCCGACGATCGCTTCTTTGGTCCAACAGCCGTGACCTTCGCTTATGGAGATCCGATTCGGCCAGTGCGATTTATTAAGAAACTGGTCGACGATAACAAAATTCGGTTCAAGGCAGCCGTCATTGAAGATGAGTTTTTCGGCGAAGAGCAACTGGCGCAGTTAGCAAGCTTTCCAACCCGCGAGGAAATTTATGCGGGTATCGTGGGAAGCCTGCAAGCGCCGCTATCAAACGTCATCAGTATTTTCCATAACCTCGTTCGAGACCTGGTCAGTGTCATTGACGAGGTCGCCAAAAAGAAGGCAGAAGCTGCCTGAGATTTCCAGTATTGAACTTATGAGATTCAACAAATAGTGAAAGTTCAACAAACAAAGTAAAGGGAAGAACAATGAGTGATGTTGTGCAGGAAATTCTGGAGAAAATTGACAATTTGACTGTTGCGCAACTGGTGGAACTAAAGAATGCAATGGAAGAAAAATATGGCGTGACTGCTGCTGCTCCGGTGATGATGGCGGGTGCTATGCCGGGGGCAGAAGCGGGTGCTGCCGCTGCAGAAGAAGAGAAGACAGAGTTTGATGTCGAGTTGACCGAGATTGGTTCGCAGAAGATCAACGTTATTAAGGCGGTTCGAGAGTTGTTGGGTCTGGGCTTGAAGGATGCGAAGGATACGGTAGAAAAAGCGCCGGTGGTAATTAAGGAAGCTGTCAGTAAGGAAGAAGCGGAAGAAATCAAGAAGAAGCTGGAAGAAGCAGGTGCAAAAGTAACCCTGAAATAACCAGTGCTTGTGGCTCCTGAAGAAACACAAACAAGCAGGGCTTGGTAACAAAAAGCCGAATGAATCTCAAGACAGTGGAATTTTTTCTGAGGTTCCCAAGCCGTCCATCTCGATGGACGCAGGGAGCCTCTTTTCTTTTTTGTGGGAAAACAAGTGGAACAATTGAAGGATAGAGGAGGGGATAATGAGAGAGCGAATCTCGTTCCGTCGGTTTGAGCCAGCAATGGAACCACCTGATTTGCTGGCGATTCAATTGAAATCTTTTGAAGAGTTTTTGCAGGCAGACGTTCCGCCAGATAAGCGGCAAGAAGTTGGATTGCAGGCGGCGTTCAAGGCAAACTTTCCAATTACTGATAGCCGGGAACTGTACGAGCTGGATTTTGTGTCCTATACGCTGGATCCGCCCAAATACACAGAGGATGAATGTCGAGAGCGAGAGTTAACGTACAGTCGAGCACTGAAAGCTGTGTTGCGTTTATCCTCGAAGGCTGACCCCAAGTCTGAGGACTACATCGAAACGATCGAACAGGAGGTGTATTTGGGGCATATTCCGCAGATGACGGAACGAGGAACCTTTATTATTAACGGATCAGAGCGCGTCGTTGTCTCACAGATTCACCGCTCGCCAGGCGTTATTTTTCAGGATGCTGTCCATCCCAACGGAACTCGAATCTATTCGGCACGGGTCATTCCAATGAAGGGCTCGTGGCTGGAGTTCAGTACGAATGTGCAGCAAACGATGAATGTGTACATCGACCGCAAGAAAAAGTTTCCGGTGACAATGCTGTTGCGTGTCATCGGGTATTCTTCCGATGAAGATATTCTGCGCCTGTTCGACTTGATGGAAGAAGTGACACTGGAAGAAATTCTGAAAAATCCCGACCAGTATCTGGGACGCAAAATTGCTGGCGACATTATCGATCTGGAAACGGGAGAAATTATTGCCAGTCGGGATGATGTGCTGACGGAAGATCTGATGGAGCGCCTCCGGTCATTGAAGCAGGCATTGCCTATTAAATTGTTTACGTACAAAGCGGATACGCCCGACGAACCTATTATTGCCCGGACTCTGGCAAAGGACCCGTCACGGTCGCGGGAGGAAGCGCTGGATATCATTTACCGACAGTTGCGTTCGGGCGAGCCACCCGATATGGAAACAGCGGAAGCATTGATCGATCGCCTGTTCTTTAATCCGAAACGGTATGATCTGGGCTTTGTAGGACGCTACCGGATCAATGAAAAGTTAAAGATGAACGTGCCGTACGATGTGCGAACGCTCACGCCAGAAGACATTATTGTGATCATTCAATACTTGCTGGATCTGAAAGAGGGGAAACACAGCGTGGATGATGTCGATCACCTTGGGAATCGGCGAATTCGTACCGTTGGAGAACAATTGACCGAACAGCTCCACATTGCACTGGCGCGAATGGCGCGGACTATTCGGGAACGATTGAGCATTCAGGATCAGGAGGAGTTGATGCCCAGCAATCTGGTGACGGCGCGGACCATCACCAGTGTGCTCAATCAATTCTTTGGTACTCACCAGCTATCTCAGTTTATGGATCAAACCAATCCGCTGGCGGAAACGACCCATAAGCGGCGGATTTCGGCGCTGGGTCCTGGGGGGTTAAGCCGGGAACGGGCAGGATTTGAAGTGCGGGACGTGCATTATACGCACTATGGTCGGTTGTGTCCCATTGAAACGCCAGAAGGACCGAACATTGGATTGATTAACTCGTTGGCGCTGTATGCTCGCGTTGATGAGCTGGGCTTTCTGGAAACGCCGTATCGCGTGGTGAAGAAGGGGAAAGTCACCGGTGAAATTATTTATTTGCGAGCTGATCGTGAGGAAAATCGGATTATTGCTCCTGCTTCGACGCCGATTGATAAGAAGGGGCGGCTCCAGCCGCCGCCGGGACAAAAGAAGATTCGGGCGCGGCGCTCCGGAGATTTCGTCAGCGTGGATCCTGAAGAAGTGGAGCTAATGGATGTTGCCACGCATCAGATTACAGGAATGTCCGCTTCGCTTATTCCGTTTCTGGAACACGATGATGCGAATCGTGCCTTGATGGGATCGAATATGCAGCGGCAAGCGGTGCCATTGTTGCGCCCATCTGCACCGTATGTTGGAACTGGTATGGAATGGAAAATTGCCAAAGAGTCGCGTTCCCTGCTGGTGGCAGAGGAAGATGGAACGGTGGAGTATGTCAGTGCTGACAAGATTCGCATTCGATACGATGATAAGCTCAACGAAGAAGAAAAATTGTTGCGGTTCCGGTATGAGCCGGTCAAGGAATACCGGTTGAAAAAGTTCTTCCGAACCAATCAGAACACCTGCATTAACCAGCGACCTATTGTGAAACCGGGTCAGCGAGTGAAGAAAGGAGAGCCATTGGTTGACATTGGCTCTACCGATCAGGGAGAATTAGCCCTGGGGCAGAATGTCTTGGTAGCATTTATGCCGTGGGAAGGGTACAACTTTGAAGATGCAATTGTGATTTCGGAGCGGCTGGTTGCGGAAGATGTGTATACCTCCATCCACATCGAGGAATTTACACTCCAGGTGCGGGATACAAAGCGGGGATTGGAGGAATTTACCCGTGACATTCCGAACCTGAGCGAAGCAGCATTGAAAGATCTGGATGAGCGAGGGATTATTCGCATTGGTGCAAAGGTGCGCGAAGGGGACATTCTCATTGGAAAAGTAACGCCCAAAGGGGAAGTGGAGCCAACGCCGGAAGAGAAGCTACTCCGTGCGATTTTTGGTGACAAGGCTGGCGAAGTGAAGGATGCGTCCTTAAAAGCCCCACCGGGATTGCGGGGCGTTGTGATTAACACGAAGCTGTTTAGCAGGAAGTTCCGAAGCCGCGAAGCTGAAGTTCGGCGCCGGGAAAAACGGCGGCAGGAACTGTTGGACAAGGCGGAACGTGAGCAGCTCAAAGAGTTGCGGCAAGAAGCATTGCGACGCTTTGCGAAGATCGTCGATGGCCATAAAGTGGTCGGTGGTATTCGAACCGTCGATGGAACCTTGATCTTCAGCTCAGGGACGAAGCTCACGGAGGAAAAGGTACTGAAACGGCTGGCAGAGCGCAAGGTGGAAAGTCTGGATCAGATCGATCTGGAGAAGTCATTCCTGGATGATGATGCCGCAATGGCGCTGGTACGGCGCTTGTACCAGGCATATAAGCAGGAAGAGCGAGAAATTCAGGATGAGTTTCGCCTGGAGCGGCAAAAGGTTATCACCGGTGATGAACTGCCGCCGGGTATTGTGGAAATGGCAAAGGTATATGTTGCTTCCAAGCGGAAGATCCAGGTGGGTGATAAAATGGCAGGACGCCACGGGAATAAGGGAGTGGTGGCGAAGATTGTGCCGGTAGAGGATATGCCATTTCTGCCCGATGGTACACCCGTGGACATCATTCTCAATCCGCTTGGAGTGCCATCGCGGATGAACATTGGTCAGTTGTACGAGACGGCCTTAGGATGGGCTGCTCACAAGCTGGGGAAATACTTTGCAACGCCGGTGTTCGATGGCGCTACCTGGGAACAGGTACAGCAGTATTTGCGAGAGGCGGGATTGCCGGAAGATGGGCGAACCGTCCTGTACGATGGGCGAACCGGTGAGCCGTTTGAGGAAAAGGTAACGGTTGGGTACATTTATATGATGAAGCTCATCCATATGGTGGAAGATAAAATCCACGCTCGTGCCGTCGGTCCCTATGCCCTCATCACACAGCAGCCGCTGGGTGGAAAATCGCAGTTTGGTGGTCAGCGCTTCGGGGAAATGGAAGTATGGGCACTCGAAGCGTATGGCGCTGCCTTTACACTGCAGGAAATTCTCACCGTGAAGTCGGATGATATTCAGGGGCGGAGTAAGGCGTACGAAGCAATTGTCAAGACAGAGCCAATGCCGCTTCCTCACGTTCCGGAAGCCTTCAATGTATTGATGCGCGAATTGCGCGGATTAGCAATCGAAATGAATCTGGAAGAATAAAAAAGTTCCATAGAACGGAGATAGAGAGATGTTGCAATCTCGAACAATCCCCCGGAAAGGGTTCCGGCGAGTAACAATTCGGCTGGTATCGTCGGATGAGATCATTCAGTGGTCACACGGTGAGGTGGTGAAACCTGAAACGATCAACTACCGCTCATTCCGTCCTGAAAAAGACGGACTGTTTTGTGAAAAGATCTTCGGTCCAGTGCGTGATTGGGAATGTGCCTGTGGGAAGTATAAGCGGATTCGATATAAAGGCATTGTATGCGATCGGTGTGGCGTTGAAGTAACCAGTAAGAGTGTGCGTCGAGAGCGGTTCGGGCATATTATGCTGGCGGTGCCGGTGGTTCACGTGTGGTATCACCGAATCCAGCCCAGCAAGATCGCAACCGTTCTGGGGATGCAGACCAAGGATGTAGATCGGATCATTTACTACGAATCTTTCGTGGTAATCCATCCCGGTTCAACAGGATTGCAGCGAGGTGATCTGTTGACGGAAGATGAATATCTGCGGATTCTGGACAATTTGCCACCATCTGAAAAGCGGCTGGAGGATGGAGATCCACGCAAGTTCTTTGCTGCTATGGGTGGACTGGCAATTCGGGAATTGCTCCGGTTGATCGATCCAGTGGAAGAATCGCACCGGCTCCGGGAACAGTTGAAGCAGGAAACGTCACAGCAGAAGCGCGAAGCGCTGCTGAAACGATTGCGAGTGCTGGAAGCATTTCGACCTACCGAAGAGCGGCGTCCAAACAAGCTGGAGTGGATGGTGCTGGATGCGATCCCTGTGATCCCGCCGGCGCTT
>JALWUI010000071.1 GCA_027082775.1 Candidatus Kapaibacterium sp.
CTGTTACCCGGCAGCCCAGAATTAGCGCTGTTGTAAAATGTTGCTGTCCCGGTAGACTTGTCGAGTTGAACCAGTCCACCGAGTGTTCCTATCCACAGATCATTACCTTGCTCTGCAATGGCGGTAACTTGATCCCCATTCGTATAGTTAATCCACTCCGGGTTCTGGGACAATGCGCTGGAAACGATCAGAGTGCAAGCGATCAAAAGGAAACCGGAAAACCGCCCCTTCATAGTTCCCTTCTCCTCTTGAGTTTTACAACCTTTATCGACCATCGAAGCCCCATCCACACGCTGGTTGAGCAACCGGATCGAGGTGGATGAAGCACTCGATCGAGAGCTTGGCTACCAATGTTGTCAAATGTGAACAATCCAGGATCAATGAGAAGGGTTACAGTGGATTTTGCAAGAAAAGAGGGAGCTTGCAGTATCTGGTATTTCCCGACATACCGATGCCGGGATGTCGAACCGGGAGCGGCAACTTCAGTCGGCACCATTGCACACTGAAGTGTGCGCTCCCAGTAACAGGGAGCGCTTCACTGGGAGCGCCGACGTTCGTCGGCACAAGAGTTCCCTCTCCCTGCGGGAGAGGGATAGGGTGAGGGGGATTGTACATGGAAGAAAGCGTTCCCCGTGCTGCACGCTCTGAAGTAGCACTCCTGGTAGGTGCGGACTGAAATGGAAGATAGATCCGGGATAATTGCAGGGATCCTTGCACCGTTTCGCTACCTGACCAGCACCATCTGCTTCACCGCTCGATACGCCCCTGCCGATACGGCATAGTAATACACTCCCGACACCACTTTTTGTCCGCGATCGTCAGTTGCGTCTGTAACTCTTTTATGGATTCCCGCTGTTTTGCACTTACTCGTCGGAGTTCCTGCTCTTAGGATGAGAGTAGTTCTGCTGCTGAGGGAAACTTTGCGAGTTCGTATGTGCTTTTTGCTGCACCGCTACCACACCGCCTTGGTTATAAACTGCCAGTCCGCCGCCCCAGGTTCCGATCCACACATTGCCATTGGCATCAAAAGCGATGGCTGCAATCCATTGATCCGGCAGTCCGGAATTCCATCTGTTGTAAACGGTCCAGTTGCGACCGTCGAACATTGCCAGTCCGCCGCCCCAGGTTCCGATCCACACATTGCCATTGGCATCAAAGGCGATAGACTCAACCCATTGATCTGGCAGTCCAGAATTTGAGGTGTTGTACACCGACCAGTTGCTGCCGTCGAACCGTGCCAGCCCATCCCAGGTTCCGATCCACACATTGCCATTGCCATCAATAGCGATAGCCGAAACAGCATTGCCCGGCAGTCCGGAATTCGATGAGTCGTAAACGATCCAGTGACTGCCATCGAACATTGCCAGTCCGCCGCCCCAGGTTCCGATCCACACATTACCATTGCGATCAGTGGCGAGGGCGCTAACATCGTTATTTGGCAATCCGGAATTCAAAGTGTCGTAAGTGAACCAGGTGCTGCCGTCGAACTGTGCCAGTCCCCCTTCCGTTCCAATCCATACATTGCCGTTGTCATCAAAGGCGAGAGATAAAATGCGATTGTTTGGCAGTCTGGAATTCGATGTGTCGTACACCGACCAGGTGCTGCCATCGAACTGTGCCAGTCCGTCTTCCCAGGTTCCGATCCATACATTGCCGTTGTTATCAAAGGCGATAGATTCAACCCATTGATCTGGCAGTTCAGAATTTGAGGTGTTGTAAACGAGCCAGGTACTGCCATCGAATTGTGTCAGTCCGTCATCCCAGGTGCCGATCCACACAGAGCCATTGCTATCAATGGCGAGAGATGAAACAGTATTGCCCAGCAGCCCGGAATTCGATGTATTGTAGGTGATCCAGTTGTCACCGTCGAACTGTGCCAGTCCGTCCGATGTTCCAATCCATACATTGTCATCGTCATCGACGGCAAGAGATAGAATACGGTTACCCGGCAGTTCAGCATTCGATGTGTTGTACACAGACCAGTTGTCGCCGTCGAACATTGCCAGTCCGTCCGATGTTCCAATCCATACATTGTCATCGTCATCGACGGTAAGAGATAGAATACGGTTACCCGGCAGTTCAGCATTCGATGTGTTGTACACAGACCAGTTGTCGCCGTCGAACATTGCCAGCCCGCCATCCGATGTGCCAATCCACACGTTGTCGTCGTCATCGATGGCGAGAGAACTAACATAATTATCCTGCAATCCAGAGTTTGATGTGTTGTAGGTGATCCAGTTATCACCGTTGAACTGTGCCAATCCGTCCGATGTTCCAATCCATACATTGTCATCGTCATCGACGGCAAGAGATAGAATACGGTTACCCGGCAGTTCAGCATTCGATGTGTTGTACACAGACCAGTTGTCGCCGTCGAACTGTACGAGCCCGCCATCCGATGTGCCAACCCACACATTATCGTCGTCATCCGTAGCAAGGGAGCTAATGTGGTTATTTGGCAGCGCGGAGTTCCATCTGTTGTATACGGACCAATTACTACCGTCAAACTTTGCCAGTCCGCCACCCAATGTGCCAACCCATACATTGTCATCGTCATCAATAGCGATGGAGGTAATCCGATTATCCGGCAGCCCGGAATTGGCTTTATTGTAAAATGTTGCCGTCCCGGTGGATTTGTCGAGTTGAACCAGTCCGCCGAATGTTCCTATCCACAAATCATCGTCCTGCTCTGCAATGGCGGTAATTCGATCCCCATTCGTATAGTTAATCCACTCCGGGTTCTGGGACAATGCGCTGGAAACAATCAGAGTGCAAACGATAAAAAGGAAACCGGAAAACTGTTCTTTCATAGTTTCCTTCTCCTCTTGAGTTTTACAATTTTTATCGACCATCGAAGCCCCATCCACACGCTGG
Source organism: Candidatus Kapaibacterium sp. (assembly GCA_027082775.1). Classification (GTDB taxonomy): domain Bacteria; phylum Bacteroidota; class Ignavibacteria; order Kapaibacteriales; family WFXC01; genus WFXC01. The sequence goes on from JALWUI010000071.1 coordinate 2,875, forward strand.
TTGCAGCAACCGGAGAGGGATGGATCCTCTCGATCGAGAGCTTTGCTGCCAGTATTTTCAAGTGCAAAAATCCAGGGTCGATGAGAGCCGTTACACTGGATTTTGCAAGAAAAAGGACGGCTTGGGGTGTCTGGTATTTCCGACATATCGATGCCGGGAGGCCGAACCGGGAGCGCCGACTTCAGTCGGCAAAAAATACACCGTGTAGGGGCGAAGCGATGCTTCGCCCGGTGGGCGACCACGCCGGGTCGCCCCTACGGGTATAAGAATTCCCTCGCCCTGCGGGAGAAGGTAAGGGTGAGGGAAAGGTTTGCACACTGAAGTGTGTGATTCCAGCGAACTGGGAGTCCCCACCGGGAGCGCCGACTTTAGTTGGCAACGATGTGCACTGGAGGGTGTGCTTCCAAGCACACTGAAGCGTGCGCTCCCAGTGGAGGGGGAAATGTCTTGCTGGGAGCGCCGACTTTAGTCGGCACCATTGCACGCTGAAGCGTACGCTCCCAGTGCAATGGTAGGGGTGAAGCGGTGCTTCGCCCGGCAGACTACGCCGTCTGCGGCTGCGTTCCGCACCAATTCGCAGGATTGTTCGTCCCTTTTTGTTCGCAGAGTTGTGTCACTGAGGGTGAGCGCTGATGAGGCGGTTGATGTTTCGGGCAAAGATTCATCGAGCGGTTGTGACCGAGGCGAATCTGCATTACGAAGGGAGCTTGAGTGTGGATGAAACCCTGATGGATGCCGCCGGTTTCCTGCCGTACGAACAGGTGCAGGTAGCGAATATTGAAAATGGTGAGCGTTTTGAAACCTACTTGATTCCTGCCCCCGCTGGCAGCGGGATGATCGGACTGAATGGGGCAGCCGCACGCAAAGGGAATGTCGGAGATCGGCTGATCATTATGGGATATGCCGTAATGGAGGAGGAAGAGGCGCGACAGCATAAGCCGATCGTCGTGCTGGTTGATGAACATAACCGCATTCGGGAGGTGTATCGAGAAATTGAACCACAAAGCGTTGTGGAATAGGGGAGAACAAAACGTGCACGATTTAGCAGTCATTATCTTAGCTGCCGGTAAAGGCAAGCGGATGCGCAATGCAGCACTTCCGAAAGTGTTGCACACCCTCCACGGGAAACCCTTAATCGACTATGTTGTTGAAACAGCAATGGCGCTTCAGCCGCAGCATCTGATTGTCGTCGTTGGCTATTTAAAAGAAAAGGTGCAGACCCATCTTCGCCAGCGATTCCCCGATACCATTTCCTTCGCTGAACAGCCGCAGCAATTGGGAACGGGGGATGCGGTTCTGCAAGCGGCGCCGTTGTTGCAGCAGTTTACTGGAACCGTGCTGGTCCTCAATGGCGATGTTCCTCTGGTGCAGGTTGCGACCCTGCAACAATTGTTGCACCAGCATTGGGAGCATTCCGCGATCGTTTCGGTTCTTACAACTGAACTGGAGGATCCTGCGGGGTACGGTCGCATCGTCCGGGATGAAGACGGTGGATTCCTCCGGATTGTTGAGGAAAAAGATGCTTCTGAAGAAGAACGCCGAATTCGAGAGGTGAATACCGGTATTATAGCAGTTGAAACGCCCCCGCTGTTTGAGCTGTTGCGGGAAGTCCAGCCGAACAATGCGCAGGGAGAATATTACCTGACCGATATCATAGCGATTTGCACAAAGCACGGATATCCCGTCCAGGCGGTGCCGGGGGCGCATCCGATCGAGACATACGGAGTAAATCGTCCAGAGCACCTGCAATTTCTGGAGCAGTTTTTGAGTTCTCAACCGATAGACTCGAAATGATAACCGGATTGGATCACGTTGGCATTGCTGTTGCGGATCTGGAAAAGAGTCTGGATACATTCCGGCGGCTTTTCGGCATCGACGAAGCAGCAATTCATCGGGAGCGGGTAGAAGAACAGGGAGTGGAGATTGCTTCGTTTACCGTGGGCAATATTCGCATTGAGTTGTTAGCACCGTTATCGGAACAGTCGCCGGTAGCGAAGTTTTTGGCGAAGCGGGGCGAAGGAATCCATCACCTTTCGTTTGCAACAACGGATATTCGCCAGGATTTGCATACGCTGGAGCAGCAAGGGTTTCGGCTGGTTGATACAGAGCCCCGATCTGGAGCACATCAGATGTGGATTGCCTTTCTGCATCCAAAGTCGACCAACGGGGTGTTGATTGAATTGTGCCAGCCGAAGAACGAAGATGCAAACCGACAGTCGTTGGATTAAATCGGGAATGGTGTGATGGCAAAATTGATTTTGTTGCGACACGGGCAGTCGCAGTGGAATCTGGAGAATCGTTTTACGGGATGGATCGATGTGGATCTTTCACCGAAGGGCGAAGAAGAAGCCCGGAAAGCCGGGGAATTGCTCAAAGATTTTCAAATCGATGCGGTGTTTACCTCCGTGCTGAAGCGGGCAATACGGACGGCTGAAATTGCGCTGAAAACGGCAGGAAAGGAGCATTTGCCCTTGATCAAGGATAAAGCACTGAACGAGCGAATGTACGGCGATTTGCAGGGAATGAACAAAGATGAAGCACGCCAGCGTTTTGGTGCCGATACGGTGCATCTGTGGCGCCGAAGCTACGACATTGCACCGCCGGGCGGTGAGTCATTGAAAGATGTGCAGGAACGGGTGGTGCCGTATTTCCAGACGCATATTGTACCTCTGCTTCGGGAAGGAAAAAATGTGCTGGTCGTTGCGCACGGCAATTCCCTTCGGGCGCTGGTATCGTATCTGGAAAAACTGTCGAAAGAGGAAATTTTGAAGCTGGAAATTCCTACCGGTGTGCCGATCGTGTACGAATTGGATGAGAACCTGAACATTGTGAAGAAAGAAATTTTACAGCCGGTGGAGGAAGAAACGAAAGCAGCACAGGGATGAGTGGCACACAGACGCGAATCTTTTGCTGCTGGATGTTGTGGATTCTGTACTGGCTTTTTCCTCTTGTCGGCTTCGCTACCGATCCCGATGTGATTTTTTCCGCAATGGAAGCAGAGCTGCACCGAACGATGGAAGGATTGCGGTCGGAGCAATATCCGCCGTACTTCCTGTCTTATGCTATCACCGATCAAATCACCTATTACGTGTCAGGTTCCTTTGGAGTCTTAGCAGAATCCTCGGTACGGCACGAGCGGGTGCTGGACATTGACATTCGAGTTGGGGATTACCACCTGGATAACACCCATCCCATTCGGGGACAGGCGCTGGGTGCTGCTGCTATTCGTCGTGGCTATGCTTTGCCAATTGAAGATGACGCTAAAGCGCTGCGCAAAGCCCTGTGGCTCTATACCGACCGCCAGTACAAGGAGGCGGTAGAACGGTATATGAAGGTACTGGGCAATGTTGCAGTCAAAGTAGCGGAAGAAGATACCTCCGGTGATTTCTCTCGCGAAGAACCGCTGGAATTTGCTGAGCCGCTGAAAACCTTGCAGTTCTCTCGACACGCCTGGGAACAGAAAGTACGGGAGCTGTCGGCACTGTTTCTGGAAGATTCCCTGTTGTTTCGGGGTGCAGTGTCGGTCAGTGGGATTGTGCGCCATCGCTTTTTCATCAACAGTGAAGGAACGCGGGTGCAGCGCTCCCAGGCGTACGTCCGATTGGTCGTGGTTGCAAAAGCCAAAGCAGAAGATGGGATGGTGCTACCGCTGTACCAGACCTATTTTGCTTTTCGTGAAGATGAGCTTCCCTCGGTCGATAGCATCCGCAAGGATATTCGCCGGATGATTCGATTGCTGCGGCAACTGCGTACTGCGCCGGAAATGGAGTCGTATGCTGGACCGGCTATCTTAGCGGGGAAAGCAGCAGGGGTGTTCTTCCACGAAATCTTGGGACACCGCATCGAGGGACATCGATTGAAAGATGTGCGGTATACCCGCACCTTTAAAGATTTGCTGGGCAAAAAAATTTTGCCCGAATTTCTCAGTGTGGTGTTTGAACCCAATCGACGGTGGATCCGAGGACAGGCGCTGGCAGGTTCGTATCCTGTCGATGACGAAGGAGTGCGGGCGCAGCGAGTGGTTGCGGTGGATCACGG
>JALWUI010000072.1 GCA_027082775.1 Candidatus Kapaibacterium sp.
TGAAGAACCAGTTGTTGGAGCAGGGACGGACTCGATAGTAGGGAAGTTCCGAACCGGTTGTCCAGCGTCTGAAGTACCGCTTTTATTACGGCGGGCGTGAGCTCGGATTCCGCCAGAGTCACCGCTGCGTACGAATGCTGCTGGGACGTGCGGTCGATTGCAATTACACGAGAGCGATCCTGTTCCAGCAGTGTCTGCTCCTCAGTGGATGTGGCTGGATGGTAAGTAACAACTGCAAAGTGTGAAGAGGAACCCAAAATATCGGCAAGCTGATCCGTCCGCTGAAACTCCCACTGGGGAAAGGCAGTTGCCAGCGGTTCAATGATCTGCTGATCCAGATCTGCTGGAACGCGGAAAACGAAAACTTTATGCGTTGCCATTCGACCCATCCATTTGATGCCCCGCTCTCGAAGCTTGCGCCCATTTCCACAGTTGCAAAATTGAGGAAAATTCGGCAAATATCCAAATCAGGTAGACGGTAATCGTCCGAAGGAAAAATGGGAGGGAACACAACGGGAAGACGTGAATCTCAAAAACCGTGTTCATTGAGCAGCAAGAGACCCAGAAACGTTGATGGACAGGCTTCTTCTGGATTTGTTAGTTAAACCGTGCCCGCAGCCGCATACTGGCAATTAAGGCGATGAAAAAGTTTTTGTCTGCTCGATGAGCATTTTCGTACGATTGCAGTGCTTCGACCCATCGCCCCTGCTTTTCGTGAATGCGTCCTAAGATATGATAGAGCGGAGCTTTCCACTGTGCCAGATTCAACCCCCGTCGTGCCCATTCTTCTGCAACTTCAAAATCGTGGAGTTCATAGTGTATCTGGGCAATGCGGCTGTAGGGAAGGTGGTGCGTTTCATCAATATCAATGGCTTTTCGACATTCTTCAATGGCTTCGTCCAGCATTCCCATTTGCTCATAAACCTCGGCTAATCCTATGTGGCTTTCAATCGAAGGGTGGAGTTGCAGAGACTTCTGGAAGTAATTCATCGCTTCTTCCAGTTCTCCTTCCAGGAACAGGTGCTGCCCAATTTCGTAGAGGGTTTGTGCTCGCAATCGTTTTTCCTTTTCTGAAAGCGCCATACTGCTAATCCTGTTGTTTGGTTCCCGTTATGCTTTTGCTCGTTGACGGATATTCAGATGCATCATTTGAATTGCGCACAAGTTGGAGCGCCTGCCGCACAAAGCCGCCGCTGCGGTGGAGCGCCAAGCGGGCTTCGGTGGCGGAGCAATTTCCCAGTAACATTACTAATGCTGTTTTTACATTACCACCCGCCAGTTCTAAGGTCGCAGATGCAGTGGCGTAGTCTACGCCGCTCAGCTCCATCACGATGCGACGCGCCCGTTCCCGGAGTTTTTCACTGGTCATCTGAAGGTCGACCATTACATTGCCGAAGACCTTTCCCAGCCGAATCATTGCGGCAGTTGAAAGCATATTCAAGATCAGTTTCTGCGCAGTGCCCGCTTTCATTCGAGTTGAACCAGCAATGACTTCCGGTCCAACCTGGGGACAGATGGCGATGTCGACAAAGTCGAAGCCAAATTCAGCCAGGCGGCTGCGCTCGTTGGTGGTGATGAAGATGGTGGTAGCGCCGCGGTTATGCGCTTCCAGCAGTGCTGCTTTCACAAAGGGCGTTCGCCCCGAAGCTGCTAAGCCGCAGAC
>JALWUI010000073.1 GCA_027082775.1 Candidatus Kapaibacterium sp.
GTCGGGCGGACAGGATTTCCTTGTCCGATGGTTTTGCTTCCCGTTTGAAAAAGCCTCCCGGAATTTTCCCCGCCGCCCCCATTTGCTCCCGGTAATCGACGGTCAGGGGGAGAAAATCCAGATCCATTTCGTTGCCGGAAACGGCTGTGACTAAGACCATCGTCCCTCCCTGCCGTACCATCACCGCTCCGTCTGCCAGGCGGGCAAAACGACCGGTTTCAATGGAAAATTCTGCTTCGTTTAATTCGCACGATACAGTGTGGACACCTGCTTCCTCCATCCTGCTCCTTCCAGATTTATTTGTTGTACCTTCTTGTTGTTCGTCAGCAGCGCATTAAAACGGGCGTCGGATGCCCAGCCGATCGCAGACATCCAGATATCGCTGGTAGTCGGTTCGGTAGAGATACCGAAGCAAACGACGACGCTTACCAACTAACAAAATCAGTCCTCGTCGGGAATGTTTATCCTTCGGGTGACGTTTCAGATGTTCGGTAATATCAGCGATGCGTTCCGTCAAAATGGCAATTTGAACGGCTGTATCGCCGGAATTCTTGGGATCGCCACCAAATTGCTGGATCAACTCTGCTTTCCGCTCTTTGGTTACCATCACAACGTCCTTTTGAGTTCAACTTCCTCTATGAATGGTCAAGGGTTGCCTGCTGATACTGTGCGATTAACTCTTCACATTGCATCCGATCTTCGAACAGTTGCGAAAGGAACAAATCAACCGTGTCAAATTTCCGCTCCTCCCGCAAATATTGATGGAAGACCACACAAATGCGTTCGTCATACAAGTACTCGTCGAAATTTAGAAAATGCACTTCTAACCGCGGATTAGAATCGTGTGTAAACGTTGGACGGGTGCCAATATTTGCCATTCCAAACACCTGACGTCCACGGATTTGTGCGGATACGAAGTAGACCCCATTTTTCGGCAACAGCTTTTGCGGTTCCAGCGGTTCAATATTCGCCGTCGGGAAACCCAGCAGTTGGCCCCGACCATCCCCGCGCACGACGATTCCACATACGAAGTACTCATATCCCAGCATTTGATTAGCTTCCGCAAGCTGCCCCTCCCGCAGCGCTTTGCGAATCCGGGTACTGCTGATTTTTTCTCCCCCTTCCATTACGGGCGGGACAGCGTCGACGGTGAAGCCATATTGCTTTCCTAATTGCTGGAGAAGCTGCACATTGCCCCGCCGCCCTTTGCCAAAGGAGTGATCTGTCCCAACGAAGATCCGGGACACCCCGATGGCATCAACCAGAAACTGTTTGACAAATTCCTCCGCTTCCAGCGCCGCTACCGTTTTATCAAAGTGCACCACCAATGTGTACTGTACTCCGAATTTTGCCAGAAGATCCAGCCGCTCTTCGATCGTGGTGAGCAGTTGAATGGGGGGACGGCGATCGCCAGCCAGGACCTGGCGCGGATGGGGATGGAAGGTTACTACCAGGTCACGACAATTGTCCTGCTGTGCCGCAATGAGCATATTCTGCAGAATTACCTGATGTCCACGATGGACACCATCGAACGTGCCGACGCTTAGAACGGTATGAGGATCGCGCGGAACGTCCTGAACGCGCCAGAAGACTTTCATTCGCTGGGTACCTGTGCCTTTTTTCCAACTTGCTGAGCAAGCTCCTCGGGCGAAAGTGCCATTGCGACGCGGTACGGTCCGATCGCAGTGCGTCGCAATTGGTACAAATATCCGCCGGTACCCATTGCGCTGCCAATGTCGCGCGCCAGCGATCGGATGTACACTCCCTTACCACATCGAACTCGTAGATGAACCAGCGGGGGAGTTACCTCCAGAATGTCAATTGCGTAGATTTCCACTTCCCTTGGATCTAATTCCACCTTTTCTCCCTGCCGCACCCGGCGATAACTTCTTTTGCCACCCTGTTTGATCGCTGAATATGCCGGTGGAACCTGAAGAATTCTTCCCACAAACTGCTGAAGTACATCTTCCAATTGTTTGCGATCGATGTGGTCGACCACCGCGTGGATTTCTTCTGGCGCTTCTCGATCATCGGTGGCGGTTGTTGCCCCCAGCTTGATGACCGCTTCGTATTCCTTGGGTAGTTGCTGGAAAAAGGATACAAATTTCGTGGCTTTGCCAACGCAGAGGATCAGCAATCCTGTGGCTAAGGGGTCCAGCGTTCCGGTATGACCAATTTTGTACGCTGGAAGAAGAGGGCGAATAAATCGGATGACATCGTAGGATGTCCAGCGCAGTGGTTTATCGATGAGAATTTCTCCACCGATAGCCGGGAGCATACTGAGCCAATCCGAAAGGGATGAAGAGCGGGTCAAAACATTGAGCATTGCCTCAGGTGGATTGCTGCTCATCCGTATCTTTGCCCTCTTGCCGTTCTTGCTCCAGTTGTTTGAGCAGTCGTTGAATTCGTTCCATATGGTCCAGGGTGTCATCCAGATAAAACTGCAAACGGGGGATTACTCGCATTCGCACTTGCGGTGCCAGGAGTCGGCGGAATTCTTTGGCATAGTGGTTCAGATACGTAATCACCCGCTCCGGATCACCATCAGCACCGTAGATGCTCACGTATACTTTGGCAACGCTGAGATCCGGGGACATCCGCACGTGGGTTAATGTTACCAAACCATTGGTCACTTCGGAGGCTTTTGCTTCGACTGGTCCCGCCAGAATTTCCCGAAGTAGATGTGCCACACGTTCCGGTCGATATCCCATCGCATATCGAGAGCGTTTTTATGACGTTGTTGTTTCCAGTACGCGCTGGACTTCCACGATTTGTACTGCCTCAATGATGTCTCCAACCTGAATATCATTGAAACTTTCCAGCAGGATACCGCACTCGTATCCTGCTTTCACTTCGCGGACATCGTCTTTATGGCGACGCAGGGAGCGGATTTTCCCTTCGAAGATTTCGATCCCGTCCCGAATAACGCGCACGGTATCATTGCGGTGGATCACGCCTTCCTGCACATAGCAGCCAGCAACGGTCCCCACTTTCCGAATGCGAAAGATTTCCCGAACCTCAGCGATGCCCACCACTTCCTCCCGCTGTTCTGGCTGAAGCATCCCCTGCAGGGCTTTCTTCACATCGTCCACGCATTCATAGATCACTCGATAAATCCGGATTTCGACGCCTTCGCGTTCTGCCGCTTGCTTGGCAGCCGAGGTGGGGCGAACGTGGAAACCGATCACAATGGCGTTGGAGGCGGCAGCCAGCATTACGTCCGATTCGGAGATTGCTCCAATGCCTTTGTGGATAACGTTGACAGCAACTTCCGAGGTAGACAATTTGTACAGAGCTTCGGTCAGTGCTTCCAGAGAGCCAACCACATCGGCTTTGAGTACAATGGGTAATTCTTTGACGGCGTGTTCCTGGATCAGAGAAGAGAGATTTTCCAGACTCATTTGTCGGCGGCGATGGAGCAGCTTTTCACGCTTGAGAATTTGCCGCTGCCGGGCAATTTCCCGCGCTTTGCTTTCCGTGTCAACAACAACAAAACTATCCCCTGCTTCTGGCACCTCGTTGAAACCCAGCACCTGCACAGGAGTTGCCGGGGTTGCTTCTTTGACCCGGTGACCGCGTTCATCGAGCATCGCCCGGACGCGGCCAAAGGTGGAACCGCAAACGAAGATATCGCCTTCGTGCAGCGTCCCCTGTTGCACCAGAACCGTTGCGACCGGACCTTTGCCACGATCCAGTTTTGCTTCGATAACTGTTCCCCGGGCTTTTTTTCGAGGGTTTGCTTTGAGATCTTGTAATTCTGCCACCAGCAGAATGGTTTCCAGTAATTGATCGACGCCCTGTCCGGTTTTTGCCGAAACTTCGACGCACGGGACATCACCGCCCCATTCTTCGACCAGCAGTCCTTTCTCCGCCAGTTGTTGCTTAATCAAATCGGGATTGGCTTCGGGCTTGTCAATTTTATTGATCGCAACGATAATGGGAACGCCAGCAACCTGGGCGTGGCTAATTGCTTCTTCGGTCTGGGGCATCACGCGGTCATCAGCGGCAACGACCAGTACCACGATGTCCGTCACCTGAGCGCCGCGTGCCCGCATCGCTGTGAATGCTTCGTGCCCTGGCGTGTCCAGAAATGTAATGGCTTTATTCGGATCATTCGGCAGGGTAACTTTGTAAGCGCCGATGTGCTGGGTAATGCCACCGGCTTCGCCTGCCACGACGTTGGACTGGCGAATGTAATCCAGTAGCGAGGTTTTTCCGTGATCCACGTGTCCCATAATGGTAACGACTGGCGGACGAGGCTGGAGATCTTCAGGGCGATCCTCTTCGTCCTCTGTTAGAGCATCTTCCAGCGGCTCTTCAACAAACCGGACCTCAAATCCCATATCCTCAGCAATCAGTGAGATGATGTCCCGGTCTAACCGCTGGTTGATCGACACAATGACCCCCAATTCCATACATTTGACAATGACCTGGTTGGGAGTAACGACTAAAACATTGGCTAACTCGGCAACCGTGATAAACTCTGGAATTTCCACAACTTTTTCCAGTTGCTGCAGCTCTTCCTGACGCTGCAGTTCCTCTTGCTTCCGCTGCTGTTTCCGGAGTTTTCGCTGCCGTCGACGTTCTTCCAGCGCCGATTCGCCACCACTCATTTCCTGGAGTGTCTTTTTCAGTGTTCGCTCAACATCCGCCTGATCCACTTGCTGCTTGCTCTTCTTGCGGCGCTTGCGGAAGCGAACCGGCGGCGAGGCTTTAGCTAAGGACTCCTGAGATGGCACTTCAGATGCTTCCAGTTTTTCGGTTTCTGGTTCGGGTTCTTCCTTTGCCCGTCGTTGTTTGGCGCCCTTTTCCGTTCGCTTCTTCCGCCCTTTTCGTTGTCCCCGCTCACCAGTGTCCCATTCGTCCAGATCAATGCGTCCCAGAATGCGGAATGTTGGAATGCTACTTTCTGGCTCGTCTTCTGCTTGCTCTTCCGGGAAAATTGTATCTTCTGCACGAACAGTCGGTTCTTCATCTCCTTCTCTGGGGGGTTCCACTGCTCCCTGAGGAGCGGTCAGGACGATATCTTCGCCGAAACCTTCAGCAGGTTGTAGCTCGATAGAGTCAGCAAGGGTTAATGCTGTTTCCAGATCGGTGGTTTTGACGGATTTTGCCTCCGGTGTCTGCTCCGCTGGTGGGGCTGTCATCGCTGATGTTTCAGCCGCCAGTGCTTCAGCGGCGCTTTCCTTTGCCTCCACGGGTGTTTCCTGCTTTTCCGAAGGTTCGGACACTACCTGCTTGCGTTCCTCCTCTACTACCTGCGGCTTCTGTACCCTTCCTTTCTTGCGCCCTGGACGCTTCCCTTTGGATCTGGCTTCCTTTGCAGAAGAAGTCTTTTTCTTCTTTGGCTTTGGCTCCAGCGCTTCCAGATCAATTTTGCCAATAATCTTCGGTCCGATGAGCGTTTCAGTGACTTCTTCCGAAGGTACAGGCTCCGTTTCTGATTTCGGGGCTTCTTCCTGCTCCACAGGTGGAGAAGGTTTCGGCGGCGATGTAATAACAGACGCTTCTGTCCTTTCCTCGGTTACTGTTTCTGCTGCCTGCGCCGCTACTGATTCCACCAGCACTTCTTCCTGCACGGTCGCCTCTTCTGCCTCCTGCCGTAAGCGCTTAGCTTTTTTGAGATCAGTTTCGAAAGCTTCAGTGACCAATGCGACCATTTCCGGCGTCAAAACCGCCGTTGCTTTCTCTTCGATTTCGTAACCCTTGTCCTTCAAAAACTGGACAATAGCGTCTTTACCAACATTCAACTGTGCTGCTATTTTAAAGAGCCGCACTTTTTTGCTTTTGGGAGCCATACACCTGTACCACTTTGTCTGTTGAAAAAACTTTTATGTCGTATTTATGTCGTCGTTGCGTCGTTTGTACTTTCTTCGCTGGATGTAGACGATAATTGAGCGCTGGAATTCTGATCTGCTGTCATTTCTGGCTGCTGCATCGGTGCTTCCTCTTCTGCTTCCGCAGCGGTTGCGTCACCGGCAGTTTGCAGTGCTGGACTTTCCGCCGCTTCCGCAGCAGATGCATCGCCCTTTTCCTCTTCCCCATTTGCTTCTGCCGTCGATGGCTCGACTGTGTCCGCAGCGGGAATCTCCGCAGCCGTTGCAGGTTCTGTTTCGCCGTCTTCAGATCCGGAGATAGGTATTGCTGCTGCGGTTTCTGCAGCCTCACTTTCGGCGATGTTTTCTGCTGCCTGCACTTCGCTCTGTTCTTGCAGTTTTTCTCGCATTGCCATAATCTCTTCCTGGGTGATGGCTTCGATGCGCTCGCGCATCTCTTCGGTTTCCTGCTCATCGAACTCGTCCAGCATAATCTGCCGAAGTTCCAGGAGGAAGCCTTTGTCCATACCGGGCAGCGCTAAGAGCATCACAGGATCAGCCGCCAGGAATTCCCGAGCCGTGGTAATGCCCAGTTTCTCCAGCTCTTCGTAGAGACCAATGCCCAGTTCCTCCACAAATTCCTTCAGCTCGATGTCTTCACCGATTTCTTTCACCACCTGGATTTCATAGCCGGTGAGTTGCACTGCCAATCGGATATTCTGTCCACCCCGTCCAATTGCCAGCGGAATCTGATCCTCGCTGACCACAACAATAGCGGTCCGGGTTTCCGGGAATACCTGCACCTCCTTGATTTTCGCTGGTGCCAGCACGCGGGCAATAAATTCTCGAGGATCATCCGACCACTTGATCACATCGATGTTTTCGTTATTGAGCTCCCGCACGATGGAATGGATCCGCACCCCTTTCATTCCAACACAGGCGCCAACGGGATCAATGCGCGGGTCGTGAGAATACACCGCCACTTTACTCCGCTCTCCGGGTTCTCGGGCGATGGCTTTGATCACAATGACGCCATCGTAAACTTCTGGGATTTCCAGTTCAAACAGTTTTGCCA
>JALWUI010000074.1:0-2756 GCA_027082775.1 Candidatus Kapaibacterium sp.
TCAAGAGTTGGGATAAATTCTCCACCCATTCGGAGAAAGAGGAAGAGGCTAATACCGAACAACGTAGTAGCAATCAGCAGAACAGTAAGGCGGTGGCGGAGGGCAAATTTCAAAGTTGGAAGATACAGGCGGCGAAGGAATCCCATAATACGATCAGCAATGGTTGGTTTTGATCGTGGACGAATGCGCAATGCTGCTGCAGAAATCATAGGTACGTAGGTCAGTGATAAAAGCAGCGCACCCAGCAAAGCAAAACTCACCGTTTGCGCCATTGGTCGAAACATTTTGCCTTCTATTCCAACCAGCGACCACACTGGCAGGTATACAATCAGGATAATGAGTACGCCAAAGAAAGCAGATCGGTAGATTCGATAGGCAGATTGATGCACCAGTTGGTCAAGCTCTTGCCGCGACAGCGACAAATGGGCTTTCTGCGTTAGGACCAGCAGGATGTATTCGACAATGATGACGGCGCCATCAACGATCAACCCAAAGTCGATAGCACCCAGAGACATCAGATTTGCTGAGACGCCAAAGACTCGCATCATCCCCAGAGCGAAGAGCATTGAAAGGGGGATGACGGAAGCAACGATCAATCCTGCCCGAACATTTCCTACCAACAGGAGGAGCACAAAGATAACAATCAAAGCCCCTTCGGTGAGATTGGTGATGATTGTCCGTACCGTGCGCGCAACCAATTCTGATCTATCCAGAAAGGGCTCCAGGATGATACCCTCTGGAAGAATTTTCTTGATTTCCTCGATCCTTTCTCGAACTCGCTGAGTGACCAGATTCGAATTTTCGCCTTTGAGCATCATCACGATGCCAATAACAATCTCGCCCTTCCCATTGTAAGTAACAGCGCCGTAGCGGGGTGCATACCCATACCGGACTTCTCCAATGTCGCGGATGAGGATAGGAACGCCATTGCGTTCTGTAATAACGATATTTTCAATGTCTGACAACGTTGAAACCGTTCCCAAGCCACGGATAAAGTACATATTGTGGTGTTTTTCAATGTAGCTTCCACCGGTATTGGCATTGTTCTGCTCCAGTGCTTCAAAGATTTCTGGCAGGGTGACTCCCAGGCTGAGCATGCGCTGGGGATTGACTGCAACTTCGTATTGTTTTAAATAACCGCCCCAGCCATTGATTTCGATGACACCGGGAATGCCAGCCAGATTTCGCCGAACGATCCAGTCGTTAATCGTTCGAAGATCCATCAGGGAATAAACGGTATCATATCCCGGAGCCGGTCGCAAGAGGTATTGGTAAATTTCTCCCAATCCGGTCGAGATCGGCGCCATTTCAGGATTGCCGAAACTTTGTGGAATCTCTTCCTGCACCGTTTGTAATTGTTCCATCACCAACTGTCGAGCCAGGTAGGTATCCATATCATCTTCAAAGACAACGGTGATAACAGAGAGCCCAAACCGTGAGATTGATCGAATTTCAATCACGCCTGGCAGGTTTGCCATTGCCATTTCAATGGGAAAGGTGATGTATTGCTCAATTTCGGGTGGCGCTAAAATCGGGGCACGAGTGATAATCTGCACCTGATTATTGGTAATGTCCGGGACCGCATCGAGGGGAAGCCGCGAAGCAGAGTCAATGCCCCATACGATAATGCCCAGTACAAAGATGCTGATAACGAATTTGTTACGTACCGAAAATCCAATGATCCGGTCGATCATTGTTCGTCCTCTCACTTGTGAAACAAAAAAGGAGAATCAATGTGCCCGTAGGTTGGGCACGTAAGTCAGATGTGGAGAAAAGTTTACGTGAGAGGACAGAATCGAGGAGGATGCCACCACGGGAAGTTCAGCGTCAGCGGATCTGGCAAAACCAGACAGGTGAGCGTACCACAAAAGTTCACTGCAGAGTCAAAAGCGAAATATTCTGCCGGTGCAACGGTAATGCTGCAACACTGGCAATCGCAAAACGGGGGACAACTTTCCATATTCCACAAATCGCTTTGCGATCCTTCCATTTGCTGGAAAGTAATCGTGTGGCTGCTTCCGTGTACGGCATCGGTACACGGCAGAGCAACTTCGAAGAAAACCAGCATTAGCAATATGGTTGCAACAGCCCGCACGATGCTCTAAGGATTCATTTCTTTTGCTCAGTACACCGAAATAAAGGGCACATTAACGGAGGACTCGTTTTGGAATTGTGATTGAACAGGGAAAGGAGCAGCCAAGTTCGATATTCACAGTTCAAAGGCAATGCAAAGACAATGCAGTTGCCCCTTAGCTCGATTGTCCCGTCAGGGCTACCATATCACCAGCAGGGAAGCAGAGACATTTATCACTCATTGACAACAGTTTGCAGCGATCTGACTCTGGAAAGAATTGCTTCATAGTCATTGTCAAAGATGTAGGGTGCATGCTCCCTAAAACCAGCCGAGCGCGTACTCTATTTAGGAGAAATTCGTCTTAAACACTGAAACCCGATGAATCATCGGGGAAATTGTGCAATAGCAAAAGGAGTAGAGCGATGAAGGGCGTAAAGTCAACAACGGCTCGCTTTTCTGCTTTTGCACTCCGACTTTTCTGGTATTTTGTTGCCGGAATCGCCGGGATATCGAGCATTTCCCTACAGGCGCAGTCGCCCGAATGGATCGTATGGAAGCAAGGTGATCAGGGCTTTCAGAATGAAGCGCTTAGTAGTGTTGTCGTTGCGCCTACCGATGAGGTCTGGGTTGGAAGTGCAGGTGGTGTTGGCTTGTTCAATGGAACGCAGTGGATCTGGTATAC
>JALWUI010000074.1:2766-4817 GCA_027082775.1 Candidatus Kapaibacterium sp.
TACTCAGGAAAACTCCGGGCTGCCTGACAATGCGGTTCTTTCCGTTGCTATTGACCGATCAGGTCATAAGTGGTTCGGAATGTGGTCAGGCGGGGTTGCCCGATTTGATGGGCTTCACTGGACGGTGTACAACAAAGACAATGCACCATTGTTGAACAATTGGATCGCAACGATTGCTATTGATTCCTTGGGCAAAATCTGGCTTGGCGGATGGGGCGTCGGCATTGCCCGATTTGATGGTGTCAATTGGACCGTTTATCATAAAGACAACTCAGCGTTACCAGAAAACGACGTGACCGATATTGCCGTTGATCCTCGGAATCACGTTTGGGCGGGAACGCGGTTTTCCGGAGCGGTGGAATTTGACGGAAGCACCTGGACGGTATACAACACCGGAAATTCGGGTATCCCGGATAATTATATGGTCAGGGTTGTAGCCGTTGATCCGCAGGGAGCGGTGTGGTTTGGTACTGAACTCAGGGGGGTGGCAAAGTTTGATGGGAGTTCGTGGACGGCGTATAACACCGAGAATTCCGGATTGCCGGATAATAATGTGACAGCGATCGCTTTCGACCATCGGGGAAATGTGTGGATTGGTACGCCCAAGGGGCTGGCAAAATTCGATGGGAATCAGTGGATCGTTTATACTGCGGAAAATTCGCCCCTCCCAACCAGTGACATCAGTGATGTATTTGTCGATCGGTGGGATAATAAATGGATTGCAACCCGCAGCGGGTTAGCCGTGTATCGAGAGGGAGGAGTTATTATTACCGACGTAGCAGAACAACAATCGGGGTCCTGTCAGGCTGCTGTTTCAGTAGACCCTCGCTTTCGGGCACTAATACTCACGGTTGAAATTGAGAAACCAGCATCGATCCGCTTGCAGCTTTATAATCTCCGGGGACAAAAGGTTCAGCAGTTCAGCGCGCAGGAACATTTTCAGGGACGTTATCATTTTACCATTCCGATTAGCACGCTACCATCCGGTGTGTACGGATACCGGCTCCAGATCGGAACACAGGAGTTTTCTGGAGTGATTCCGCTGGTGCGATAAGCAGTGCTGACTGCATAAGGATCGGGATCATATTGCTCCTTCAGGAAGTTTGGCGTAATTCCGCAGAGGAAACGGGGGTGTGTTGTGTTATGGAGGAGGTGGCGTCGTTGCTTGCAGTTTTCCCATTCGCTGGAGGAGGGCGTGGATACCGATAAAAAGGAGATTCGGCGAGTGCTTCCAGGGCATATCCGGGAGCAGTTGCTGGAGCAAAAAGGCATCACCGCCGGTCAGATAAACGGGTGCTGGAGTATCGGGAGAAGCGATCAGGTGTTGTAATTCTCCGATCAAGTGCCTGAGGGCGCCGGCAGTCCCATAGAGAACGCCTGCTTGAATGGCAGTGGTGGGATTGGTACCATAAGGAGTTGAGGGAATCTGAGCAGAGACGCCGGGTAGTTGAGCCGTGCGGTGGTGCAGACATTCCAGTTGGAGATGGATTCCGGGCAGGATCGCACCTCCAATGCACTGGAAATCTGCATCAGTTGCTGTGAGCGTGATCGCTGTGCCAGCACCAACGGCAATGGCGGGAGCACCACCCAGCGTCACAGCTCCTACCAGTTGGAGCATCCGATCAATTCCCATACCGGATACTTTCGACCAACGGAGTGGTGAATGCGTTGCTACCATTTCTGGCGAAAGGATCAGCAGTGACAGTGAGTGTTGCTGGCATTGCTGCTCCAATTCGAGTGTGTGGTGTGGGACAACGGAAGCAAGGGCGATCAGAGAGGGAGACAATCGCGTTAAATGATCGCATACTGCTGCTGCCCATTGTTCTGCGTAGGCAATGGTTGTGGTATGATCAGGTGGATACCAGATTTTAGCCGTCGTATTGCCAAGATCGATCAGGGCATACTGCACGGAATGTTCACCTGCCATTGCTACTTACTTACTGATGAGCATCCGCTTGGGTTTTGGGGAGAAAATCAATGCGGATTTGCTGATCTTTGCGAAGAACAGTGCGAGCAAAGCGCTCGACATCCGCTTTTTGAATCTCTTGAAT
>JALWUI010000074.1:4827-9245 GCA_027082775.1 Candidatus Kapaibacterium sp.
AATTCTGGATGGAAGCTCGAAACACTTTGTCGGATCATTGAAGAATAGGGCGTAATGGGCAAGCATTTCGGCAATGGCGTGAAGATTTTCGAAGCGGGAGAGCATAGCCGTACGAAGCTGATTTTTCGCTTTGACCAGTTCCCGTTCTTCAATGCCCGTCTGGAGTAAATGTTCTAATTGTTCCCAGATCGCATCGACCAATTGTTGAGCCGTTGTGGTGGTATCCCGCGCGATAGCGTAGATGGTGAACAGCGAACTCAATTCGCGGTCATCAATGTAGGCGCCCACTTCGGAGACCAATTGTTGTTCATAGCGCAGGGTTTTGACCAGACGGGAGCTCAAGCCATCAGCTAAAATCGCTGCCAGAAGTTCGCCGGCGTAGAGGGTAGAATCCCGGAATCCGGGACAATGGAATTGAAGAAAAACGGCATCGGTAGCAATGTTGTCATAAATCTGTGTGTATTGGTTCACCTGTCGGCATTCCGGGGAAAAATCGGGGTGCTCTGGCTCCGCTTTGGATTGAATGTCACCAAAGTATCGTTCTACTTCCTGAAGCGTCGTTGAGGGATCAATATTGCCCGTGATTACCAGACAGGCGTTATTGGGACCGTAGAATGTGTCGTGGAATCGCAGGACTTCCTCCATAGAAGCGTTGCGGATGTGCTCTGGATCTCCGTAGGGATCCCAGCTATAGGGGCAACCGGCGCGATATGCCAGTTTTGCGCTGGTTTCACCAAATTTGCCGAACGGGCGATTCTCAACGTTTTCCTTAATCTCTTGCAGCACAACATTGATCTGCGTTTGCAGTTTTTCCGGGGTAATTTCCAGTGCCCGCATTCGGTCAGCTTCTAACCAGAGTCCCAGGCGGAGTTGCTCCGCCGGTAGCAGCATAAAGTATACCGTTTTGTCGTAGGTGGTGTACGCATTGTTATCTCCACCAGCCAGGGAGCAGTAATAGTCGAACTTGCCGGGTGGAACATTGGCGGAGCCCTGGAACATCAGGTGTTCAAAGAGATGCGTAAAGCCCGTGTTATGAACCGGCTCGTCTTTGGAGCCAACGTGATAGGCAACGACAATGGTGACCGCAGAGGACTGTGGCCTGGGTAGCAGGACAACCCGTAGTCCGTTCGAGAGCGTTGTATCGACGATACTGGCACGAAGAACGTCCAGCGATTGGGCGCTTGCAACTGTTTCCATCCCGATCCAGAGCATTATGAAACGAACGATGACCCGTGTGGATAATCCGATCCGCATTTATCGCAGCGTTTGCTCCAATATTGTTTTTGCATCCGTTCTGGCGTCCCGATATTTGACGATCACCGGCGTGTAAGCAGCAAGTTGATGTTGGCGGGCAAAAGGCGACTGAAGCGGACGTGAGCCGGCAACGACCACGGCATTCGGTGGAATTTCCAGCGGCTGCTGGTCGGAGCCACGTAAAATCCGCTGCTGCACCGTATCGTAGACCGGAGTGGAATTGGTCAGCAAAACCCCAGAGGCGATCACGGCTCGGCGGCGCACGCGCACCCCTTCGAAGACGCCAGAAAGTGCTCCGATAAAGACGTCATCTTCGATGATGACCGGCTGGGCGTTCGGTGGTTCTAAAACCCCGCCAATTTGAACGCCAGCGCTCAGGTGTACCCGTTTCCCGATCTGGGCACAGGTACCAACCAGGACGTGAGAATCGACCATCGTTTCTTCATCCACGTAAGCTCCAATGTTGATGTACATTGGCGGCATACAGATAACGCCGGGTGCAACATAGGCACCGGAGCGAATCGCAGATCCACCGGGAACAATGCGGACACGGTCCTGAAGGGAGAAGGGGTGCAGTGGCAACGTGTGTTTGTCGAAAAAGTGGAAGGGCGACTGTGGGGGCGTGCGGTCTGTGAGTACTCCGTAGCGGAAGCAGAGTAAGATGCCTTTTTTAACCCACGAATGTACGTACCAGTTGCCCTGATCATCTGGTTCTGCAGCACGAATAATGCCCTGGTTGAGTGCTTCCAGAAAATCGGCAAGAAGCGATTCCACATCCGGTGAAGAGGGTGCATCCTTGGCGTCGAAAAGTGCCGTTATGCGGGTCCGTAATCTTTCCACAAATGCTGCCCGTTCAGTTTGCATCAGTGGTTTTATGGCTGAACGACAAACAGAAACTGGCGGGTTGTCATCTCCGGGGAGGAAACGTACAATAGGTACACACCGGGCGTAACTTCACCAAGATCAATCGGAACAGATGATCCAGCAAGCGGAACGGTGACAGTGCGCCGGAATATTCGTTGCCCAGCAGTGGTGAAAACTTCGATCGTGTATTGCCCGGCACGCGGAATCTTTAAGGTGAGTTGCTTGCTCGCAGGGTTCGGTGAAAGGACCCACTGAGCTTCGGTATCGCTGGGCACGTTTGTGGGTTGCGCCTGGATGGTGAAGCGATCGCTGACAACCGATAACTTGCTGTTGCGAAGTCGAACCCGCGCTTGCGTGGTTGGCGTATTGGGAACTTGCACAACGAAGCGTTTCTGTCGTGCTTTGACGCCCAGCTTCAGTCGCTTCCACGAAGTGCCATCATCCGTGCTTAATTCAATACGGATGAAAGAAAGAAACCCGGCGTCCCACCGGATAGTATCCTGTTGTCCGGCAATCCAGACCGTCTGGGCGTTGGGTTCTAAGATGGAAAGGTAGGGCGTTCCGATGCGGAAAGGATAGCGATTGGTGTCTGCGACCTGAGGATGGTGGGGATCGTAAATGCGCAGAAAGCCGGTGTTCGTAGGGACATCGGGAATCGACCACGGATAGTATCCACTGTTGGGAATGTTCGTAGCAACAGTACTCCAGCTTTGCATACTGTCAGCAGAAAATTCAATGCTGACTGTGTCCAGCAGTAGACTGTTCCACAGCAGGGTGTAGGGATCGCCGATTGCCAGTTCAGCGCTATCCAGAAGTGATAGCCACTGCACAGCAGGACGAATGAGTTGCAGAGGAGCTGAGGTGTCTGCTATTTGCGGCATAGCGCTGGCTGCGATGCGGATATAAATGACGCTGTCGGTCAGCGCTTCCGGGATAGTCCACTCATACTGCCGCTGATCAGCATTAACTGTGGCAATACGGTGCCACGATTGCATTTTATGATCTGCATACTCCAGAATCACCTTTGCGGTTTTAGCAGCCGTCCAGTTGATTTGCAGGGGTTCCAGGATAGAGATAGTTTGACCCCCGACAGGGTCCAGGAGAGAAACAAACGGAAGCTGGGGAGTTCGAAGGCACGTTGTAGCATTCTCCACAACCGCTTGCCGAAGCACCGTTGCAACGCGGGGAGAAAACCAGAGGCGTACGCCCTGAGAATTGATCAGATGGCAATAGCTCATAATGCTGCCCTCGCTGGGACGCGGTTTGATGGGAGAGCGAAAGCAGGCATCTGCTACGGGAGGCGTCCCATCTTTGGTAACACACGTGTCCAGCGGTGGATTCCACCAGCAGTCGTGTGTGTGCCGCGCCCGGAAGTTGTGTCCCATTTCGTGTGCCACAACCATTACGTCCCATACGTAACGGGTGACGGGAAAGCGGGCGCCACCATCAATAGCACTGACACTGAAATTCCATTGAGGATCGCAGAGGTGATCCCGCCAGGCGATACCGCCAACGCCCCCGCCCCGGCGAGCAGTGAGTAAGTGCGTGATAGCACGGTCAACGTTCAAATGGTGCGTTCGCCAGTATTGTGTCAGTTGTTGCAAAAGCTGAGGAACATTCCCGTCAGCGGTGTACGGATCTTCGCCCGCTCCTTCAGTCCAGATCCGCATCCACGTGATTTGCAACGCCACGTTAACTTCTTTTTCATATAGTCGGCTAACGCTCTGGAGCAATGCTCCAACATATCGGGCAATTTTGAGCGTGTCCTTGCTCATCCGCCGGTAAAAGTCCGAATCTGTTTCAATTGCAATGGGAGCGATGAAAAGATCGGAGAAGTCGACTGCTGCCAGCGATGTAGGATCCAGAAGGGCGTCTTTCATCGGATCAGTAGGAGGAACGTAGCAGCGGAATTCCAGTTGCGCACCAGCCGGGATTGCAAAAGGCGTATAGGAATGGGCAGTGGCGCCAGCCGCTGGCGCAGGAGCAAAGAGCCAGTTGCCAAATCGGGGACTTTCTACCAGTGTAAAAAGCCAGTTGCCCGTTTGAATCATCAGGACATCGGAATGCGGATCGCCTACTATTGAGCCAGCGAATACCTGCATTGCTGGAGCAGGCATAGAGCGTATTTTACCATCCTTTCCGACGACCTGGATCTGGAGTCCCGGCACAAAAACACTGCGATGGGGGCGTACAGAAAGCGTAATGGTCGATTGATCTGGTGCCGGAAAACCTTCTATGGTGATCGATGGCGTTGCAGCGTTAATCTGCCACCGGGAAGGGTCAAATTGCCACGCTCTGGT
>JALWUI010000074.1:9255-24233 GCA_027082775.1 Candidatus Kapaibacterium sp.
CTCTGGTCTGTGATTGAAGAGAACGATCAGGCATCAGAAATTGCGATGCCGGAATGGTTTTTCCGAATCCGGGATAGAAGCTGCTTATGCTGAGCGCAATTGCGACCCAGATTGCCGGGCGTTGTAACAAAGAGAAGAATCGCATCGGGTGCTTTCCGGTTGTTTTAACAAACATCGTTACTGAACTTTTATAATCGGGAACGTTTTCAGATCGTTACCGGTGCGAAGGTAAAGGTAGTAGCTACCGGCGCTCAGCGTGTGCAACGATAAATTGACGGAATGGGCACCGCGCGGCAAAATATCCAGCGAACGCGTAAACACTCGTCGTCCCAGTGCATCCGAAATTTCAACAGTAACCGGTGCTGCACGAAGCAACCGGAAAGAGAGCGTCAGGTTTTCCCGCACCGGATTTGGCGCAATGGTAACGCCCAGCAGCGGCTGAGATGCTTCTGCCACGGTCGTGGCATTATCAATGCGAATGTCGTCAATGTACCATCCGTCGTCATTTCGGATTGCGTTGGTAATCAGAATGAAACGGAGGTAAAGAGTATCGCCTGCAAAAGCAGAGAGGTCACGATGTTCTTCCAGCCATTGCGCTTCGGCAATCGTGCTGTCGAATTTATCCGGAGCGCGATTCCGATCTGTTCCCATCAGTGGAATCCAGGATTTGCCGAAGTCATTCGACACATAGACCATCCCCACATCTCCCACTGGGTCAATCAGGGAAATGTGCGCAAAGCTCAATGTGGTATTCGGCGGCGTGACAATGAAGGGGGCAAAGATCAGCTCCGAGCGTTCCCGGCGACCGTAGTTGCCATCGGGAGAATCCGTGATACAGTTCGGGGGAGAGAGCGCTTTGATCGAGGTTAATCCCCAGTTTCCGTTCGTATAGTATGGTGTTAAGGATGGTCCATCGAAATTCTCGGCAAATTGCGTCAAAGGAGCACCTGCGTAAGAGAAGACCGCAGGAGTAAGCCAGCTTTCGGTCAACTGGTCACCCCGCTTGCCAACAGCCGAGAGTTTAAACCAGTAGAATTGTTCGGTTGGTACATCAAGCACAACCGAAGCAGGTGCTCCAGCCGTCCATTGAAGCTGTGCAGCATCCAGAGTTTCCAGTAGCCAGGAGGAGTCTTGCTGCGGATCGTATTGATAGATCCGAATCTGTGCAAAATCATAGAATTCCGTGCTGTCAATGTGGTATTGGGGATTGACCCATTGTAGCAAGACGCCGTTGTCGTGTGGCTTCGCTACGACATTCGTTGGAGGGAAGGGTTGCAGCGCCCCCCCGGCTGTTACATCGACGGAAACGATTGCACTTTGAAATCCTTCTGGAATAGTAACCCATACGTTGTAGCTGTAGGGATGACCATCGACCGCCTGGGTATCCACATACTGTTCGACGCCTGGCGGCACTGTTGCCAGTTGGACCACTTCTTTGGTAATGCCATCGTATCGGGAGATGTGAACGGTAAACGTATCCAGCGGACTACCAATCAGATTTTCTGCTGGATCTTCCCATTGCAGCGTGATCTTGTTGGGTTCAGTAATGGAAGGCAGTGCTACCAGATTCGACACAGCTTTTGGCGCTATGGAAACAATGTTGGTATAAACGTCCAGCGAGTAGTAGTTATAATCGGCGTTAGGATCGGGGAACCAATAACAGGGGTAGAATGTTCCTTTCCGCGCGGTAATGCTGGTGTAATCGCCCCAATAGTAATTTCCTGCCTGTCCCTGGAAAGAGACATCGTTAGGATCATCCAGATAAGCAGTGTACGGAGTAAGCCGGATATGTCGAAACGTTTGTCCTCCATCTTCAGAAAGCGCTAAAATTGCGTCGACGCCTTTGTTGTTGGGATCATTTTCGGAACTGTAATACAGTACGGCAACAATGCCGGTTTGAGGATCAACGGCAACGGCGGGGAAGAAGACATCCGTACCGATGGTGTTGTTATCAACGCGGATAGGGGATGCCCAGGTTTTTCCTCCGTCGTCGGAATAGGTCAGAAAGATACCTTCAGGACCATCAAACTCCTGTTTCCCGGATTGGACGACATAGACGCGTCCGTGGAATTTACTGGAGAAATCGACTGCAGCGGCGGGGTAGGAACTCACTCGCAGGTTCTGCTTGTCAGGGAGTACGTAGCGGTTGGACTGGCTATGTCGCTGTCCTGTCGTATAGACCGTTTGTGCAATGCGTTTTGCACCCCAGGTTGCTCCCCCGTCGGTCGAGACTCGGACCATTGCGTGGGTTTGTCCCAGCGATGTCTGACTGCGCCAGAATACATAGAGGCGTCCGTCGGGTGCGACCACTGGAACGGGAGATTGAAAACTTCCGGAGGCGTTGAGGCGTTGTGGAACAGACCAACTCTCGCCGTCATCGGTTGATCGGGCAAAGTAAATGCCACTTTGGCCACCCCCAAAGCGGGTCCACACGATGTAAATGTTATCCCGGTAGGGAGAGTTCGGGGAAGTATCAATCACCATCAGGTACTTGTCGTCAAATGGTCCCGACTCAATATTCAGGGTGACTGGTTCCAGCAGTTCCCACGAGGCACCACCGTCGGTAGATCGGCAAACGAAAATGCCGTTGTCTTCGAACTGCCCCTGTTGGGAAGAAATCTGGGTGAATCCGAAAGAATAGTACGCCCAGCCTTTGGTATTAAAAGCCACACAGGGATCGAAGTTTGTGGCGTGAAACGTGACCTCGATATATTCTCCTGCAACCGTTGGAAGTTGCGCCTGCTGCCAGGTAAACCCGCCATCAGTGGAATAGAAAGCAAACATATGGTAGGGACCACTCATCCCTCGACCGTCATTGGCACCAGCGATCAGATTCTGGGGGTTGACTGGATTGTACGTTATCCACGTTTCTGACTGGTCATATTGGTATGGTGAAACATTGATCCACCGAATTCCATCCTGAGTCAAAGTCGATAAAATGGTAGGGCGAAATGTTTTCGCTTCCGGAGGATATTTTGTGGGATAGAGCCGGGCGATGCCGACAGGTTTCCGGATCGAAGGTTGCGTCTGCTGCCACTGTGCCTGTGGATCGTAGGGAAAGGTGGGCCACCGCATTGCGTCGTATTGCGCCCATCCGAGCGCTGCAATGGCAAGCCAGAGCAAAGTCGGCAAGCTCCATTGACTAAGGTTGCGCATCAGAGCGAATCCTTGATTTTATGGCACTTAAAATTCGTTGATTGACCGTTTCAATATCGGCGTTGCCGTCAATAGTAATGACCGGTATAGTGGAATGTTCCTGATAGTACTGAAGCAAAGGCGCTGTTTCTTTGTGATAAACCTCCAGTCGGTGCCGGATGATGTCCGGTCGGTCATCTTTGCGTCCCCGCTTGACCAGACGGTCGATAATGACGTCTTCAGGAACCACTAAATTAATGACCGCAGTCACCGACATTCCCAGATCACTCAGAATTTTTTCCAATGCCTGCGCCTGTGCGATCGTGCGGGGAAAGCCATCCAGCACAACGCCCGATCGGTATTGCGGTTTCTGCAGTTCTTCAGCGACAATTTGCGACACCAGTTCGTCGGGTACCAGTGCCCCGGATTCTACGTAGCGCTGCACCTGCTTGCCGACGGCTGTTTGATTGGCAATGGCTGTGCGAAAAGCATCGCCAGTAGAAAGATGAGCAATACCGAGCTTTTCTGCTAAGATCTGTGCTTGTGTGCCTTTGCCAACGCCCGGAGCACCGAACAGCACTAACACCAGCGGTGCCGTATGATCTCTGCGTCCATCAGTTGTTTCCATCGATTCTTCCTGCCTTTGTTCATAGGGCTTTTGCATCGATGCAAAGCTACAATTATACGACAAAAGTGGAAAATACAAAGGTAAACGCAGAGGTAGAGAGAGAAATTGAGGCAATTCCATTTTCTATGGGACGTTTCCTGCTGTTGGTGAGCTGAGCCCGTAAGCATCGTATATGAAGTGGCATTGCTACACGGGGCATCAAGAAATGAAAGGGACGAACGCAGCAGCATGCAGCAGACACTGAAAACGGCGGTGAGGGAGTTTAATATTGATCTGGCGGCGTTTGACTATCCATTGCCGGAAACGGCAATTGCGCAATTTCCGCTCAAACAGCGGGATGCCAGCAAATTGCTGGTTGCTGATCCCAATAGCCAGCAGATCGTTCACGACCGGTTTCGCCATATCGACCATTATGTTCCTGCTGGTGCTTTGTTGGTGCGCAATGTCAGCAAAGTTATTCCTGCACGACTTTTCTTTCGCAAGCCCACTGGCGGCAAAGTGGAAATTTTCTGTCTGGAACCGCTCTCTCCCCACACCATAGATCCCTCGGTGGCACTGTCTACGCTTCGCCGGAGTCGGTGGCGATGCCTGATTCGAGGCAAACACGTTGTTCCTGGCAGTGTATTACGGATGGACCAGCCTGTCGCGGTGGAGGCACGAGTGCTGGACCGCAGCGGGAGAGAAGCGACGGTGGAATTTCAGTGGGAAGCACCTGTAAAGTTTGGAGAAATTTTGCAGCGGGTAGGGCATATGCCCATTCCGCCCTATCTACGGCGAGAAGATCAGCCGCTGGATCGGCAGCGGTATCAAACGGTTTACGCGACAGCAGCAGGATCAGTAGCAGCTCCTACTGCAGGACTCCACTTTACCCGGCAAGTGTTGCAGCGATTGCAACAAAAAGGCGTGGCAATAGCGGATGTAGTGCTCCACGTCGGTGCTGGCACATTTTTACCGATTCGATCAGAGCGAGTAACTGACCACCAGATGCACCGGGAGCAGGGAGCGATATCGATCCAGACCCTGGAGCAATTGCGACAGGCATTACGGAGCCATCGTCCCATCATTGCAGTGGGAACGACAACGTTGCGCCTGCTGGAGTCTCTGTACTGGATTGGAACACTGCTTCTCGATGATTCACTGACGACCGAATCCTTAATAGTTTCCCAGCAGTTACCGTATGAATACCCGTCGGCAGTGGACGCACAGGAGGCACTGGCAGCGATCGTGGCGTATTTGCAAAACCGAAACTGGACAACGTTGCACTTTCAGACGCAATTGTTTGTGCTCCCCGGATACCGATTTCGTTTTGTCCAGGGCTTGGTAACCAATTTCCATCAGCCGCGAAGCACTTTGTTGCTGTTAGTCGCTGCTTTCGTCGGTCCATTCTGGCGAACCATCTATCAGGAAGCGCTCCAGCAGCAGTACCGATTCCTGAGTTACGGCGATAGTTCGCTATTGTGGCGGTTGCAAGAAGGCGGAGTAGAAAGGACGCGGGGAAAGGAGAAGCTCTGGTGATGGAGGGACGCGCCGGATCGTCTGGAGCAGGCGTGGGGAAACAGAGAGGGGCTGAAGAGGAGGAGGAAGGTAGATTTTGGGTCGCAACATTCCGATATGTTGGGCAAGAACTCTCTGTAGCGGAAGTGTTATTTGAACAGCTAAAGGAGTGCGGAGGAATTTTTCAATGAAATGAATACCACCGCGAACAGTTAGGTGCACAAGGCGGGGACGAATGTGATACTGCTCTTGCGGTAAGCCAGGTGTTGAAACAGGAAGGTCCCAGAGTGAATATTCTGCCAGAAGCTGGATATCGAGCGCAATCCGTGCAGTTGCCGGTGTAACGGACAGGTAGTACGGCGGAGCGGTGCTGAGTGGCAACGTGAGGGAAACAGGTTCTGAAAGTCCGGAGAAATGGACGGGTGGAAGACGCCAGACCGTGACGGTGTCCAGTACGGCTGGGTGACCACGGATAATGACCGAGTCGGGGAAAACCTTCGGGTCGGCTGCCAGAATATATTGGTCCTCAGGCGTAACTGCAATGGGAATGTCGAGCGGAACTTTCTTGGTCGTCGCTTTACCAATGTGGAGTTGCAGGGAAGCGGGGAAAATGTTCAGAATGTCAACACTGCGGCGAAGGGGAAGGAGGCGAGCAATTTGCGAGGGGGCAAAAGTGAGGACGGTATCCCGTTTCAATCCTGCAAAGGATAAGTGGAGTGCCGATGGAGGATTGATCAGGAAATTGATAAGTTCGAATCCGCTACCCCGGACGTTGACGGCTAAGGTGTCCGGTACCCGGGTTGCAAAGACAAAATCAGAAGGAAGGGTATAGGTGATGGGCACAGAAAGCGTGAGCGTATACTCGCCGTGGAGAGCAACGTACGCCCAGATACCGACGGCAATGGCAAAAGCAGTAAGCCATTGACCAAAGGACAGCGTTGCCTGCGTGCGCATTGACTTTTGCGTTGTTTGCTGGTTAATCCCGAAGATTTTCATAAATTTACGAAAAATAAAGGCAATAAAGGGCGAGGTGAAGCAAAACAAGCGGAGGGCATAACCGCATGGGGCGATGGTAATGGTGTTCCCGTTTCTTATTGGCATTGGTTTTGGCTTTGTATTGTCTATTCCCCCCGGTCCTATCGGGGTGGCAGTGATGAAACAGGCGCTCAATGGGCGGCGGCGCCAGAGTATTCTGCTGGGAGGCGGAGCCGCAATAATGGATCTTTTGTATGTCCTTCTGGGACTGCAATTTACCGCGGCACTGACCCAGAGTTTTCAGCATTATGTATCGCAGCACTCCCTGTGGTTTCTGCTGTTTCAACTGGTAGCCGTTGCACTGTTAATTGGCTATGGCGTTATCAATTTGAAAGTGCGGCGAGTGCGATTGGCGGTAGGACGAAAGCCACGGCGGGTTGAATTTGTCGAACGACTGACACAGCGATTTTCGATGCCGCTGCTGGTGGGGATCATCTTAGCGTTGGCGAATCTGGCAAATCCTACCTTCATCCCATCACTTCTCTACGTCGCCGTTTTTGTTCAGGATATGCAGTTTGTCGCGCATTCTGTAGTGGCACATTTTGCCTTTAGTCTCGGTTTTGGTGTGGGCGTCTTGTTGTGGATTGCGGCCCTGACAGAAATCTTTCTCCACCTTCGGGATCGAATCTCCCCTGGAGTGCTGGAATTGTTGCACCGCTTTGCCGGCTTGACCCTCATTGGGCTGGGAACCTATCTGGGCTATCGGGTGGTAACCGTCGTACGGTGGACCGAAGTGCTGCGATTTGCTTTCTAACGGTGAATTGAAGTGCAAAACAGGGGCAAATAGGTCGATGGACCGGTTAGCAGTTGTAGAACAGTTGCGGCAACAGGCATATCTGGGCGGTGGAAAAGACCGGATTGAAGCCCAACATCGCCGGGGAAAATTGACCGCCCGGGAACGATTGCAGTTGTTGCTGGATGAAGGTTCTTTTGAAGAAATTGATCTGTTCGTACGCCATCATAGTACCGAGTTTGGACTGGATAAGCGGCGTCCGCTGGGTGATGGTGTTGTGACCGGGGTTGGAAAAATTGATGGGCGGACCGTGTGTGTGTTTTCGCAGGATTTTACGGTCTTTGGAGGATCGCTGTCGGAGGCGCACGCGCGAAAGATTTGTAAGATTATGGATCTGGCGATGAAAATTGGGGCACCGGTGATTGGACTCAATGATTCAGGAGGTGCCCGGATCCAGGAAGGCGTGGTTTCGCTGGGCGGCTATGCCGATATTTTCCTGCGCAATACTCTTGCCAGTGGTGTCATTCCTCAGATTTCCGTCATTTTGGGTCCCTGTGCCGGTGGTGCGGTTTATTCCCCTGCCATTACCGACTTTATCTTTATGGTTCGGGGGACGTCCTATATGTTTGTAACCGGTCCCAATGTGGTGAAAACGGTAACGCACGAAGAGGTTACCTTTGAGGAATTGGGCGGAGCGGATACCCACGCAACAAAGTCCGGTGTTGCTCACGTGGTAGCGGATGACGAGGTGACGTGTTTGCGGCAGGTGCGAGCGTTGCTGCGCTATTTGCCCTCTAACAACGCTGATCCATTGCCAACGCTACCGACGCGTGACCGACCGGATCGAGAAAGTCCATTGCTGGACTTCATCGTGCCGGACCATCCCGGCAAGCCGTACGATATGAAGCAGGTTATTTATGAAGTCGTTGACGAGGGCGAGTTCTTCGAAATTCAGCCGGATTTTGCGCCCAATATTATCACTGGTTTTGCAACCCTTGATGGGAAGCCGATCGGAATTATTGCCAACCAGCCGATGGTACTGGCGGGAGTGCTGGATATTCACAGCAGTACAAAGGCTGCCCGGTTTGTCCGGTTCTGCGATGCGTTTAACATTCCACTGGTTGTGTTTGTCGATGTCCCAGGCTTTATGCCCGGCACCGATCAGGAATGGGGTGGGATTATTCGCCACGGCGCAAAGTTGCTGTATGCTTTCTGTGAAGCAACGGTGCCGAAAGTAACGGTCATTACGCGGAAGGCATACGGCGGAGCATACGACGTGATGAATTCAAAGCACATTCGTGGCGATTTTAATTTTGCCTGGCCCACAGCAGAAATTGCAGTAATGGGCGCTAAAGGAGCGGTGGAGATTCTCTTTCGCAAGGAAATTGCTGCTGCTGAGGATCCAGAACAGCGGATGAAGGAGCTGGAGGCAGAGTACACGGAGCGTTTTTGCAATCCTTTTAAAGCAGCGGAGTATGGTTATATCGACGACATCATTGCGCCGCGGAGAACCCGTCCATTTTTGATCCGAGCCCTGCGGGTTCTGGAGACCAAAGTGGATCATAATCCGCGCAAGAAGCACGGCAATATCCCATTGTAGGGTGGTATGCCAGCGGCATTATAATTGCAGCCGAAGCGGTTGAGAATGTCGGGGAAGAACAAAAGCAGGGGAGCGATGGATCGGCGACGGTTTTTGCAGATAATGGCAGGTGCGGCAGCGCTGGGAATGGGGAAGCAATCGATCCGGGCAGTCGGCATTGGCAGTGAAGAATCAAAATTTGCATCCTCACCACCCCTATGGCAACGGAGTGATGGGGTGCTTTTACCCCCAGCCCTGCGTCCGGGAGATACGGTGGGCATTGTAGCGCCTGCCAGTGGCGTTTATTACAGCAGTATCAAAAGTGGCGTTCAAAAACTCCGGCAATTAGGGCTGAAAGTTGTTCTGGGTAAACACATTTATCCGGAGCATAAGTACCTGGCGGCACCGGATCAGGATCGAGCGCAGGAGTTGATGGAGTTTGTGGAGCGGGAAGATATTCGTGCTATTGTTGCAGCGCGAGGCGGCTATGGTGTTATGCGGATCTTCCCGTATCTGGAGTTTGCCCTTTTTCGCCAGCATCCGAAGATCATAATGGGATACAGCGATATTACTGCCCTGCTGGTTGCCATTTACCAGCAGAGTCGCCTGGTCACCTTTCACGGTCCGGTGGCTTCGTCAACTTTTGATGCTTTTACAGTCCGATGGCTGCGGACCGTCCTGTTTGCGCCAGATTATGCTTCCCGGTATCCGGAAGATTGGGAGCCGATGACGTTAACCCCAAAACAGGAGGTATGGACCATCCGATCGGGACAGGCAACGGGACGGTTGGTTGGAGGCAATCTAACATTGCTGGTTAGTACCCTCGGAACACCGTACGAAATTGATACCCAGGATGCAATTCTGTTTCTGGAAGAGATCGCCGAAGAGCCGTACAAACTGGATCGAATGTTGATGCAGCTCCAACTGGCGGGCAAGCTCCAGCAGTGCCGGGGCATTGCCCTGGGGCAATTTGTGCGATGTGAACCAACCAGTCAGGGACTTTTTCCGCTTTCCTTCACACTCCGGGAGGTCTTGCTTCAGTACTTCGAGCCGCTCGACATTCCTGTTGTTTATGGTCTACCGATTGGACACATCGACAGCAAATGGACATTGCCGCTGGGAACCTTAGCCCGCCTGGATGCGGACACTGGAACCATTACATTGTTGGAACCAGTGGTGACTCCATAGATTGATTCCGTCGGCTACATCGGTGATAGGGAATGTATCGCCGTGGAGCGCCAGTATTTCTTCTATGACTGCTGTGAATCCGGCGCTGTGGAATCTATCAGGAATGAAAGCAGCAGCGGGTTCTGACGGGAAAGTTCGACCAGAGCAGATTTCAACTCGGTGCTGTATTGCTCGGCGTGCTCAGCAGTGTTGTGAAGTTCGTGCTCGATAATTGCCAGCATATCCTGGTTATAGGGGTGTGACAACGGATGGTTTGCGTCGAGCAACTGCAGGGTAGACAGAGCATTGTCCAATGATGGCTTGAGATGACCGGTCAGGAGCTGAAGTGTTCGATGGTGCAATTCAGCAATTTGCTGCTGATGCTGCGTTTGAAGTTGCTCGTGCTGGATCTGCTGCTTGCGTTCCAGTAGTTCTTTTTGCTTCTTGAGCTGGGCCTGCAACACTGCAGTGTGTTCCTGATGATAGCGTTCGAGCCAATGATAGGCTCGTTCCCAATCCTGAATTGCCTGATAGAATTGGGCGTGAGTGTGAAAGAATTCCATACGGAGGTGGTCCGGAAGCTCTGAAGAAAACGCATTTTGGGCGCGTTGAAGCCATTGTTCTGCTTCATCGCGGCGCTGCAATTGTACGCTCAGCATTGCCAGCAGTAAGGCATATTCTACAAGAAGCGGTTGATCTGCTTTTTGCTGTGCCAGTGCATAGGCGGTCGAAGCATACTGGTATGCTTGATTGTGTTCCTCCAACGCAACGTAGCAGTTTGCTAAGTCAAAAGCAAGTTCTGCGCGGTGTTTCCAGAAAGAAGCGCGCTGATGTTCGGTGAGAAGAGTCTCGATAAGTTCCGGTAGTTGATCTTTTGCATTCTGGGCGATCAGTGCTCTGGTGAAATTGCTGAGGGCAGGGATGAGATATACGGAAGATCGCAGTTGCTGGGCGTGCTGATATGCCTGTCGGGAATACGTTGCGGATGCCTGATAGTCGCGTAGCTGGAGTGATACTGTGCTCAGGTTGATCAGGACGTGCAGTTCAGCCGAAAGATCAGGCGTTGTGTTCTCCTGCAACGTTTTCCAGGCACGTCGGTAGGCTTTGTAGGCTTCTTCCAGATCCCCCAGTTGTTCCCAGAGAATGCCCGTGCGCATCAGGGTAAGTCCACGGATAGAAGGATTGAGAATGCGGTCAGGTTCTAACTGTAACAGCTCATACAAGGCTTTCGATAGATTGCCTTGCTTGCCGTAAATACTCAGGCGGTTGCTGATGATTCGGTTGCGGTAATCGGCAAATGTCAGGTCGTCAAATTCGGTTTTGAACAGCGCTAAGATCATCTCGCCAAAATGGAGAACCTGCAATGCTTTATCCAGTAGCTCGTTCAGCGAATACAGGGTCGACAATGAAAGGGAGAGCGCGACCAGATGCCGAACATCATTGATCCGGGCAGCGCAATGGAATGCCTTTGCCAGCGCTCGCCGGGAATCGCCAAAAAATCCTGATTTGCCCATAATAATGGCAAACGTGTGCATAATGCTGATTGCCAAGGGATCCCGGTGCGTTTCGATTGGATAGGTAAGCACGGCACGTTCAATAAAGCGGCGGGCAATTGCCAGATCAATGCGCTTGCAGTGATCCGCGATGAGGAAAAAGGCGTGCGCCTGGTCCTTTGGCGGAAGATTGTGGATGTGGAAAGAATCCAACAGGTGCTGAAGGGCTGATTCCAGACATTGCGCTTTCAGGAGGATTTTTTCCAGGGCTTCAACAAAAGCGGATGCGGCAAAAGAGTGGTCCGTATCAGTTGTGAATTCCATTATTTGCCGGTTTGTGCTCTGTTTCCTGCTCTTAAGAAGCGAAGAAACGGATAACGATGGGAAAGTTGTACAGAGTTGTGCATTGACGTTTGGGATGGCAGTTTCGCCGATGAGATTAAAAAGAATCGGAGGAGCTATAGCGCCTGGTGTAAGAAGAGGAAGAGGCTACTGTTGCGATGAATCAGTCCGCTTCCAGGCGATTGTCGCAGTAGGTTGCGTCTACCGATAGTGCATATCGCAGAGCACGGGATTTAGGGAAATCAGCAAAAGAGGATGCGCTAAAGTTGGAAACGTTACGTTTTGTTGCAGCCTGGGTTATTGGAGCTGAACAACGGGAAGCAAATGGGATGGTATCGGCGATTGGGGCTGTCGTTTTGAAAGAGATTGTGGTCGAATTTCGCAATCGTTCGCTGCTCTATACTTTGCTGTTGTTTACCGTTGTCGTTGTGCTGATTCTGGCGTTTGCGCTGATGGAAAAAACCATTGCGCCGGAGCTGTTTGTAGCGTTTTGCTGGATCGTGCTGTTTTTTCTGGCAATCCAATCGGGTGCACGGAGTTTTGCGGCTGAATATGAAAGGGAAACAGTGGTGTTGCTGCATACTCTGGTATCCGGTTATGCAGTGTTTTGGGGCAAAGTTGTGTATCAGGTGGGGATGGTAACCTTTCTGATGAGTATTGCTGCTGCTTTACTGCTGCTGGTGTTTGATGTTCCGATTGCTTCGATGGCAGGGTTCTGGTTAACCTTAGGGGTCAGCAGCATCCTGATGGGGGCGATGGTGCCGATCTTCTCTGCATTGATTGCTCGATCTCAGATGAAGGGAGCTTTACTACCGGTGCTAGCTTTCCCGGTCTTTGTACCGCTGATGCGGCTGGGCATCGAAGGAATGCTGGATGCAGTGTTGAAGCAACTGCATATGCATACCCTGATCCTGATGGTGGCTTATGCCGGGATCGTCATAACGCTTGCAGCAATGTTGTTTGATTACGTGTGGAGAGAGTAACCAATGAAAGCGATTTTGATTGGTCTGGGAGTGGTCGGCGGAATCATCGTTGGGTTGGTGCCTGCTGTCCATCGCCCCCGCCCTCGGTGGTGGATGGCTTTGTGCGTTGGAGGAATGGGGTTAACCATTGCACTGGGACTTTTACCACCACTGAGCGGCACATTTCGTGATGCGGTGATCACGTGGCGACAGGTGAATCCCGAATTGTATGTCCCGGTTGCTGGAACACTGGATTGGGATGCGGCTGTTGCCAGCGGCGATACGCTGGTAGTGCCGATGACCGATCGGGCAATTCCACCGACGACGGCGCAGGTGCTGATTCCTTCTGCACTCTTTGTACCGAAGGATGCATCCGTGGTGATCCTGGCGGTGCAGCGGTGGAAGAATGATCAGCAGTTTGTGGTGCAGGGGATCGTTGCCGCAGATCCAATTCTGGCGCTACCTTTTATTCCCGGATTGGAGGAACGGGCGCGGAATCTGTTTTTCCACGTGCCACTGTCGTGGGTGGCAGTGGTCGCCTATGCATACGCTTTGTGGTATGCAGTGCTGTTTTTGCGCCGCCGTCGATTTATCGATGATGTCCATAGCGTTTCGGCTGTGTCCATAGGGACGCTATTCGCATTGCTGGCAACTGTAACAGGATCGATCTGGGCAAAGTTCAATTGGGGATCGTTCTGGAACTGGGATCCGCGGGAAACATCGATTTTCCTGTTGTTGTTGATTTATGCTGCGTATTTTGCTTTACGACAATCGATCGAAGAACCGCAACGGCGCGCCCAGATTGCTGCGGTCTATGCTATTGTGGCTTTTGTTACCGTGCCCTTTCTGGTGTTCATTATGCCCCGCTTGATGGAGGGCTTGCATCCGGGATCCGCCAGTGACCAGACCGCCGGTCCCATTCTGTCGACGCAGCCGGGCGTTTTACACCCGCTGAAACAAATAGTGTTTGCCCTGTCAATGTTTTCGTTTTCACTCCTGTTTTTCTGGCTTCTTTCGCTCAGAGTGCGGAGTGGTATTCTTGCATTGCGACACAAAATCCAGCAAGTTCAAGAAATATCGGAGACTTCGTAAGATGGAAGCTTTTTTGATTCGATACTCGATTTATGTGGTCTTTCTCATCGTCTTTGTGATCTGGATCGGTATTGCCGGGTGGCTGTGGCGGCTTGAACGCCGGCTGGTAGAACTGGAGCAGTGGGCAAGACAGCACGAAGGCAATCGTCCATAAGGGGTAAAGTAACAAGGAAGGGGATGGATAATGCAGCGGCGGCTTTTGATTGGAGGCATAGCGATTCTGGCGTTTCTTATTGCGGGATATTTTGCTCTTGATGAAAGCACCATTGAATACGGTACCATTCAGCAAGCGCGGGAAACAGGGAAGGTGATGCAGATTACCGGACAGTGGGTGAAAGAACAGGGGTATCGATACGTGGCATCGGCTGATCAATTCTATTTTGTGCTCCGGGATGATCAGGGAGATGAAATTCCCGTGATTTATCAGGGGGCAAAGCCCAATAATTTTGAGCTTTCAAACAACATTGTGGTTCGGGGCAGGATCCTTGGCGATACGCTCCGGGCAACCGCTATTCTGACCAAGTGCCCTTCAAAATACGAAGGGACGCAGCAGGCGATGTGAAAGGGAGGATAGGACACAATGATTGGACAGTTTCTGGTACATCTTGCCTTTGCGGCATCCTTGATCACCGTTGGTGCTTACGGACTCTCGCTGTGGCGCCGATCGGAGGACTGGAAAGTGGTGGGGAAGGCGTTTTTCTTCCTTACTTCAACACTGGTCGGAATCATTGCGGTTATGCACGTGGCGAATATTCTGGGACATCGGTTTGAGTATACGTACGTATGGCAGCATTCTTCCAGGGAGTTGTCTGTGCCATTGCTTCTTGCCAGCGCGTATGCAGGACAGGAAGGCAGTTTCCTCCTGTGGGCGGTGTGGGTTGTACTGGTGGGAATGGGGGTATTGTGGTATGCACGCAGCTACCGGAGGGAAGCTGCGGTGATGGTGTGGTATGGGGCTATTCTGGCTTTCCTGTTGCTGCTCCTTGTGGCAAAAAATCCTTTTGCCTATGTGTGGGAAACGTATGCCTCCGACGGCGTCAAAGCAGGAATGATCCCCCCAAACGGGCGAGGGCTCAATCCGCTGTTGCATAATTTGTGGATCACCATCCATCCTCCGATGTTGTTTCTGGGATTTGCCGCTATGGGCGTTCCTTTCGCCTTTGCAATGTCGGCACTGCTGCGACGCGATTACCGGCAGTGGACAAAAATTGCTTTTCCGTGGGTGCTCTTTGCTGCCGGTGTGCTGGGATTCGGTATTATGCTCGGCGGCTTTTGGGCGTATGAAACTCTTGGGTGGGGTGGCTTCTGGGGCTGGGAT
>JALWUI010000075.1 GCA_027082775.1 Candidatus Kapaibacterium sp.
ACGACAAAATCGTCCCTTCCTGCACCGATTCCCCCATCTTTGGCATCACAACTTCAACCGTTTCACCGCCGGTTGCAGCCGGTTCCGGAGATGGCGCAGCAGATGGTGGAGCCGCAGCCGGTGTTTCTGCAACT
This sequence comes from Candidatus Kapaibacterium sp., assembly GCA_027082775.1. Taxonomy (GTDB): domain Bacteria; phylum Bacteroidota; class Ignavibacteria; order Kapaibacteriales; family WFXC01; genus WFXC01. The sequence goes on from JALWUI010000075.1 coordinate 135, forward strand.
GGCGGTGCTGGTGCTGTTGCGACCGTCTCTTCTACTGGCTGCGCAGCGGGCCGGGAAGCTGGCGGTGCTGCCTGCTCTGCAGATTGTGCAGCCGTCTCTGCTGCTGGTGTTACTCCTTCACCGCTCCCATCGTCGATAATAGCGATTACCTTGCCGACTTCGACGGTTTCGCCTTCCTGCGCTAAAATCTTCACCAACGTCCCGCTGGCGGGCGCTGGAATCTCCGTGTCGACTTTGTCCGTGGAAATTTCCAGTAACGGCTCATCCCGCTCCACTTTCTCCCCTTCCTTCTTCAACCACGACAAAATCGTCCCTTCCTGCACCGATTCCCCCATCTTTGGCATCACAACTTCGACTGCCATCAGCGAATTTCCTTCGTTATGGAACTCATTTTCAGCCAAATTTCAAAGTTACCGAAATCCGGGGAAATAAGGAGCAGGGTACAGCCAATCCTTCTCGAAGCCATAGAGTGTTGCACGGGAGAGATTTATCATACCCAGTTGTCCCCATTCGATATCCTCCTCGAGGCTATAGTTTTTTGCATCCCATACGACAGGTACTTCCAACTTCCCGGACGATCACTTTGGAAAATGACTTCAACATTTCTTCCGAAACGACTAAAGAAATACGACCGACGGGCAATATTTTTGCGAGAAACGGTGTATTTTTGTAGCCAGCAAATCGGTTGTGCACAATGGGAACACCTTACTCATACAACGTTGGGAAGCTGCTTCAGCACCTGGAAGCAGCGATTCAGAGCAGCCCACCGGAGAAGATCGTATCGGCTGTTAAAACGAAGCTGGAGGAGGCAGCAATCCGCAGTCGCGCCTGGGAAACACAGGCTCAGATTCTCAGCTTTGCAGCAGAAACGGCGATGCGGAAAAACTTACAGGCTGCGTTGATCTTGATTGAATCCGCCTTAGCAGTCATTCCTTCCGAAGCCGACACCGACCCTTCAGCTATCAACGTTTATGCTCTTGCAGGTCTTATCGCCGGCAAGCTGGGACATTACGGCTCAGCGTTCCGGTACCTCCGGAAAGGAATTCATAAAGCAGCCGCAACAGAGAATGCTCCGCAACTGATTACTCAACTGTTGTCACTGGCTACCATTTATTTCGAGCGGGAGCAATTTTCCAAAGCTCTGTCGGTATTGGACACGACTGCGCAAGCTCTCCAGTGGTATCGGGGGCAACTCAGCGAGGTTGCAGCCAACCGATATCACGCACGGATTGTGAACAACTACGCCATTATTTACGGTCAACGGGGGGAATACTTCAAGGCACTCCGGGCTTTATTCGAAATCCCGATTGATCAGATCGCTACCTCCCAGGACCGGTTTCTGCTGGCAATGAACACTGCAATTTGCCTGGAAAATCTGGGAATTTTCGATGAAGCCTTTCAATACTACCAGACTGCATGGAAAGCGCTCCAGCAATCATCGATGCCTGACGCAGAGCAAGAGGCGCTTTTGCTGATCAATCTCAGTGCTGCTGCCCTTCGCAGCAACCGCCCGGCAGCGGCTGAGCAATATGCCCGGCAGGCGTATGACCGGCTCGTGCAGATGCACAGCGGTCCGGAACACCTTGCTGACGCACTGAGCAACCTGTTAGCAGCGGTGGCACAGCAAAAAGATCAAGAGCAATTTTTCACCCTCTTTCCAGCCGCTGAAGAAATATTCCAGCAACTTTCCTCTTTGCACTCCAAAGCAGAATTTGCTCTCAACATTGCAACATCTTCCGAAATTCTCCAGGCTGACGATCTTGCCCGGTGCTATGCCCAGCAAGCACAACAAATAGCGGAGCAATCCGGGCACACCGAAATTTTCTGGGAAGCCACACTACTACTGGCTTCCTTAGCATTCAAAGCGGCCCATCTACCGGAAACGGTCCAACAATTACAACGTCTGGCTCTTCAGTTGGATACCCATATCCCCCCGGAGTTACAGAGAAAATTGTTTGAGCAGTACGCTCAGTATCAACGAATGCTTGGCAACTGGCAGGAGGCGGATCGGTGGGCGCAACGTTCCTACCGTGCCCACATCCGATGGCTGGAGCAACACTGGGCACAGCGGGTAGAAGCAACACAGTATCAGGTAGAAGCGAGGCTTCGGCGACAACAACACAGTACGCTTACCAAATATCAACACCTGGCGAATCAGCTTCAACGATGGCAAGAAACGCTCCAGAAAGCGCTGAAACAGCATCTGCAAACATCGGTATCGGAAACGCAATTGACAGTGAAACTGCTTCATAGTGAGGAGCCTCTCAGCAGCCCGTATAACCGGGAACTTCTTCAGGTCATCCAGAACAACCTTGCGTTCCAAACCGCTCTTATTACCCATCTGTCCGAATGGCTGCACTTTACCTCGACTGCTGATATTCCGCCTCTGTCCCGAACGGAGTGTCAACAACTGATCCAAAAAGCTATTGATTCCGTGCGAGCCAGTGCTCAGCACAAGCAACTGCACATTCAGCAACAGCTTCAGCCGTGCTGGCTACAAACAGTGCCACAATGGGTTGAACGAATGGTAACAGAGCTTCTGTCCTCTGCAATTGACGCCAGTCCTCCCAAAGGAACTGTTACGATCGTCGTAGAAGCAACGGACACGGAGGTTTTGATCCATATTGCTGACAGTGGCAAGGCAATTCCTTCCTCGCTCCGAGATCAAATATTCGAACCACTGGCAATACTCAAAACTTCTGATGCCAGCGCAATATCAGCCAGTTTCCGTCTCCCCATCGCCAGAGCATTAGCAACACGCTTAGGGGGAACAATCACTCTCCACTCTTCCCCCGATGGGGACAACATCTTTACGCTCCACCTTCCGCGGTCAGGCGCACAATCCCGAAACAATCCGTCATAGCGGCAATGCTCACTGAACAAGCAGTTGTTGCTGGCATCCTGCGCTAACTGGAGGCAATTTATCATCTGGTAGCCAGGCTGTGCCGTCTGACTCTTCCAGCAGCCGGGACATCCCTTTACCAGAGCACTTCGATACGCGGCTGACGAAATGCATCCACAATCAACTTCCTTGCACGCGCCCATCCCGCTACCGCCAACCTTTTCGATTGAACCCTGGAATTCCAGAGCGAATTCGTCATTGACAAACAAAATGTCCCCTTCGTTCGTTGAAACTCCACACTGGACGGACACAAACATTCAGGGGCACCGAACAATGAGACAAATCGCTACGGCTGTCATTCTATTCCTCACAGCGGTCTCAGTATATGGAACAAAGCTGGAAATGTTCCTTGAAACTGCCAGCCTGCGCGCCGACGATACAACCAGCTACTGGGAACTGATGTTTGCGATTCCCGATACCTGCTTTCACTACCAGCGAGTTCGGGATGGGTATCAGGGAAGCATTTTGTTGCAGGTTGTCGTCCACCAGCAGGGAAAAGAAGTGATCAACGATGCAACCAGAGTTGAGGCGTTTTCTCCGGTCCCGGTTCATACTTTTCAGCGCACCATTGTTGGCTGGAAACATTACCAATTACGCCCCGGCACAGCGCAGATTACTATTCGCGCTTATTCACTGCCGGATCGCAAAGATTCATTGACCATCCAGTTTTCTACTCAGGTGCGTGACTATTCCACCGATCGGCTTACGCTCAGCGATCTCATCATCGCCAGAGAGTTGCGAGCAGCGAAGACCGAAGATCCTCCCCGATTTGTTCTCAACGGTCTGTACATTGTTCCCAACCCGTCGAAGTTGATCGTCGGGAAAAAGCCGCATCTGAAGCTCTACTGTGAAGTATACAACGCCCGGCGTGCTGCTCCGGAAGGATACGACCTTACGTACCGCATCTATGACGTGATCGGGAGACTTCAGGGTAGTGTTCGGCAAACGTACCATTCCATTGCTGATGGACAGGTGGCGTATGCAGACATTCCGCTCGATCTTTTACCATCCGGCATCTACTCAGTGGAAGTTACCGCGCATCCTAAGGGACAGGGAGACAGTGCGGTGCGTCGCAAAAAATTCTTTGTCTACAATCCAGATCGTCCGCCAATCCCGCAGGAAACCTTAGCAGCGTTAGCCGATTTCCAGCGCAGTCCATTTGCTACAATGACAGAACAACAGGTGGATCGCGAGGTGGAACAAGTCAAGCCGCTCCTGCCGGAGCAGGCACTGAAGCTTTATCAATCGCTCAAAACAACAGAGGCAAAGCAAAAGTTCCTCTTCCGTTTCTGGCTGCTGCAGGATCCAGACCCGACAACACCCGTGAACGAAGCCCGCCAGGAATTTTTTAAGCGCATTGAGTATGCCAACACTTACTTTTCATCCCCGCAGTTTCCAGAAGGATGGCGTTCCGATCGGGGACGTGTGCTGCGACAGTATGGTTTTCCGGATGAAGTCGATCGATATCCGATGTCCGGTTTTGCTCCCCCTTACGAAATCTGGAAATACCACGGGCTGGAAGAAGGGGTGATCTTCGTTTTTGTCGATTTTCAGGGCACAAACACCTATCGACTGGTGCATTCCACCAAAGACGGCGAACTCTTTGATCCCTACTGGGAAGACAAGTACATTCGCCGTACGGGCACCAACGTGCAGGATAAAGAAAACGTCTTCAACAAACCTGAGCAACTGCCAGGGTTTCCTCGATAGCAGAATACCCGCGATGTCGATGGCGAACTTTGTAATAGAAGGAGCGCTCCAGGGTGGTAGTGCGCTGGTTGCGGCGCTGCCGTCGAGTGCTCAGCAGCGCCTGGGCGCTATGATTGGCTGGATTCTTCGCCGGGCGCTGCCCAGACGGTGGGAGATCACCATAGAAAACCTGCGCCGCGCTTTTCCAGCGCAACCTTCACACTGGCATCAGCACATCGCCCGACAAAGCTTTGCGAATCTGGGCATCGTCCTTGCTGAAGTCTTTGCAATGGCACGCTATCCCATCGAGAGGTTGCGTCACCTGGTACGCTTCGAGCATACGGAGCTGATCGCTCAAGCAGCCCGACAGCAACGCGGTGTTGTGCTCCTTTCTGCCCACTTTGGCAACTGGGAACTGACTGCCCTCACACTCCCGCTGATCACGGATCAACCCGTTACGGTTATAACCAAGCGCATTAAAAATCCTGCCGTCGACCATTTCATTGACCAGGCTCGTCAGCGCACGGGCAATCAGTTAGTCCGTGCCCATCGGGTTGGAGCGATTATTCCGAAAATCATCCGGGAAAATCGAGCGCTAGCACTGTTAGCGGACCAAAGTGCACGACCAGAGCACGATTTCTACGTCCCGTTCTTCAACATTCCCACCCTGACATTTCGTACTCCTGCTGTCTTAGCACTCCGTTTCGGAATGCCGGTGATCATCGGCTTCAGCGAACGGCAGCCGGATGGAACGTACCGGGTCGCGCTGGAGCAACTGCCTACCGATGATCTGCCAGCGACCGAAGAAGGCGCCAAAATGCTGATGCAGCGGTATCATCAACAACTGGAAGCAGCGATCCGGCGTCATCCCGAACAATGGCTCTGGCAACACCGCCGCTGGAAACACTCGCCAACCAGCACAGCATCGACTCCAGCACCAGTGTGATGGATACAGCGGGTGCTTCTGCTCATTTGCCTGTAGAACCTGTGTGCATCACCCCTATTGAATTCGCTGGCGCCACGTATTCACCAACGGCAACGATTCCGATTGAGCTTCTCTTACTGGGAACACACGCTTCAGCGTACATCCTGTATTTTGCCGACTAAAGTCGGCGCTCCCGGCAAGACATGTGCCAGCCTACCCGCTACCAGTACCGACGGCGGGCTTCAACAAAGAAAAATTCCTCGGTCTCAATGCAGAAAGCGGAGAGTTTGTTGCCATAGACGCACCCGGTGTCCAGCAACAACCGATGGCGGTCGGGTAGATACTGGGGTTCATCCAGCGGGGTATGCCCGGAGATGTGCAGTCGATAGGAGTGCAGAGGCGAGGGAATACCCCGGCGCCAGAGAAATCCGCTCACCAGATGTTCCCACAACACCGGATCACGCTGAAAATTCCCCTGCTGATACTGCTCCAGCTCTTCGTCAGACACCAGGGCGTGTGTCAGAGCAACACTGGAAGGCGCGATCTGGAGCAGGGGAAGCTGAGCCAACCGCTGAACCAATTCCCACGGGATATTCCACTGCTGCCAGTGGAGGGATCCAAACAGCGATTGTGCTGTCCGGTCACCGCCCTGAGAGTACCAGTAGTCCAGCAGTTCCTGAGCAAACCGCTGCCGATGCGGAAGGTCCAGGATTCGGATGGTATTGAACAAATATTCTGGAAGGGTCGAAAAACGCTCCGGAAACAGCAGCACCAGGACATCCATCATCATCGCTTCGTGATTCCCGGCAACCAGTGCATACTGCGCCGCTTTCTTTGAGAGAAACAGGTGTTCCAGCACCTGACGAATTTGCACCCCGCGATCCACATAGTCACCGACGCAAAAGAAGCGAGCTTCCGCCTGATGTGCCTGTGCGTGCGCCTGCAACTGCTGCTCCATCTGGAGCAACTCTTCAAAGCAGCCGTGAATATCACCGATGGCATAGTGCAGTATGGTCATTGCTGCACCCGGACTGTGACCGGATCTCCCACCTGCACGTTCCACGCTGCCGCCAGCTCGCCATTCCGAAGGGCGACTTCCAGATAGCCGAAGCATCCAATGTACGCCACAGGGGCGCCCGGCGGAACATCAGCAA
>JALWUI010000076.1:0-20852 GCA_027082775.1 Candidatus Kapaibacterium sp.
AAAAAAGGCTTTTTCGGGTCGTTTGTTTAACAGCTAAGGGGATTCTGATGGCAAAGAAGAAGGCGACAGGGCGTTCGAGGAAAGCATCGAAGAAGGCGGCACCGAAGCGAGCACGGCAGGTGACGACGGCGGCAGAAATTGAATCGGTGTTGCGTGAGCAGCGGGTCTTTGAAGCTTCGGAAGAGTTCAAAAAACGTGCGCATTTGAGCTCGTTCACAAAACTGAAGAGGCTCCGTCGGGAAGCAGAGAAGGACCCGGTGGCATTTTGGGAAAAGCAGGCGGAAGCGCTGGATTGGTTCCGAAGGTGGGATCGGGCTTTTGAGTGGAAGTATCCGTTTGTTCGCTGGTTCATTGGTGGACAGTTGAACGCTTCGTATCAGTGTCTGGATCGGCACATTACCACCTGGCGGCGGAATAAAGCTGCAATTGTATGGGAAGGTGAGCCGGGTGATCAGCGTATTTTGACGTATGACGCTTTGTATAATGAGGTCAACAAGTTCGCCAATGTTTTGAAATCCTTAGGCATCAAGCGGCGAGATGTGGTGGCTATTTATATGGGGATGATCCCTGAGGCGGTTATTGCGATGCTGGCATGTGCCCGAATTGGGGCAACACACAACGTGGTCTTTGGAGGATTTTCAGCCGAAGCGCTACGGGAGCGGATTAATGATTCAAAGGCAAAGCTGGTTATTACCCAGGATGCTGCGTGGCGGCGAGGAAATGAAGTACGGCTTAAAGATGCTGTGGATGAGGCGTTGAAGAAAGCACCGACGGTGAAAAATGTCATTGTGTACCGCCGTACCGGTACGGAAATCAATATGAAGATGGGACGTGATCACTGGTGGCACGAGCTGATGGAAGGAGCATCGCCGGTGTGTAAACCAGAGCGGTTATCCAGTGAGCATCCGCTGTTTATTCTCTATACCAGCGGCTCGACCGGTAAGCCAAAAGGGGTGCTGCATACAACTGGTGGGTATATGACGCAGGTGACGTATACCACCAAAATGGTTTTTGATCTGCACGATGATGATCTGTACTGGTGTACTGCGGATATTGGATGGGTTACCGGCCACAGTTACATTGTGTATGGTCCACTGGCAAATGGTGCCACCGTTTTGATGTACGAAGGAGCGCCAAACTATCCGGCACCCGATCGATTCTGGGATATTGTGGAGCGGCATCGAGTCACCGTTTTCTACACTGCACCAACGGCGATCCGGGCATTTATGCGGTGGGGAGAGAGCTATCCACGAAAGCACGATCTCTCTTCTTTGCGGTTACTGGGAACCGTTGGAGAGCCGATCAATCCGGAAGCGTGGATGTGGTATTACACCGTTATTGGTGGCAAGCGGTGTCCAATTGTGGATACGTGGTGGCAAACTGAGACGGGTGCGATTATGATTTCTCCATTGCCGGGTGCAACCCCGCTGAAACCGGGAAGTGCGACCTTCCCCTTACCGGGAATTCTGGCGGATGTAGTTCGGAGCGATGGTACCTCCTGCAAAGCGAATGAAGGGGGATATCTGGTAGTCAAACACCCGTGGCCCTCAATGTTCCGCACGCTGTTTGGCGATCCCAGGCGGTATAAGGAAGTGTACTGGAGTAAGTTCCCGCCAACGAAGGATCGAAATGGCTACTACTTCACTGGTGACGGTGCGCGGAAAGATGAGGATGGGTACTTCTGGATTATGGGACGGATCGATGATGTGGTCAATGTTAGCGGGCACCGGCTTGGCACCGCCGAGGTAGAAAGCGCGCTGGTATCGCATCCGGCAGTTGCTGAGGCGGCGGTTGTAGCCCGTCCGGATGAAATCAAAGGCAATGCTCTGGTGGCTTTCGTAGTGCTGAAAGCCGGCGTCAAAGAAACGGAAAAACTCCGGCAGGAACTCCGGGAGCACGTTGGCAAAGAAATTGGACCGATTGCTAAACCTGATGAAATCCGATTTACTGATGCGTTGCCCAAGACTCGGAGTGGGAAAATTATGCGGCGACTGCTGCGGGAAATTGTAACCAGCGGCGTCATTCGTGGCGATATTACAACCCTGGAAGATAAGGCGGTGATCGAGCGATTACGCCAGCAGTTGGGCGAAGAGAGCTAAGGCACAGAGCGCAGGCGGTAGATGGGGGAATTCCTGGCATTCCACAGGAATTCTCCCTTTTCTCTGATAAGTGGCAGCACTCAACTTATTCTCACGCCACCAGCACTGGCATTTGGTCGCACACCTGTGGAGGCAACCCGGCTGGTTGCCCAATTCTCACGCTATCAGCATTGACACTTTGGTTCCCTGTTTCCTGATGAGCATCAACACTGAAAGCTGATTATCCTGCTGGTTTGCCGAAAATGACGATGAAGAGGAGGATCAGAGCAAGGACAAAGAATGCAATGGCACGGCCAGAAAGCTTCTGGTATCTGGCAAAAATCATAGCGATCAGGACCTGGAGGAGATAATACAGTGCAAAAGCGCGGGAAGCGTAGGTGATAATCTCAAAGATGTTGGCGCTCCACACCAAAGCGCTTCCAATCAGGGCAACCATCAGATAGCCAGTTTTGAAGGAGATAGTGCCGTGTGTTTCTACGCTGAGGAGTCCTCCCGACCCAATGGTATCTGCGACGGCAGCGCTGAACTGGCTCATAACTGCACCCAGGATTAAAAGATACGGCAGGACGATGGAAGCGTAACGGGATAGCTGAATAATGGCGGTTTCATCAATGCTCTGAAAATTGAGGTGATAGAGCAGCGGGGTAATAAGCGCCACAAAGACAATGTAAATAATCCCGGAAATGATCTGCGCTGCCCGCATACTCTGCACCCGCTCCTGAATGGAGTACATCCCTTTTAGGTACTTGGAAGTTTCAAAGCCCTGGACAACCAGAAGAATTCCTCCCAGGATTTCTAAGGTTGTCCAGGAAAACGCTTTTGTGTGCATCGGGAAGTGGGGATGGTGGAGATCGTAGAAAAACAATCCAAGCAATAGGGTTGCAATAATCCCTAATTTCGTTGCCACGGAATATTCTTCCAGGAATTCCAGTTGCTGCAATCCACGAAGGTAGCCGACAATGCCAATCGTAAGCAGGACTGTGGTCGTCAAAACATTTTCCAGCAGTTCATTTTTGTATCCAATACCCTCGAAAACAAAGGATGCAAGCAAGCGGAGATAAAAGGCGACAGAGACAATGTAGGCAAAGGAGAGGATGAGATTGGAAAATCGCTCTAATTCTCTGATCAATTTTGTCCATCGCAGGTGAGGATCCGAAGGTTGTTCCAGGAAAGGTTCCACGAATTGAATATTGAAGCGGATAGCAGCTCCGATGGTATACGCCAGCAGCACAATGCCAGCCATTGCGATGAGTGCATAGCTTCCTACGGAGAAATACAGGAGGGGAGCGACAACTAAGAATCCACTGCCAATGATGGAGGCTAAGGGAGTAACGACCGCTCGCCAGAAGCGATTGTGAATCAGGCGGGGATGTAACAGCAACGCAACGCTACCAGAAGCGACAAGGATGAGGATGACATCAAAGAGGCTCATAGGAGCAATTGCAATAGTACCAGTTGCCTTTTTATGGATCAAACTGCGTTGTTATCAACGTCGAGAGCCTGCACCTGTCAATGCTGTTAAGTTATCAGTTAAGCCGGAGTTCCCGGAATCTCGCGAACTCCTACAATATTGAATCGCCGACTAATGAAGGAGCTATCGGTAAAGGTTGCGTTGCCTGCTGGATTGCCACCGCTGCCGTGGTAATCTGTGAAGGCGGTCGACTGATTGATCCAGATGAAGCCAGTGAAGTTGATTCCCAGCGGCGTTTTGCCCCGCAGTGCAATATTCGCAATCGCTTCCTGTTTCTTGCTTTCGTCCGTAGTATACACCAGACTGGACAAAGCTCCATTCAATTGGGCACTTCGAGTAACAGCTTCAACGGCTGCCTGGTACGAAGGTGCCGGGATCAAAAAATTGATCGGTCCAAACCATTCGTGTTCGTAAATGTCCGTTGCACCGAACGGTGCTTTCAACAACAGGGGCGTTGCGGTGCGAGCATCGGGAAACTGTGGCATTTCCAGCGGGTGGGAATCTCGAAGGATGGGAAGTTGCAATGACCGCGCCTTTTCGATTCGCTTCAGCGTTGCAGGAGATTGGATAGCGCCTAAGGTCCCTGGTCCCATTTTGGGATTTTCCAGCAGAGCGTTGAGCCGCTCAATAAGTCGCTGAGCGATCGCATCGAAATCCAATACGCCCTCCGGAGTAGCAACACCCGTGTCGGGAATAAAAATATTTTGCGGTGCAGTGCACATCTGTCCGCTGTAGAGAGCGATGCTGAAAGCAATGTTATCCAGCACGGCCTCCAGGTTAGCGACGCTGTCAAGGATGATGGCATTGACGCCGGATTTTTCCATAAAAGTTTCTTTCTTGTACGGAAGAACTGCCTGTTCAATTTTGTTGCCAACGGTCGTGCTACCAGTAAAGTCGATCAATGCTACAGCAGGATGCAGGACCAATTCCATTGTGCGTGGCTGTTCACTGCTGTCCACTGCCAACTGGATAATGTGAGGATCCAGTTGGAGATCTGCGAAGGTCTGCTGCAGGCTGGCAACAAGGATCGCAATGGGGAGGACGGCTTTCGGATGCGGTTTGACAATCACCGGATTGCCAGTGATAAGGTTTGCAAAGATCCCCGGTGTGGAGTTCCAGACAGGGAAGGTGCTACAGCCAATCACCACACCGACACCTTTCGGCAATGCATAGTAGGATTTGTTGGCAACAATCTGGAATTTTCCCATCGGTTTTTCCCACCGTACGGTCGATGGGATGTGCGAAAGTTCGATAACGCCCATCGCAATGGCTTCTAAGGCTCGATCAAAGGCGTGGGGACCAGAAGCCTGGAAAGCCATTACAAACCCTTGTCCCGTGGTGTGCATTGTTGCGTAGGCAATTTCAAAAAAATGTTTACTGGCACGCTCTAAGGCTTCGATGAGGATAGCCGCTCGCGTCTCTGCTGAGAGTGATTGCCACTGTTGTGCGGCGGATTGAAGATTGGCGATCAGGCGCTCTGTCGAAGTCTGGGGATAAAGAACGTTGAGCGCAAAGCCGTAGGGAGATTCTTCTTCTCCAATCCAGTGATCCTCGGAATGTTGTAGCAGATCGGTGAATTTCGAGTTGAGCCGCTGCTCGAATGCTTTTTGACCTTCGGCGTTAGCTGTTTCCCCATAGATCTTGCCGCTGGGAACTTCATTCCAGTGGGCGTAGAAATGTCGTTGCAATTGTGCCTGTATCGCCGCCTGTAACGTGTTTTGATGCCGATCAACCAATTCCTGGTAGCCCATTCACGCTGAATCCTGTATTGTTACACTTTAAACTTTTGCCGAAGCCGAAGCCAGAAAAGCAGCATTGCAATAGCAGCCAGCACCAGAATGAGTGCAGCGATGCGGAACCAGAAACGGAAAGACTCCGGGGTGAAAAAGGAGAACAGAAAAAAAACAATAGCGGCTGCTACATTGCCAATCACTGTAATGAACACACCTGTTTGGTACTGCTGCACGACTTTGTTCTTTGATTTTTGTTCCATTGATCCTGCGCTGTTCCGTTTCTCCAACAGCAAAGATAGCGAATCTCGGATGAACACGAAATTACGTATGCAGAAAAATTTCCCTGTCGTGAACGCAACACTGTGGTGTTCGTGACCATAGCCTGCACTTTCACGGAAGCCCCGCTACCGACGTCCGTGTACTGCGGGAGTCGGCGCGGTGTTGCTCCTGGACCTGCAACCTGCGAAGGTTACAGCGTTAGATCCATTATCTGGGCGACACGTTCCCACAACGCCGTATCGGGATTTTTGACGCCCGGATCGATCGTTTTCATCGTTCGGGCAGCGATCAGCAGTAGTGCCCCTGCAATTTCCGGAAGCATTTGCTCAACGTCCACACTGAGTTCCCGTTCTAACGGAGGATATGTTGCCAGATGCTCCAGGATGGGTTGCAGCTCGATTTCTTCTTCATACTTTTTGAACTCTTTGATGCTTTCCAGAAATCCCATGGTGAGTGGAAGGTCTGGTGGCATAACGACGTCACGCCTGTTGTAGCTGGCGTTCCGGACACCGACGATCAGCAGGTCATTGAGTTTTTTGCCCAGCAGATCCGTAACGCGTTTGACATCGCTTTTGTCAATGTTGAGTCCTGCAACCCGGCGAAGAAGTTCTTCCAGTCGACGAGCACCAAATAATGCAGCCATTAAAAAATCCGTTTTGTGAAACATTGCTTTTTGCAAAGGGAATAAAACGGGTGATGCTCACAGAGATTGGTCTCGATCCTGCTGATGGGACTGAAGGGTATCGATCAGCATCTGCTGCAGAAAGGTGCGAATTTTTTCCCGGGGACCTACCAGTAACAGTTGATCGCCCGGCTGCAACGCTGTGTCAGCGGAGGGGATGGTGTAGGGGTGATTGGGGCGAGCGATGCCGACGGCCAGGATACCAAATTGCTTCGATAGATCCAGTTCCTGTAAGGTTTTTCCAGCCAGTGGAGATTCGGAGGTAATGTTCAGCGTATGTAAGCTCATATCCGGCGATGATATTGCTGGTGGTGAGGCAGGAGCAACAGAGGGTGCCGCTTGCTGGTACGTAGCCTGTCGGAGTTGCTCCCGGAACTGTAAGAAGCCACTGTCTTCTAAAAGGTACGCTTTCAGGATTTGTGAGAACATTGTTGTTCCAGTTTCCAGCTCATCACAGATCACTTCCGTAGCACCAGCGCTGTAGAGCAGGGTCATTTGAGAGGCGAACAGGGATCGTGCAATAATGGGAATGTCAGGGTGAAGTTTGCGAACGGAGCGAATGATGGTCACGGCGTCGGTTGCCTGTGGGAACGTCAGCGCGATAATTCGTGCGCGGGATAGCCCGGCTTTTTCCAGAAGATGGATGTTACTGGCATCACCAAATAAAATGTTCGTCCCTTTCTGCTTTTCCTGCTGGACAGTGGTGTAGTTTGCCTCAATAACCAGATAGGGAATTTTTGCAGTGATTGCCGCCTGTGCCACCGCGCGTCCTACAATGCCGAATCCCACGATGATGATGTGGTTTTGTAGCTCCAGCGGTTGTTCCTCCTGATCCTCCAGTGGTGCGGGCGCAAGATCTGGTTGCACCCAGCGCTGCATCCACCGCTCGATGGCTGGAAGGGCAGTGGCAAGGAAGGGGGTGAGGATCATACTGAAGATCACGATGCTGATGAGAAAGTTATGCAATGTTGCTGGAAGTGTCGCAGCGGTTTGAATGCTTTCCAGCAAAACCAGAGAAAATTCTCCTACCTGAGCGAGTAGAATCCCGACCAGGGCGGCAAATCGAATGGGAACTTTGAGGAAGAGCAGGACGCCAGTCAGGATCCCCGCTTTGATCAGCATCAGTATCAGCGTGGCAGCGGCAATTGTCAGGAGATGGTCGACGAGAAAGTGCAGGTCGATTGCCAGTCCAACGGAGACAAAAAAGAAGTTGGCAAAGACGGAGTGGAAGGGGGAAAGGTGGCCTATTGCTTCGATGTTGAAATCCGATTCTGAAATGCTCAAGCCAGCCACGAAAGCGCCCAGGGCTAAGGAAAGCCCGATAGTGTGTGTGAACCATCCGATGCCGAAACACAGCGTGATGAGCAACAGGAGGAGGGTTTCGCGCGAAGTGTGTTGCAGTACTTTGTGCAAGAGCCAGGGGATAACTTTGATACTCACCAGCATCAGTCCGATCAGAAACACCAGACTTTGTCCTAAGGTAAGCAGCGTCGTTGTGGATACGCGAGCACTGAGGAGCGTTGGGAGGAGAAACATTAGCGCTACGGCGACAAGATCCTGGAAAATCAGAATACCAGTGGCAATTCGACCGTAGAACGTTGTCAGCATCCCCTGCGATTGCAGCAAATTCAAGACCAGCGCTGTGCTGCTGAGGGCGAAAGCGGCAGTAATGGCAATGCCGGTGAAAGGGTTCGAGACCGGGAAGAAGTACAAAACAGGGAGGAGCGCCAGCGTCGAAAAGCCCCATTGCAATAAACCTCCCATCAGCGTGAACCGGCGCATACGCCAGAAAGTTTTGAGGGAAAATTCAATGCCGATGGTAAACAGGAGGAGCACAATGCCGATCTCACCTAAAATTTTGATGTTCTCCGCGTGGGTAATGATTTTCAGCCCATACGGACCAATGAGCATACCAGCGGCAATAAAGGCCAAGATGGGATGAAATTTCAGCCGGGCGAAGGGGAGCATAATCAGGATGCTCACTACCCAGATCAAAGCGATGTCGATGAAGAGGCGTTCCATAAGCAGTTGGCAGCAGAGATGCTGCTTAATATTTTAGACAAACATTTTTTGGCTCTGTAAAGAATCGCAGTGCTTCGTAGCCGCCTTCTCTTCCAACACCGGAATCTTTCATCCCGCCAAAAGGAGTGCGGAGATCCCGAAGCATCCAGCAATTCACCCAGACGATCCCGCTTTGCAGCGTGCGGCTCACTCGCAAAGCACGTTGCAGGTCGCGTGTCCAGACGGAAGCTGCTAATCCGTAGCGGACGCTGTTGGCGTATTCCAGAACTTCTTCTTCCGTTTCAAATGGCATCAGTGTTGCAACCGGTCCAAAGATTTCTTCCTGATTCGTGCGGCAAAGAGGGGAGAGGCGGTCAAAGACCGTTGGGGCAATGAACCAGCCATTTTTGCAGCGTCCTTTGAGTTTCACGGGGTGACCACCAGTGAGCAGACGCCCGCCTTCAATTTTTGCCAGTTCGATGTAGGAGAGAATTTTTTCAAAGTGCTGCTTTGAGATGACCGCTCCCACTTGCGTTGTAGGTTTGAGCGGATCGCCAACGGTCAGCTTCTGCGTTGCTTCGACAAAATCTTTCCGGAATCGATTGTAGATGCGGCGCTCGATAAAAATGCGGGAGCCGCACAGGCAGATCTGTCCCTGGTTCGAGAAAGCGGAGCGGATGGCGGTCTGGAGTGCCTGCTCGTAGTCAGCGTCGGCAAAGACAATGAAGGGATTTTTACCACCGAGTTCCAGCGAGAGCTTTTTGAACATTGGAGCAGCAATGCGGGCAATTTCAGCGCCCGTTCGGGTGCCACCCGTGAAGGAAATGGCAGGAATAGCAGGATGGGCAACGATGGCGCTACCAATGGTTTTGCCTTCGCCGTGCAGAATGTTCAGCACGCCCGGCGGCAATCCCGCTTTTTGACAGATTTTCCCCAGCAGAAATGCGGTCATCGGCGTAATCTCGGACGGTTTGCCAATAATGCAATTCCCTGCTGCTAACGCCGGTGCAATCTTCCAGGTGAACAGATACAGTGGCAAATTCCACGGAGAGATACAGCCCGCGATGCCAACCGGTTGACGTAGTGTGACATTCAGCGCAGTTTCAGGCATTTCATAAGATTCCGAAGCGAAACCTTCCAGAATGTGAGCAAAAAATCGGAAGTTCCGGGCAGCGCGGGGAATATCGATGGTGCGAGCTAAGGTAATGGGTTTGCCGGTATCGATGGATTCCGCTTCGGCGAGAGTATCTAAGTGTTGTTCAATCAAATCTCCGATTCGGGCTAAGATAGCAGCGCGCTGTTCCAGCGGCGTTGCCGCCCATTGCGGCAATGCTTTGTTTGCTGCTTCCACCGCCCGTTCTAAGTCGTGCGCATCGGAGTTGGGCACGAGGGAGTACACTTTGCCAGTTGCCGGTTCGATATTTTCCAGATATTCCCGGGAATGCGGTGCCACGAATTTTCCGCCGATGAAGTTTTTCAGTTTTTCCATATTTCGTTTTGCGTTTTATGACACAACCATTACAGACATCGCATTCGCCCACCGTCGACGTGGAGACTGACACCGGTGATATAGCTGGCAGCATCGGAGGCGAGGAAGAGGACGGCTGCGGCAATTTCCCGTGGTTCCGCAAATCGTCCCATTGGAATTTCCGATAGCAGTTGCTGGCGAATGTCCTGAACCGACTTTCCAGTTTGCTGTGCCTTGTTTTCGATCAACTGTCGCAATCGCTGCGTGTCCGTTGCTCCCGGCAACACGTTGTTGACGGTGATATTCCACGGTGCTACTTCTCGCGACAGGGTCTTCGCCCAACTGGCGACAGCACCCCGAATCGTGTTGCTCACGCCCAGACCGGGAATGGGTTCGCGAACCGAGGTGGAGATAATGTTGATGATGCGACCAAAGCGCTGGCGTTGCATATGAGGGAGTACCAGTTGCACAATTGTTTGGTTTGCCAGCAGGTGTTGCCGGAAAGCGCGGAGAAAAGCCTCTTGAGAACTTTCGATCACCAGTCCCGGCGGTGGTCCTCCGGAGTTGTTCACCACAATGTCGACCGGCTGTTCTGCAAGGTAGCTTCGGAGGGTTGCCGCAACGGCATCGGTATCCTGGAAATCGGCTACCAGCACGTGGTGCTGCTGGGAGTGAGTGGTGGGCAGTGTTTCCAGTGCCTGCTGCAATCGCTCGGCATTGCGTGCGAACAGCGTGACGTGGGCGCCGTGTTCAGCGAACAGAACGGCAGTAGCATAGCCAATTCCCTGCGAGCTGCCGCATACTAATGCCCGCTTTCCAGCAAAATCCAGATTGATCATCGCTTCCTCTGCACCTTTTACTGCACTTCCTGCTCCAAATAGCAATTTACGAAAAGTGGCGTACATAGGGTTTCCTGAGCCAGGCTGAGGAAAGGAAAAGCGCCAGCTTCAGCCGGCAAGAAATGCACCCTAAAGTGTGCGCTTCCAGTGGACTAGAAGCACGACGTTCGCCGGCACCCACTGGGAGCGCCGGCTTCAGCCGGCAAAAGATAAAATGAGGCACTGACGTAAATGTGTAGGGGCGACCGGCCGGTCGCCCCTACAGGTGCAGGTGATGGCGACCCGCCGGATTGCGCCGGCTGGGAGCGCCGAGTTTAGTCGGCAGAGGATGCACGCTGAAGCGTGCGCTCCCAGTACTTGGGAAATGATGTTCTACTGGGAGCGCCGGCTTTAGCCGGCAAGAAATGCACACTGAAGTGTGCGCTCCCAGTAGGTGGGAGCGCTGCTACGGTCCAATGAGGATGCGCGTTGCGATGGGATCTTCGGTGGTTGTGAGTGATTTGAGCATAATGATGTAGCTACCAGCCGGAAGCGGAGGCAGGGGGATCACCATAGCAGGTGCTGAAACCGGGCGTTCGATCAGTTTCTTTCCGGTCAGGGAATAGAGCTGGAAGATGTAGCGGGCGTGTGTCGGAAGCTCTGTGATGAACACCTTGCGGTTCTGGTACCTGATTGCCGGATGGATCGCCACTGGAGCATCGACTGTCGTCGGGGACAGTGGAAAGAGGGTGAGCAGGAGATCGTCCAGCAGCCAGCCATCCATTGCGAAAAAGTTGTCACTTTTCAGTTGAAAGCGGAGCAGGAGCTGGTGACCGATGAAGGGGGTCAGATCACAGTGCTGGTAGATCCAGAAGGGGAAAAATCCTTCAAAGCCCCACTGCGTCGAATCGTTTTGCCTTCCCCAGGGTGCTCCAAGGGAACGATCCATACGGCTGGACCGCAGACTGTGCCAGGTGATACCGCCATCTATGGAGACTTCAATGGTTGCAAAATCAAAGCTGGGTTCAATTGCCCATCGGGTCCAGAACGAGAGGACGGCACCGCTTACCTGTGTAAGGTCAATAGGGGAACGCAGTTGCAGCGTGACCGTCGTGTCGTTTTGATATACTTCCTTAGGGCTATCACTGAGCACTGCGCCGCGTATCGGATCGATTTCAATGCCCCACTGATCCAGTTTCCAGCGTGGTGCATCTGTCCCGGAGCGGAAGAGCCACCGATATTGTGCCCCGACGGGATTGCGGAACCAGAAAGTATCGCGGCGGGGGATAGAGTGTTGCCAGACGGTGACGATTGCAGCGACGGAATCCCCGGTAGCAACGGTGGATAAATCTGCCGTCAGATCGAGCGTATCGCGCCAGATAGCGGCTGGTGACAGGTCTGGCACTGTCCGGTGGTATTGGGCAATGAGCTGGTTGCGGCTTTGCAGTTGGATCGTTATGGCAGTCGAATCTTCCGGAGACTCCCGCCCGATATTTTGCACTTCCAGACAGAACCGTGCGGTGGTATCGATCGGGAAAAAGGCGATGGGGCGGAGATTTTCAGCCGCCGACCACAGTAGCTGCAAATTGGGAAGAACATTTTCACGTGCTAACGGCAGGATGCGATCTTTGGGGGGCCAGAAGCCGTCGATGATGGTGCCGACTTCTGGTGTAAAGGAGAAGATCGACGGCTTTTCATCCAGTTCGTAGTACATCCAGTCATCGCTTACGCCACGGGCACGGTAGCCGACGGTTTGATAATCCAGACCGAAGCAGTAATGATTGTCCTTGCTAATGTAACGGGAAAAGCTGCGGAACCATAGCGAGTCTTTGGTCTCTCGTGCCCAGGCGCCCCAGGGGTAAATGTAGAGGTTGCTGAACGTGTGGTAGTTGAAAGCAACAGCGAAGTGATGCTCAAGACAGAGGTCACGGATTGCCTGCGTTTCTGGTTCGGAAAATGGTGCGGTGCCCCGATATGTCTGGCTTGCTGGGTCATCGCTGGATCCTCCTTCCGGCGAATCCCAGAGTTCCTGAGGACCGTAGTTGCGATTTAGATCGACGCCATAAATATTCGGTGCAACCTCGCGTCGGTTTTTGCGCCACATCCCGCCTCCTTGTGGTTCTGTCTGTTCGTTGAACACGTACCCATCGGGATTGATCATTGGCACAACGAAGATCTGTCGGTGGTTCAGGAGATACCGGATTTCCGCATCGCCCTGTTCATAGTGCTCAAAGAGCCACCAGAGGAAGTACACAATGGTGGTAATCCCGCCGGGTTCGCGGGCGTGATGCACAGCGGTGTACAGAACCTTTGGATGGTCAGCAGCAAAGGCGGAATCCGTGCCAATGCGGTAAAGCAGAATCGGTCGCTGCTCAATGCTCCATCCGATGGTATCCGGTCCAGCAATCAACGCCGGGTATTGCTGAAGCATCCGATCGAACTGCTCCCAGACTTCCGCATATCGATAGAACCCGCCCATACTTCCCAGTTGAAATTGCGATGGATCGCTGTCGTTGAGAATGACCGGAGGCAGGTGTTGGTTTCGCTGCTGATAGTATCGCGTCAGATCGTTGATCCAGATCCGGACGGTGTATCCGTGTTCCCGGAGCGTTGCCAGTGCACTGTGGGGAATGGGGGTGATGATACTCTCCGTTCCTCGAATCATTCCGTGGTCTGGATCAATGCCGCAGCGGAGGAGGAAGTCCCAATCCGGATGGTCGGGAAGTAGAATTTCCGCCAGGGCGTATCGCTCTATGGCGATCGGCGCTTGCTGACCCAGCGCTCCAGTGGAAAGACAAACCCATCCGATGGCAAAGATCCACAGTGTGGACAGCGTTTTCATCTGTCGGTCTCCTGTATTGGTTGTTCCTGTTGCTGGTTTGCTGACTCATTCTTCTGGAGCATCCGGCGCAGCGAATCAATACGCATTGCCAGTTCTTGCAACTGTTGGGCAATCTCCTGAAGTTGCTGTGTGGGCGAAGATGCAGACCTTCGGATGGAGGCGGCAAAAGAGGCAGGTTGTTCTAAGAATGCCCACATTGCTCGATAACTTTCAAAGGTGCGCACTTTACCGCTGGCGGCATCGACCAGCGCCAGCTTCTGGATTTGGCTGGCGTTCAACGGTACGATTGGCACAACCCAGTAGATTTTTCCGTTGGCAATGGTCAACTTCGGTTCTACGGCGGTGGTGTTTTTCAGAATAGCAATTTCTTCGTAGCCCAGGGCAACTTCCAGCGCGCGGGAGGGCGACATAATGTGTTTGTCAGCCGTGTTCCAGAAAAAGAGTGTGCCTGTTACGGCATCGCAGAAGAGGAGGCCGGTAAGCCCAAAACTTTTCCCGACCGGCTCCATTGGCACTACCCACAGCGATTGGTCGTGGTTATCCAGCAGCAGTGGTGCGGGATTGGGCCCAATGTCAGCAACTTCGTACAGTCCTTCTTTGGTAAAGTACCGGCTGAGGATCCCGGCACGCCACAGTCCCCAGGTTTCCGCCTGCCAGCGGATCAGGGCAGCAGGGAACAGCCGGAGATGAGGGTATTTTGCTGCTGCTTCTTCGGGAGATAGGAAGGTAAAGTCGCCAGTGGAATCGACCTGAAAGACGCCGTGGAACACGGGAACACGCCAGTACCAGCGGAGCAGCGGGATCAGGGCAACGCGGTGTTCCACATCATAGACCGGCGGTTGAGGCTCACTGAGCGGATCATACCACCAGGCAATCAGGCGGTGAAAATTCCAGAAATTTCCTTCGCCGCCCCACGGCAGTTGAATGTCATAAATATCGACCGCAGGCTCAGCCGTGTCGGCTAACACTTCCAGCACGCGGTCGATGCCGAAAGAAAGTTTTCCTTCCAGACTATTGGGCAGCACCGGAGCCTGCCACACCAGGCGCCCTTTAGCCGTCATCGTCGGGTGGAGCTCACCCAGCACGTATCGTGAATCGGTCAACGACCGTCTGGCGTAATGGTCAGCAACTTCGCGGGGGATGATGCGACGGTGGTAGAAGTTTTGCAGAGAAAGGATCGGTTCAGAGGCAAACTGTTGTTCAAAAGTCCCTGCCCACCATACCATCCGAATAGGAGTTCCCAGCAGCGCAATGAGGAAAGTCAGAAATCCCACAAGCAACCATCCTTTCTTCCGCCGGAGGGCGAACAGCAGAAAGCTGATGATCGTCAATCCCCAGAATGGCGCAAAAAGCAGGAAGCGGAGCACAAATTGCACCCCTTCCAGCAGCCAGAGAACGAAGAAACCCAGCAAGAGGATTACAAAGGCGATACGCTTGAGTTTGCGAACGTTGATCACAATCCGGGGAGAAGATGGCTGTTGCTGCATCTGTGTTGCCTTACTGTTCATCCGTTTGTTGCTGCTTCCATTGCTGATACAGGCGCATCAGCAGTTGCATATCTTCCCAGGTTTTCCGCTTCCAGCCAGGATTGCGGAGCAGAGCGGCGGGATGGTAGGTTGCGATCAGCGTGCGTTTGCCATTGTCAAACGGGATGGCACGACCGCGAATTTCCCCCATTTTGTAGTTGCCTTTCAACAGGGCATTAGCAGCCGTTGCGCCTAAGGCGACGATGAAGCGGGGATCGATCAGTTCGATTTGTTTCCAGAGAAAGGGGATACACCGGATAATTTCTTCTGGCAATGGAGTCCGATTTCCCGGCGGACGGCATTTGACAACGTTGGCAATGTACACTTCGTCGCGCCGCAAGCCCATCGCTGCTAAGATTTTGTTCAGCAGTTGTCCGGCGCGTCCAACAAAGGGTTCGCCGAGACGGTCTTCGTCAGCGCCCGGACCTTCGCCAACGAACATAATGTCAGCATTGGGATTGCCGACACCAAAGACGAAGTTGGTGCGATGCTGCCAGAGTCCGCAGCGTCGACACTGATGAATCCGCTGGTACAATTCCTCCAGATTCTGCGCTTCTTCCCAGTCGGGAGCAATGCCTTCGTCCGCAGGAAAGAGAGTATCCGCCATTGGAAGCTCCTGCTGTGCCTCTGTTGTTTCTCCTGCTTTCGGTGCTTCCCCGCTTGCTGTTCCCGATTGCACCGGTGCTTTCGGGGAAGAAGTGCTGGACGTTTTATTCGCCGCTGTGTTTGCAGCCGGAGCCGATGCAGTATGCGAGGAGGAGGGCGGTGCTGCTGGTGGCGGGAGAAAGAGACGATCTCCGTACAAATTACGCAGCCACTGGATGCTGTCGCGGACAGGATCGCTCATGATTCCACCACCATTTCTGACGGCGCAGCAAATTTTTGAAGTTCGACCAATCGGGCATATTCGCCGCCGCGCTGGATGAGTTCGTGGTGAGTGCCCTGTTCGATGATACTACCATTTTTCAGAACAACGATTCGGTCAGCATCCGCAATGGTGGACAAACGGTGGGCGATGATAATTGCTGTTTTGCCCTGCATAACGCGCTGAATCGCATCCTGAACGATCTTTTCCGATTGAGAGTCCAGGGCACTGGTCGCTTCATCGAAGACCAGAATGGGAGGATTTGCCAGAACAGCGCGGGCAATCGCAATCCGCTGGCGTTGCCCACCAGAAAGCCGCACACCGCGGTCTCCAATGTACGTTTGATACCCGTTCGGCAGTTGCTCGATAAAGACGTCAGCATAAGCAATGCGGGCTGCTCGCCGCACCTCTTCTTCCGTTGCGTCTGGTTTGGCAAACCGGATGTTTTCAAAAACGGTGTCATTGAACAGAATGGGATCCTGCGTGACGACGCCAAACAGGGAATGGTAGGATGCTAAATCGAACGTGCGGATATCTTCCCCATCGAGCAGGATGACCCCCTTTTGCGGATCGTACAGGCGAAGGATGAGATCGACCAGCGTTGATTTCCCGCTCCCACTTTCGCCAACCAGCGCGACCGTTGATCCTCGCGGGATTTCCAGAGAGATGTTTTTGAGTACCGGTCGATTTTCTTCGTAAGCAAACCACACATTGCGGAGCTCGATACTGCGGTGGAATCCCGGCACCTTCTTTGTCCCCGACCGAACCGACGGCGATCGATCCAGCACAGCGAAGATTCGCTCAGCAGCGACCAGCCCGTGCTGCACGACCGAGGGAATCCCGATAAGATTGGTGATCGGCGCCATAATGGCAAAGAGGGCAAACAGGAATGTCATCAGATCTTCGCCACTCATACGATTGGCAAAGACTTCCTGTCCACCAATAAAGAGCACAACGGTCAGAGCGACAATTGCAAAGAACTCGCTGATGGAAGGAATGAGTCCCAGCACCTTTTGATGTTTGATCATTGCCCGCACGTACTGGGCAGTGTGGTGTGTGAAACGGCGAATAGCGCTGTTTTCAGCACTCAGCAGCTTAATGATTTTGATCCCGCTGATGGTTTCCTCCAGCACGGCGCTGTATTCTGCCATTGCATTCTGAATCCGACTGGCGTATCGACGCAGGTATTTTCGGGCAGTGCCAACCACTATCAGGCTGAGAATGCTACTGCTGAACGCAATCAGTGTCAGCTTGACCGAGAGCGACAGCAGCA
This sequence comes from Candidatus Kapaibacterium sp., assembly GCA_027082775.1. Lineage (GTDB taxonomy): Bacteria > Bacteroidota > Ignavibacteria > Kapaibacteriales > WFXC01 > WFXC01. The sequence continues at coordinate 17,058 of JALWUI010000076.1, forward strand.
GCAGCAACAGCAAAAGAACCTGCAAAGGCTCACGCACGAGGATCGTGAAGATGGGTGTAATGGTTTGATTGACGACCGCAACGTCGTTGGTAACCAGAGAGATCAGATTCCCGCTTTTTTGCCTGTTGAAAAAGTCCAGCGAAAGATGTGTCAGTTTTTTGAAGAGAATGTCGCGGATGTGCTTCACCGATCGCTCGGTTAACTGAGCGTTCACGATTCTGCCAACATATTTGAGCAGATTTTTCAGGAAGAACAACCCGATAATCAGGAGGCAGAGGTTCAGCAGGGTTTGTTCCGGCGTCGAGCTGAAAATCAGATTTTGCACCACCGCGTAAAACTGTTCCTTGATGCTGCTAAGTGCGCCGGTCGATGCGGTCGAAGCGGCGGCAGCGGAAGAGGCGGTGCCAAAGAGCACCTGTAAAATCGGGTGAATGAGGGCAATCGAGACGGTGGAGAGGAAAGAAAAGCCTGCATTAAAGAGCAGTGCCAGCAGGAACAGTCCAGCGAAAGGATAAAGCAGAGCCGCTATGCGTACAAATGTCCTCACGGTTCTTGCTGCACCAATGGTTGCACTTTCACCCGCTGGATTACTTCCAGCATTTGCGCGTGAATTTGTCCATTTGAAGCCACTAAGGAGCTGGGCTGAACGACCGGATGAGGTTCTCCTTCATACGTGGTCACAATACCACCGGCTTCTTCGACGATGAGGATGCCGGCTGCTACATCCCACGGGTTGAGTTCCACTTCCCAGAACCCATCGAACCGTCCGGCGGCAACGTATGCCAGATCTAAGGCAGCAGATCCCAATCGACGAATGGGCAGCCCTTTCTGGAGAAAAGCGACGAACTGGTCGATGCACCGATTCGGATTTTCCGCCACATTGTACGGAAAGCCGGTGACCAGCAGGGAGCGATCCAGGGAATCGGTGTCAGAAACGTGCAAAGGCGTTTCGTTGAGAAAGGCGCCTTTGCCACGGGCAGCGGAGAACAGTTCTTCCAGCATCGGCTGGTAGATGGCGCCAGCCAGCACGTTCCCGTTTTGATCAGCGACCGCGACACTGACGGAGAAAATAGGAAGGTGATGAGCAAAGTTGACTGTGCCGTCCAGCGGATCGATGATCCATAGCAGCGAACCCTGCTGATACGTTCCGCCTTCTTCGCCCAGAATACCAGCATCCGGGTAAAGGTGGCGGATGCTTTCCACCAGGTAGGCTTCCGATCGCTTATCCACATCGGTTACCAGATCGAACCGATTGCTTTTGTATTCAACGCGAAAGTGGGTGTGCAAATGGTCCCGAAGGATGTGTCCAGCGCCGCGTGCAAGGTGCTGGCAACTATGCCATAACTCCTGAATTTCGGGCGATTGTATTGCCATCGAGGGTATCTTCGTCGTTGTACAGCCGTTTTCGTATATTTGCGCAATTATTCGTGTTCGGAAGCACATTGAGTCCGTTAATGCACAACAAAACGATCAAGGGCACAGGCTATTTAAGACGAGCAGCCATTTTTGCTCTCTCACTGCTGCTATGGCTGGGAGGCGTCAGCATCGGATTTGCTCAGACGCGGAGTACCAATCTGCTGCTTCCGGAATTTCAATTCCACCGCAAAGGAGAGTACGATACCGTCGCCTTTCAGATAGGACTGGAACGGGCTTTAGAAACTGTGGGGTTGCTGGAGAAAGAGATTGATCCACAGCAGTATATTGTGGGACCTGATGATCGATTCCTGCTGTTTATTTTTAGCGCTGATCCGGCGCAATACGAACTGTTTGTAACGCCGGATGGCAGAATGGTCATTCCCACCGTTGGGGTGGTGGATGTGAAGAACAAAACCTTGGCGGAAGTGCGGCGCATCGTGCGTTCGGCAGTGCAACGGGTATATCGGAATGCCGCGGTAGCGCTGGCGCTGCGAAAGATCCGGACGTTTAAAGTGGCGGTGCTGGGTGCGGTGCGGAAACCCTCGCTGGTGCAGGCAACGCCGGCGGATCGGATTTCGGAAGTGATTGAACGGGCGGGGGGCCTGCTCAATGAAGCGTCCTTGCGACGAATCCAGTTGTTCCGCCGCGACACGATGCTGGAAGTGGATCTCTTTCGCTTCTATACCTACGGCGATGATTCCCAGAATCCCTACTTGCTGGGCGGGGATCGAATCGTAGTGCCGTATCGATATGAGCGGTTCGTTTTTGAAGTAGGAGGAAATGTGCCGAATCCGGACGTGTTTGAGTATCGTCCCGGTGATAAACTCTCTACGGCTTTGCGATTTGCCGGCGGGTTTTATATGACGGCGAATCTGGACTCTGTGGAGATTGACCGGTTTACGCCCGATGGTGTTCGGATTCAACGGTTCTTTGTCAACATCCGTTCGTGGCGGGACCAGCTCTTTTCTTCGGATTCGCTCCCCGGCGATATTCCTTTGCAGCCCGGTGATCGGATCTTCGTACGTGCCCGGAAAGATTATCTGGCGCCAAGTGTGGTGGTGATCCGCGGCGAAGTGCGGTATCCGGGTTATTATCCCATCAACGAAGGAACAGATCGACTGCTGGATGTGATCCGCCGCGCCGGCGGCGTGACTCCTGATGCATATCTGGAAGGAGCGGTGTTGATTCGACAGCAGGAGAAAAAGATTATCGATCGCGAGTTCCAGCGCCTGTCGCGCATCCCTCCGTCGGAAATGACCGAGGAAGAGTTGCGCTACTTTAAGGCGCGGGCGCGAGAGATTCGCGGGTTAATGGCAGTGGATTTCAAAAAGTTGCTGCTGGAAGGCGATACCACGGTCAATGTCCTGCTTCGCGATCAGGATTCGATTTACATCCCCACCGCTCGCAACTATATCAACGTGCTGGGACGGGTCAATAAGCCGGGGCGCATTGTGTATCGTCCCGGACTGGATTACGAAGACTACATCGCATTGGCAGGAGGCTACGGCTATCGGGCAGATCCGGAAGAAACGTTGATTATCAAAGCCAAAGGAGAACGGTTTTTGGCAATTGAACGAAACTATGTGCTGGAACCAGGGGATAACATTTTAGTTCCCGAAAAACCGGAACGGAAGTTTATCGATGTCTTTACCAGCGCACTGAGCATTGCAACCCAGCTCATTACGATTGCTGGCGTGATTATTTCAATTGTACGGTTAGGGCAATAGCAAACTTGATGGGACAGCAATCGACGATTGATGTTTTTGCAGTCCTGTGGCAGCGGCGCAGGCTCATCCTTGGAACGGCAATTTTTGTTGCCGTCGTGGTAGCGGTGTATTCTCTGATTATGCCGCACACTTATATGGCAATTGGCACGGTGATGCCGCCAAGGCAGACGGATCAATCGCCGCTGGCACAGTTGCTGACCGGAGGCACCGTTCCGCTGAAATTGAGTGACATTGAAACGCCCGCCAGTGCCCGCCTGGCACTGGATATTCTGAAGAGTCAGCGAGCAGCGCGCATTATCCTGAGCCAGGCGGGACTGGAAGATCACCCGGAATTCCGGGATTTGCCACCGCTGGCGCAGTGGGGAAAACTGCTGGGGATGTTTGACTACTTCATCAACAGCAATGGATTGCTCACCATTCAGGCTTATTTCAAAACGCCGTATTTCCCTACCGATGAAGAGGAAGCATTCGCACGGCAGATGGCAGCAAAGCTGGTCAATGCGGCGATTACCGCCCTGGATAGCATTCGGCGGCAACAGTACATTGCTTCCGCGCGGCAGATGCGAGAGTATTTGACCAGAGCGCTGCGTCGGGCACGCCACCGGCTGGATTCATTGCACACGGCAATGGCAAAGTTTCGGAAACAACATAG
>JALWUI010000076.1:20862-23899 GCA_027082775.1 Candidatus Kapaibacterium sp.
CAACATAACATTCTGCAACTGGAGCAGCAGGTCAGTGCGATTGTCCAGGCAGCCATTGACTTAGCCGTCCAGATTGCTGAAACCCAGACCAAACTCGATCTGGCACGGCTGGAGCTGGGACCGGATCAACCACTGGTCCAGCAGTTGGCAGCGAAATTAGCGGCGCTGCAAAACCGCTATCGTGCTTTGCAGGAAGGAGGATTGGTGCCGGAAGATGCGCTGGCAATTCCACTGTCGCAAATTCCTGATCTGTCGAAAGAGTACGCCAGACTCCTGCAGGAGTTGAAGGTACAGGAACAGGTGACGCTCTTTTTGGAACAGCAACGAGCACAGGAAGAGCTGAAGGAGGAGAAAAATATTCCCACCATTCAGGTGCTGGATTATGCGCAGCCACCATTGCAGCGGTACGCTCCGCGGCGGGCAACGATGGTGCTGGTTGCATTTTTTGCGACGGCTATTGTGCTTTCGGTCCTCGTGGTAATGCGCGAGCTGCGCCGCCGGATGAAGGAGGGTTCACCACAGGCAGCGCCATAGGATGGAAGTCCGAATCTTCTTTGTGGGCGACATTGTGGGGCGGGCAGGGCTGGAATTCTGTCTTGAGGCTTTCCCAACGTTGAAACAGCAATATCCGTGGGATGTGCTCATTGTCAATGGCGAGAACATTGTCAACGGCAAGGGGTTATCGGAAAAGGAGGCGGAACGTCTCTTCGAGGCAGGAGTCGACGTGATCACCACGGGGAATCACATCTGGGAGAACTGGAAAGCGCGCCCGCTGCTTACGAAGGAGCCACGGGTGCTGCGCCCGCATAACTATCCAGCCCGCAATCCCGGCAAAGGGTACATTGTGCAGGCAACAGCGACCGGGATAACGTATGCGGTGGTACAGTTACAGGGGCGGGTTTTTCTCCCCCCGATCGATTGTCCCTTCCGGACCGTTGATTCCCTGCTTCGCCGGCTCCGTGCCCAGACCCCGGTGATCGTACTGGATTTTCACGCCGAGGCAACGGCGGAAAAGCAGGCGATGGGGTGGTATGTGGATGGGCGAGTGTCGCTAATGGTGGGCACGCATACGCACGTTCAGACAGCCGATGCCCGAATTCTACCGGGTGGAACCGGCTACATCACCGATGTTGGGATGACCGGTCCCCACCACTCCGTCATCGGGATGCGCAAAGAAATTGCCCTCCGCCGGTTCTTACTCCAGACAGCGTTCAAATACGAAGTCGCCGAGGAAGACCTACGTCTCAGCGCCGTGTACGCAGTAATCGATAGCATTTCCGGAAAAGCCCATCACATCGAAGCGGTGGTATACCCGCCGTTTCAGTGATCCTCAACGCTCCAGAGCGCTCTACTAAAAGCCCTTTCGGGGAACACCTTCCTCTGGAAGCGCCGGCTTTAGGCGGCAAAATGCACGTTGAAGGATGTTCCTCCCAACGTCCTTCTACCGGTGAGAATACCTGCTGAAATAGAAAAATGAGATGTTTGGATGTTTCCGGAATTTTTTGTAAATCTGTGATACCTGCTGGAAGTTAGAAAAAAGTTTGTTGAACCACAAGGAGCTTCCAATGAGGAACTTTTTGTTACGCCCGTTCCGTAATCAGCGTTTCGCGGTTCGGAATCTATTCTCTTGCGCTTCTGTGTCCCGGCATTTTGTGGCAGTAGAGGGAGGGGACCGTATGAGCCGTATGAATAAGATGCAAAAGCTCATTGTGTTGATTGCAGGATGGCTGGGCATTACCGCAGCCGTTGCCCAGATTGCTGATGTGGAGAAAATTCTCATTGCCTCGCTGTATCCGGATGGGTATGGACTCTATGACGCGTATGTATTTGGCAGCGCCGGGATCGGCATTGTAGGCGGTAATGGAACGATCCTCTGGAGTAGCGATCAGTTTCAGACGTGGTTTCGACAGAAAGTGGCGCCCGATGAATACCGGAGCATCTTTTCTATCGAGATGATCAATTCGGCCATAGGTGTGGTGGTTGGAGAAGATGGACTCTGCTATCGCACGATTTCCAGCGGCAATACCTGGAGCCAGGTTGAGCTGCCGGTGCAGCGGACGCTGTATCGAGTGCGGAAGGTGCCGCAAAACGAGTTTGATATTATCGCGGTTGGGGCTGGAGGCACTATCTTGAAGAGCACGACACAGGGATTTGATTGGGAAGAACGGCAGAGTGGGACGCGGAAGGATCTGTATGGTCTGGCATTTCGCAGGAATGTTGCTGTTGCAGTGGGTGCTGGCGGCGTGATTCTCCGCTCCACCGATGAGGGCTGGGGATGGACAGTGGTGCGAGAGCAGGATATGGAAGGACGCAGTTTGTACGATGTCACTGCGGTCACCGATAGTCTGTGGATTGCAGTTGGTGCGGGATTGGTCATCGTCCGGTCAACCGATGGGGGAAAGACGTGGCATACTTCGCGGCTACGGGCGCCCAAAGATGATGTTGAACGCCTCCGCGGAATATGGTTTGAGAATGACACGCTCGGATGGATCGTAGGACGGCGGAGCGGCTTTCGGGATGGCGTATGGCGGACCACCGATGGGGGAAAGACGTGGGAGTTAGCCGGGATTCGGACGTACCGCGGCGAATCGTCGCAGGCAACGGATTGGTGGGGCATTCGCCGGGTACAGGGAAAGTTGCTGATCTGGGGAGAGCGGCGGAAGTATAGCATCGTTGCGGTGGAATCAGATCCGCCCGATACGCTATGGCGGGCAGTGGTGTGGGATCCCCGCGTTGCTTACGCGCGGTTGCGGTCTGGCAGGGTCAGCGACTGTCGGCAGTTGGAGTTGCTGGTAGGACATTCTGTATCGCCCCATATTGCCATCTGCGATTTGCAGGAGCAGCGATGGAAGAAGATACTCCCCATTCCGCTGGTGGAAGAGGACAGCAGCGGGAAGAAGATCGGAGCAGAGTATGCAGTCTGGCGGGGAAGTAGCATTGTAGCGTATAAGAAGAACGGCCCGTGGATATGGCGATCGGACGACAGCGGGCGGACCTGGCAGGTAGCATCTCTGGGAGATACGCTGAGAATTATCCT
>JALWUI010000077.1 GCA_027082775.1 Candidatus Kapaibacterium sp.
GATATTGAGCACTGTGCGCAACTCACCAATCTGATTTCCCATAGGATCCAGCAATGCAGTCGTTAAATCTGGAAAGCGATGCAATCCCCCAGTGGCAGTAAATTGAATCTCGTCACTGAGACGAAGCCAGTAGCGAAGCTGTGCGTGATAGCCAACAGACAGTCCCTGCTCAATTAAATCCTTAACCTCCGACCCTGTTTCTGGTATTCTCGACGGAAAAACATCGCTGACATTATCATCAGGAACAGAAACCCCTCCGAAAAAGCCAATGCCCTGTGCCAGTATCAAAACAGGAAAGCTCCATATCCAGATTCCCAGCCACCAACCTCGTTTCATTGCTCTGATCCTTTCCAGTTTATGAAGAGAATCCCTGTTTTTTCAGCAACCGATACAACTGCGCCCGGGCACGAAATAACTGCGCCTTTACCGTGCCCAATGGCAATTGCAACCGCTCGGCTATTTCCTGATATTCCAGTTCTTCAAAATGTCGTAGATAAATAACACGCCGATAGTGTTCTGGTAACTGCTCAATAGCTTTATGCAGCAATTGATGGCGTTCTTTGCGCTGCAGTTGTTCATCAGGACGGTACGAAGAATCTGGAATCTCATACCGTTGCGTTTCCCGATCCTCACCCGCATAAAATCGCTCCAGTGACTGCGTTGGTAACTGCCGCTTCCGTAACACATCAATGCAATGGTTCGAAGCAATGCGATAGACCCACGCAGCGAAGGGATGCGTCGGGGCGTACCGCTTTAGCGACGTAAATACTTTGAGCAAAATATCCTGCAAAACATCCTCTTCGATATCCGGATTTCGCAGCATTTTGCGAATAACACGCCGAATCAGCGGAGCATACTGTTTCTGCAATTCCGTATACGCTCGCTGATCACCTTCGATCGCCCGCTGTACTAAGGCATAATCTTCGGTATGCTGTTGCTGTTCCGCATCCGCCATTGCATTCACCATTGAATTCCAACGCCCAGGCGGTGAATGAAAGATTGAACACCAAACGCCAGAACTGCGTAATCAATACGATATCGATCCCACTGGATACCAAGTCCACCAGAAAAACCACTCCAGCCGCTCCGATGCTCCAGGCGCATATTGACCCGCCGAAACTGATTGTATCCAATGCGCAACCGCACTACTTTCCCAAAGTACCACTCGCCTCCAATCGCAATGCGATCGAACAGATCACTGAATTTCTGATACGCATCTGCCAGTTGAACCAACGCAACATTTAGCAACAATGGCAACCCCCGGGGCTTATGGGATAGACCGATTCGCACATCGATCGGCAACGATTCTTCGACCGCCCCCGTAGCCGAAAGCTGCGTTCCAGCATTCCGAATTGCCAATCCAACCGTTGTTCGATGTCCGGGAAAAAGATAGAGCAATCCCACATCGACCGCAATTGCCGTTGCAGCATATCGCTCCAGCGTCGAAGCAATAAATTTGAGTCTGGCTCCATAGTAAAATAGCGTGTCCACTTCATTGCTATATCCCAGATGCAAAGCCAGATGGGAAGCACGAAAACTCCCAAGAGGATTGCCAGTTGCATCGCTCCGCTCAAAAGCACCGTAATCTACATATTGCACCCCAACATCCGCAATGCCTGAAACAGTAGAAAAAAGTTCTTGCACAGGAAAGGTTGCTGCCACTAAACCTGCGTTCATATCCAGCAAATGCTTCTCAAATGTAAACTGCACCGCTTTCTGTGACACTGTTGACAGAATTGCTGGATTGTAAAAGCTGTCCTCCACATTCCCGGTCAATGCCACAGCGGCTCCACCCAGCGCTGCTCCTCGAGTACCACTTTCCGTTCGCAGAAATGCATAGAATACCGGAGGCGAAGTTTGTGCCGTCAGGCTCCCCGCAACAACCAGCACCATCCAGCAAGCAACCAGAAACCGCCTAAACCGCTGCATGCTGACTTTCCAAAGCCTTTCGAACAGCATCCCAGAAAAACTGTGGCGGCTTCATTGCCCGACGCGTCTGTTTATCCACGAACAGATGCGTTGTAAATCCTTCTGCCAGGCGCTGCTGCTCCCGCCACACCACATAATCCACCCGGAGCAATGCCTGCCGGCGGGGCTGATACCGTGCCTCTATCTCTAACTCGTCGTCATAATACGCTGGATGAAAAAATTTAACTCCTAATTCCATCACCGGCAACAAAATGCCCTGCTCCTCCAGTGCACGATAGGACACACCAATGCTCCACAGCAACTCCGTCCGGGCTGCCTCAAAATAGACCGGATAAACAGAGTGATGGATGTACTGCATCATATCGGTTTCCGCATAGCGCGTCCGGATCGGGAGGCGAACAACCAGTACCTGGGACATTAGCTGCTGTGCCCACTTTTTTCCACAATAGCAAACAGCTCCAGCAATCGTTGCAAATCCTCCAGCGAGTAAAAAGAGATTTCGATACTTCCCCGGTCCTTGGAACGCAGATGAATCTTTACCTGTGTGCCCAATACCTGGCGCAGTCGATCTTCGATTTCCTCCGCTGTTGCCTTGATCGTGGCATCCACCGATTGGCTGCGAGACACCTCCTTCTTTTTGCTCTTTGATTGTCCCAAAGGCGTATCGACGGTTGCCCCCTGCAACACCTGTCGCACTAACTGTTCCGTTTTCCGCACGGACAGTTCTTCCCGCAACACTCGCTGAAAAACTGCTAATTGCCGCTCTTTGTCCGGTAAAGAGAGAAGTGCTCGTGCGTGCCCCATCGATAATTTCCGACTGCGTAAAGCATCCAGAATTTCCTGCGGCAACTTGAGAAGTCGCAAAAAGTTCGCAACCGTTGCCCGATCTTTTCCCACTTTTTGAGCCACCTCCTCCTGCGTCAAATGACATTCTTCAATCAGCGATCGGTATCCCAGCGCGATTTCCACAGGATTTAAGTTCGCTCGCTGGATATTCTCAATCAATGCCAGCTCCAGCATCTCATTGTCACTCTCCACATCGATGATATACGCCGGGATCTTCTCCAGTCCCAGCTCAATGGATGCTCGCACCCGTCGCTCTCCCGAAATCAATTCGTACCGATCTCCCTGGCGACGTACCGTGATTGGCTGGATAATCCCCTTCTCACGAATTGAATTTTTTAAATCCTCCAGCGATTCCCGGTCAAATTCCTGACGTGGCTGATACGGATTTGGCTGGATTTTTTTCAGTTCGATGAGCGCCGTGATCCCTGTCGATCGTCCATCATCCTCCTGGACCGCTGACTTTTCAGGCTGGAACACGTCGACTGGCAAAAGAGCCCCTAACCCTTTGCCCAGTCCTGTATGTCGCTTGGATTTTGCCATCTTCATCCATCGCCTATTCTGTCACTGCTCCCTGCTTCTATGAGCGCACACACAATGTTTCGTTTTTCATTCGGTTACTGTCACCGCAGTTTCTGCCTGACTCCGCTGTTGATGCTTTGCTATAATTTCGCTGGCTAACTCTAAATAGTCCCGCGCACCAACCGAAACAGCATCGTACAGAAGCACCGGTTTTCCATAGCTGGGTGCTTCCGAGAGTCGAACATTACGATGGATCACCGTCTGACACGTTTTGTCACCCAGGTGCTTTCTGACTTCTTCAACCACCTGTCGGCTCAGCCGTAGACGGCTGTCGAACATCGTTAGCAAAATCCCCTCTATCTCCAATCGAGGGTTAAGATACTTCCGCACAATCGAAATGGTATTTAACAACTGCCCCAGTCCTTCCAGGGCATAATACTCACACTGAACCGGAATCAAAATGGAATCAGCCGCCGTAAGAGCATTGAGCGTCAGCAATCCCAGCGATGGCGGGCAGTCAATGATCACGAAATCGTATTCAGCCTTCACCGGCTCCAAAGCCTTTTTCAACTGCTGTTCCCGCTCTTCCAGATCGACCATCTCAATTTCTGTCCCCACCAGATTGATGTGCGACGGCACAACGTGCAACTGCGGTAGCTCGGTATCCAGAATCGCCTGTACAAGTAAGCACTCACCGATGAAGACTTCGTACATTGTACACTCAACAGAGCGAGTATCCACCCCTATGCCAGTGGAAGCATTAGCCTGGGGATCTATGTCAATAAGCAGCGTTTTTTTCTCCGCCGCTGCTAAGGATGCCGATAGGTTAATGGCGGTGGTTGTTTTCCCAACCCCACCTTTCTGATTGGCAATTGCAATGACCCGCGTTCGCCGTTGTTGCGTTTCCATCATTTTGCGCTTTCTTCTGCTCGACACTGAAAAAACCAAAAGGCAAAGGCTGTGATCATTAACGAATGTCGAATTTGCCCATTACATATCAATCCCAACACGCGATCTCTGGGAATCTCTACAACTTCTATTTCTTCGTGTCGGTCTAATTGCTGCGACTGTACAGATCGACACTCATTCCATACAAAAGTGTAGCACCGATTGTTCAAAAAAGCCGGGTTTGGTTCACAAATTCCCAATAACTGCGGCTCTCCTTCTCCTGCATAGCCCGTCTCTTCCAGACACTCCCGCCGGGCTGCTGCCACGGGTGTTTCTCCAGGTTCAATGAGTCCACTGGGAATCTCCAGCGAGAATTCTCCGGTGCCATGTCGATATTGTCGAACAAAAACCACTTTATTCTCAGGAGTTACTGGAATGATATGCACCCAGTTGGGCGAATCCAGTACCACAAAGGTCCCGGAACCCAATTTGGGATGGGAACGTGTAACCTGATGCACCTTAAAAATGCGAGCATCGAAAACAATCCGATCCTGCTCTGTTTTCCACCGTTTCATCACATCCGTATCTGTTTTTCAAAAGCGAAATTTAAGTAAAAGCCAGCAAATGAGCAGTACAGCACACTTAGCTGATACAGGGAGCAAGGCTATTGGGCAGTTTCTTTCCTGGTGTAGCTTCACTTTGGAGCATTGAGCTTACGCAAAAGATGGACACAAAAATATTCCTCCAAAGTGCCAACCCAATAGTCAGCTTTCCACGCACTGTTCAGCAGCCAATTCCAACCACGGTAAGACCTCACCGGGGCTGGGCAAGAAAACCCAGCTATGTCCGTGTCCACGCGTACAACAACGATCTGACCTCATCGAGAGCAGAAAGCGCTTTGCGCATCATAGAAACGGAGTAGCATCGACTGCGCACGCGAGATGCCAATTCGAGGTGAACGCTTGACAACAGGGGCAGTACCTGGGGCATTCTGGAAAAATCGGTGTGGCTGCACGACCGGCTGAAAATTATCAGCTAACTGGAATCCGAAAGCCTTCGCGAAATTCGCCGGTCCCCGAAGCAACCGCCGGACATCCCGTATCTTCCGCCGTTGCTGCATCCGCTCCACCCCCGCCAGAGGCTCCGCAGCTCGAATAAGGACAGCGGATCCTCTGCCTTCGGTTTCAGTGACAACATTGACACACAGATGAATCCCGTAAATCCGGTACACGTACCAGACACCGCCATCTGCAAACATCGCAGCATTCCGCCGGGTACGCCCCCGATACGAATGACTGGCAGGATCTCCCGTCGCCAGATAGGCTTCTGTTTCAACAATGCGGGCTTTTAACACTGTCCCATCAGGTTCAATAACGACAAGGATTTTTCCAATCAACTCCTGAGCAACAACTTCCGGCGACCGCTGAAACCACTGCACCGGCAACGGCTGGTTCATCTTCAGTACAGCTTTTTCCACTCTCAATCGTCCCTAATTTTGTGCAGGCATTATGAACGGCGGGAGACGTGAAAATGGTTGAATTATGGGTGAATGTGGATCACGTGGCAACGCTTCGACAGGCACGTGGCGGCACTGAACCAGATCCCATCCTGGCGGCACTACAGGCGGAAATAGCAGGTGCAAAGGGTATCGTTTGTCACTTGCGTGAGGATCGCCGTCACATTCAGGATCGGGACGTTCGACTGCTGCGTCAGTTGCTCCAGACGCGCCTCAACCTGGAAATGGCAGCTACGTCGGAAATGATCAACTTCGCTACGGAAATCCGCCCCGATGTGGTTACCCTTGTACCTGAACGACGGCAGGAAAGAACGACCGAATCAGGATTGGACGTCGCCGCCGATACAGGATTCTTCTCTGAAGTTGTTCAAATGCTGCAAGATGTGAACATTCGCGTCAGCCTGTTTATCGACCCCGTACCAGAACAGATCGAAGCAGCAGCAGAAACCGGCGCTGATATGGTGGAACTCCATACCGGTCCCTACGCTGATGCCCCTTCCATCGAACAACAACAAGAGGAACTCCACCGTTTGCACGAAAGTGCCGCTTACGCCGCATCCCTGCTATTAGACGTTGCCGCTGGTCACGGTCTCAACTACGACAACGTATCAGCTCTGATCCGTACAATTCCTCAGGTGCACGAAGTGAGCATCGGACATTCAATCGTTTCTCGGGCAATCTTCGTTGGCTTTCCAAAAGCCGTGCAGGAAATGCTGGACATCATTCGGGACGCTGCTCTCCACCGTCATTTTGCTTTCCGAAACTCGGAATAAAGCCGGACGATTGTTCAGGAAAAACGTTCCTTCCTCCTATCATCTTCGAGAAACAAAAAAGGGGTGCCATCCGGCACCCCTCTGACTCTATCCACACCTGCCTGATCCCTTACTTCACTACCTCTATCTTCACCCTCGCTTCCGCTTGCCCCTGCCGTAATACCACCACATACACCCCACTGCTCAATCCATTCCCAATCCGCACCCGATGCTCGCCGCTTCCTACCTCTCCCTCACTCCACCGC
>JALWUI010000078.1 GCA_027082775.1 Candidatus Kapaibacterium sp.
GACGTTACAGTGCGCTTTGTGCGCGATACGACCCATCATTTGAATACAGTGTTCTTTGAGATATGGGAGGGGCAGCGGGCAACATTCGATACAATCGTGCTGCGGGGGCTGAGTAGACTCCAACCAGCAGTGCAACAGCGCATTCAGCACCTTTTTGAGCCGCTCCGCCATCAGCCTGTTGTGATGCGACAGCTCAATGGCGTTGCGCAGCAAGCAGTGACACTGCTGCAGGATTCGGGATATTTTGCTGCCAAAGTGGATCCTCCGGTGGTGTCCTATAATACGGCAACAAAATCGGACAGTGTTACTTTGCTGTTTTCGCCGGGGAAACGCTACCGGATTGCCGCTGTGCAAATACAACTGGATACCAGAGGGCAGAAGCCAGTATCGAGGAAGTTGATTCGGGAACAGATTTTGGTGCGGGAAGGGCAGTGGTACCAGCGATACCGAGTAATTGAGACCGAGAAACAACTACGGCGTCTGGGGAATGTGTTTGAATATGTGGAAATTGATACTGTCGCAAGGGCGCAGTGGAAGCATGATTCGCTTTTGGGGTTGCGAATACGGCTGCGGATGCGGAAAACCGAGTCCGTGGAAGCCAGTTTGTTTTATGCAAAGTACCCTTTAGTAACCTCGTGGGACTTTGGGGGTATCGGAGAGTATCAGCATTTGAATGCCTTTGGGGCGGCACAGCGGTTGCGTTTATACTTTCGAGGAGCTCTGCGAGATCCAGTTGGGGTCTTTACTGGAAGCATTGCTCCTTTTTATGAGCTGCAAGCAGGAGTGTCGCTCCAGCAGCCGTATCTGCTGAAAGTATGGGGCTATCCGGTTGCAGCGCGAGGCGAACTCGTAGCGGCACAGCAGTTCGTTACCCAGCAGTTGCAGCTTCAGCTTTTTCAATTCGGCGTTGCGCTGCCAGTGTATTTGCCGAAACAGGATTTTTTCAACTCAATGCAGTTCGGGATCAATATGCAGCGCGTGAAGCCTTTGAACTTTGCTGCTGCTTATGCTGAAGCCCTACAGAGAGCATTGTCGAAAGAGGACTCGCTCCGTATCCGCCGCCGGTTGTTTTTATACGCTGTGCTGGATACTGTTATGAATCTGGAAAAGTCGTTCTTTACAACTTCCCTGTTGGAGTGGCAGATCAGCGGGGATACGCGGAATCATCCGTTCTTCCCATCACGGGGCCACTTTGTAGCATTGGGGGTGGAAGCAGCCGGCATTTTCCCCACGTTCCTTCGGGGTAATTCACAGTATGTACGCCTGCAGGCTTATGGTAGTTTTTTCTTCCCTTTGAGCCGACATTGGGTTTTGGCTTTGAAGCAGCGAGTGGGACATATCATCTGGATTGACCGATCCTCTTATGTACCACTGGAGAAGCATTTTTTTGCAGGCGGCAGTAGCAGTCTGCGAGCGTGGGCAACTCGAACATTATCTGCATATCCCATTGCTGACGATGCAGAATTGGCACAGTGGACCGATATTATTGGCGGTGGGTCCGTGCTGGAAGGGAGCTTGGAATTTCGCTTTCGCTTCCGCCATCGAACGGAACCGGTAACCTTTCTGGAATCTTTGATCGATAAGGTGTTGGGATGGACGTTTTTTGTAGATTGGGGGAATATGTTTAATAGTTTTCTGGCTGGTCCACAGCAGTATAACAAAGAAAAGATTATTCCCAATATTGCCCTTGATGCTGGCATTGGTATCCGATTAGGAATCGAAACGGCACCACCGGTGCGAATCGATTTAGCATTCCCGGTATACGATCCGCACCGGCAGTTGTGGTTTTTTCAGCGATTCGCGCAACTACCATTTCGATGGCAAATTGCTATTGGCGAAGCCTTCTAAGCTTCCTGGTAGAGAGCACAATGTCTCACTTTTGGTTGAACATTATTTAAGAAAAAGCATTTCCTGATACGTTGGTAGATGCCACAATTCTGCCGGAATAAGAGTTTCTAAGTTGTCGCACAGGGTCCGAATTTCAGCTAAAAGCGGCACCAGTACGGTGACAGCTTCCCCAGCTCGTTGCTGCGTGTCGGATAATTGTTCGATTCGTGCAACTTCTTGATCCAGCACTTGCGTTTTTTGCAGCAGTTGCTCGATCAGGAGTGCAAAATGGTCGGTATAAACTTCCAGAGGAATGTTGGAATTGAAAATGTTTGCTGTTTCTCGCAATTGTCGACCGTAGTGGAAGGCAGCTGGTAGTACGGATTTACGAACCAGAGATAACAGGGTAAGCGATTCAATAATGCGAGTTTTGGCGTATTGATCCAGGAAAATTTCTTCCCGAGCTGCCAGCTCCTTTTGCGATAGGACGCTGTGACGCTCAAAGAGCTGGATAATCACAGGATCGTGAAGCTGCTGAAGTGCCGTGACTGAGTCGGGAAGCTCCAGCAGCCCCCGTCGCTGCGCCTCTGTTCGCCACTCAGGCGAATAACCATCACCGTTGAAAACGATACGGCGATGCTGCTGGTATACTTCTGCCAGCAGAGATCGGAGAGCAGATTCCAAGGAAGAGCCTTCATTCAGCAGCGTCTTCAAACGTGCATTCATACTCGCTAAAGCATCAGCAACGATAGTGTTGAGAATGGTGAGGGGCCAGGAAATAGTTTGACTGGCGCCAACAGCTCGAAATTCAAACTTGTTGCCTGTGAAAGCCAAAGGGGAAGTCCGATTCCGATCTGTGGAGTGACGTGGCAAAGAGGGTAAAATGGGCGTTCCCAAGCCCAGCAATCCACCTTCGAGTTGTTTATGCTCCTGTCCTTCGACGATGCGTTCAAAGATGTTGCTCAGCTCCTCGCCTAAGAAGATCGACATAATGGCTGGCGGTGCTTCGTGTCCCCCAAGGCGATGGTCATTCCCCGCAGAGGCAATGGAAGCTCGGAGCAAGCCCTGATATTGATCCACCGCTTTGATGACTGCGACAGCAAAGTAGAGAAAGATCAAATTTTCGTGTGGGGTTTTGCCGGGGTCCAGGAGATTTAATCCGGTATCAGTTGCAATGGACCAGTTGAGATGCTTGCCACTGCCGTTAATTCCTTCAAAAGGTTTTTCGTGCAGCAAACAAACCATATCGTATTTGGGAGCAGTGGAACGAAGGATGTTCATAATAAGCTGCTGATGGTCTGCCGAGATGTTGGCGTGTTCATATAGGGGAGCAATTTCATACTGGCTGGGAGCAACTTCGTTGTGGCGGGTTTTAATGGGAACCCCCAGGCGGTAGAGCCGATATTCCACTTCCCGCATGTATGCCAATACTTTTTCTGGAATAGAGCCGAAATAGTGGTCTGCCAGTTCTTGGGATTTGGCAGGACGGGCACCGATAAGAGTTCTGCCAGTCACAACTAAATCTGGTCGGCGATTGTAGAATTGCTGGTGGATGAGGAAAAATTCTTGTTCCGAGCCTGCGGTGGCGAAGCATTTCTGGGCTTTTTCCTCACCTAAAAGTCGGAGCGCTTCTAGGGCTTGCTTGTTCAGTGCTTCAATCGAACGGAGCAAGGGAATTTTGTAATCTAAGGCTTCACCGCTCCAGGAAGCAAAAGCAGTGGGGATACACAGCGTAGCTGTATTGCCAATGCGCATTACGAAGGCTGGGGAGCTGGGATCCCACGCAGTGTATCCTCGAGCTTCGAAGGTAGCGCGCAATCCTCCGCTGGGAAAAGAAGACGCGTCCGGTTCCCCCTGGATCAGATCTTTCCCGGAGAATTTCGCTACAGCGCCGCCACCGACATTTGGCGTGACGAAACTCTCGTGTTTTTCAGCCGTTCCACCGGTCAGGGGCTGGAACCAGTGGGTGAAGTGGGTTGCCCCGTGCTCGATTGCCCACTCCTTCATTGCTAAAGCAACAACGTCAGCAATGTTGGGGTCTAAAGGTTCTCCCTGCTGCATCGTTTTTGCCAGTGAGGCAAAGACATCATCGGGCAAATAAGCTCGCATTGCTTCCAGCGAGAAAGTCTGAACTCCAAAGATTGCATTGATGTCAGCAGGAAACTGCTCGTCCGATTGCGCAATCCCGTTGTGTCCCGCGGTCGTTTGCAAAGAAGCTGAAGAAAAGCTCATTGGTCTGTGCTCCATTGGTTCGTGATACATACAGTCCGACGGATTTTCTATGAGTCATCAGCCGTCATCGGCAGTAATAATTGCTCTTTATGTGTTGAGAGCACCAGCGAAGTAAACGTCCGCTTAACCCCTTTCCATTTTTGAATGGTTGCCAGCAGACGCTCTAAGGTGGCAGTATTCGTTGTCCGGATTTTCAACAGGTGTGAGGCTTCTCCAGTAATAGCGTGACACTCTAAGATTTCCGGGTGCTGCTGGCAACGTTCAATGAAGTGCGGATAATGCTGGCTCCCTTCGACGGTTACGAAGATAAAAGCTGTAATGTCGCATCCCCACTGTTTGGGGTCGACGTAAGTGGTATATTGCTGGATAATTCCTTTCTCTTCCAGCTTCCGCAATCGCTCACTTATCGTTGCGATCGATACGCCTACCGCTTCAGCGATAGCATTCAGGTGAGCGCGGCTATTCTGTTGGAGTAATTGACAAATTTTTCTGTCGATGGCATCCATAAGCTGTAAAATTTCTGATTTTTAAAAGCGCAAATTTAAGAATTTTTGGGAAAATGTCAAGTTTCTGTAAAATTTTTCGATCTTACGGCAAGGTGCTGATGCGAAATAGGGGGAAGGTGGGGATAGCTATCTCGGTAGATTTAAGGAATGAGGAAAGCGTGACGATAATAGCGGTTGAAGTCTTTTAGGAAGAAAAGTGTCCAGGATGGTACACAGAGAATTTGTTGGATAAAAGAGGGCAGGATGTCCGATGAAAACGCGTTCCATTCTTGTCTGGATGACCTTCCTTTCGATGTTCACTACGGCTTTTTCACAGGTTTATCAGGTTACGATGCGCCCGCGCCGGGCAGCAGATCAATTGTACGTGGAAATCTGGATCAAGTCGTTGACCAGCTCGGCTCCCAAACTGGGGGATGCATCCCTGGTGGTTCATTATAACAGTTCTTATCTGCAACCTGCGACAACCCAGGCACCATCCTCGACCGATTCGGTCCATTACAATGTGACGCAGGCAAACCCCATCGTAACGATTACCTCGCAATTTCACGGTGCTAATGGGTATAACAATCTGGCGACCCAGGCTTATGGTGCGCCCAGCGATGGGCTGTATTCGCTGGAAGTTCGGTTGGCTACCCTTGGATCTGGGGGAGTACAGCCTTCGTCGACAGGACGAGGAAGTTTCGTCGGGAAATTGATTTTTGATATCATCAATACGCCGGATACAACACAGGATGCAAACTTCCAGTGGAATACTTTGACTTCGCTGGGCGATATCCGGATCTTTGATGTGAATGGAAATGATATTGAGAGCCAGGTACAGTTTGTCAATCCTGGCAGTTTCCGAATTGTTGGTATTACCATTCTGAATCCGAATGGTCCCTCCGAAGTAGTTGATCGAGATGCTTCTTACTTGAATAACACATTAGTGGGCTACCCGATCTATTTTGAACGCAGTGGATTTGCAGAGGATCAGACAAGTTATGCGACGAACGCTACGGCATACGTGATCGAAATATCCCTTGATGGCGGAACGTCCTGGACAGAAGTGGGGCGTGTTGCAGAAACGACCTCTTCAACGGCTTCTCTGGTAAGTGGTGGAGTGCTGGCAAATCACGTATCGGGAGAAATTTCCACAACTGCTTCGACACACATTATCAGCACCTATACCGGAGCACCGTTAACGTTATCCGCTTCAACGTATCGAAAGCCACTCCGTATAGTATGGGCAACGAATCCGACATTGGTAGCACGGTCAGAGCAGGCACGGCTTCGGATTACACAACTGGATGAAACGGGCTATAATAGCAACATTGCAACCAGAGGGCGGCTAACCCCGTTTGATATTAGTGATGCAGATTTTGTGTATGGTCGAATTTTCTTCCTTCAGCTTGCAGGGAGTAGCAGTCAGGAATACTTTAAAACTACCAAGAACTTCAGTACGCCTACGGAGTTTACAGTGGAAGCATGGGTGAACCTGAATGAAGTTGTGAATGGAAATCCGGGTATTGTTGCTTCGAGTCCAGGTCCCGGAGCGCCGGAGGAAGGTGGATGGATTCTGTATTTGAAGAATGGAAAGTTCCCAGCCTTCCGGGTACGAGAAGTACTGGGACGTGGAACGAATGGATACTTAGCGAATGTCGTAGCGTATGATTCTCTGATTGCGGTGAGCGATGCTGCCCCCTTAGGGAATACCCATGCGGGTAACTGGCATCATCTGGCGGCGGTAGTCAAAAATGATACTGTGCGGCTGTTTCTGGATGGCGAAATAGCAGTAGAATATGTGAATACAAACGCTGCAGACATTCGACCGTTGCCAACGAACCATCCGATTTGGGTAGGAGTAGATCCGAATAATACAACCAGTGCTACTATCCCGGCGGAAAATTACTTCCACGGTGGCATCAAGGGAGTTCGGGTCTGGCGTTCTGCGTTGACCCAGGAAGAGATCCGCCAGCGGGTTGCAGGCATTGATAATCCGACCAATACCAGTGGAACCGTGAATATTCTCAAGTCGCTGGAGCTCTACTTTAGTCTGGAAGGCACCAATACCGATTTAGCCAGCGAATCGTACTACCAGAATGGATCCGATACTTTGATTCACTATCTGGCGGGCAGCCGGAGTGATAATACGATTCGGTTTCGGCCAGATC
Organism: Candidatus Kapaibacterium sp.; assembly: GCA_027082775.1. Taxonomy (GTDB): domain Bacteria; phylum Bacteroidota; class Ignavibacteria; order Kapaibacteriales; family WFXC01; genus WFXC01. The sequence goes on from JALWUI010000078.1 coordinate 6,716, forward strand.
TTCCACATTTGCGCTTGACCGCCCCAGTTGGAGGGGAAGGTATTTCCAATCGACAAAATGTGACCTTTGAGGTGCGATGGGTCGGATATGGATTGAACAATGGGACAAATGCCACCGTGCAGATTGAGTACTCGCTGGATAATTCAACGTGGAGTCATGCCTCATCGGCGACTGGTACACCGCTCAACAGTGTTCTCTTAGGCAATGGCAGGACAACGTGGGAGCCTTATGAAAGTGCGGATCTCCGCAATTTGGCTGGTAGCGCTTATGCTGCGAACATCTGGGTGCGGATCCGGGGTGCTGTTGGGGGTGATACCAATGTGGTCTTTACCTCAGATGCAGCGACCGTGGCACCATACTTCTCGCTTTACAAGAATAAATCTGACATTGTTGTGGTTGAAGATGGTAGTCCTTTTGCCATCACTGGCAATGATTTCTTTATCGAAGCCTGGATTCGGCCATATCGTTTCCCGACGGCTGCTGAGGGGTATTTCCCCATCGTGAGCAAGGTGGATACAGCCCGGAAGTATCGTTATTATTCACTGCGCCTTTTGTCGACTGGTCAACTGGAGTTCCGAATTACTGACACAGCGGGTGTAGAACGCATCGCAAGGAGCGATTCTACAAAACCGCTGGAGAAACCATTGACCGTAAGCACAGACTCAGCCTGGACGCACGTTGGTGTCTATGTGAATCTGGGCAACGGTGGACAGTCGGATATTCGGTTCTATATCGACGGCGTGCCACAAAGCACTGATACTGCGATCACGAACCAGTTAGGAAGCAATCTGTACGTGAATATCAGTGACACCTCAGATTTCTACATTGGCTATGAACCAAAGCTGGGCACGGGAGCTGATACGGTCAATGCTGGCTTTATCGGAGAAATTCGGGAAGTTCGATTCTGGAAAGGAGCTCCGAATGCGCAGAGCACCGCTGGTTCAGAGCCGACATCGATGACAAAGTTTATCTGGGGCGCACAGGCGGTGTATGCGAAGGATCTGAGCTCCTCATACAATTCGAATCTGGTTGCGGCTTTTGATTTTAACGGTGGATCGTTCATTAACAACTCCGTCAATCGGAACTTTAACCGCTCCTTTGCTTCCAGTAACAACAAGGTTATTGCTCGCTTCTATGGAGTGGACTCGTTGAAATTTGTAGCAAATGAGCCGTACATTAAAGTCGTAGAGCCAGTATTTAAGCAACAGGTAGTGAATACCACCGGTTCTACGGTCCGGGTCCGATGGGTCGGATTCCACTATACGGGAGTAACAGGAGTAACCAGCGGATCATCAGGAGTGCCGCCATCGCTGGAGTTTTCCATTCGTGGTGGGGGTGGAATGTTAATTCAGCCTTACCAGTATGTGGGAAGTGATTACTGGCACGCTTCCCAGACCGATGCCTTTACGCTCCCGACGAGCAGCGAGTATCAATTTAACGGAACGGGATCACCCATCCAGTTCGCTGGCAGCTTGGATGCCGGACTAACTGATCCCGATCTCAACGATGATGGAGTTTATACCGATCAGGGTCCCATTGCAGCAGCTTTGACCAATGCCCGCCTGCGGTTGAGCGTTACAACAGCAACGGTGATTGACACTGTGCGGTCGGAAAGCCCCTTGTTTACTGTGGTGCCACGTGGTAACTTCACCGTGCGGATACTACTGGAAGGGTACCACCACGGAACAGGTGCGAATATCGATGCAAATCTGGCATCAACATTTGAAAGTGGTGGTTTGGTAATTAAGCTGTATAAGGATAACGCTGGATCGCCGGGACAGTTTATGGACTCTGCGCTATCTGTCAACGGGTATTCCGATTTGAATCCTGCCAATCGGAATGCTGGAAATAATAAGTATGCAAACGTACCGGTGCTCTTTACTACCATCCCCGAAGGGAACTACTGGGCAGTTGTGGATCATATCAATCACCTGCCGGTGATGTCCCGTCATCCAGCACCGTTCCGTATCAGCGGGGATAATGAAGCTACGTGGGATATTGAATCTGGATGGGACTTCCAGACGTGGAATGGGACATCTGGAAATGTATTGCCCAGTACATGGGCGAATATTACCATCACCACGGTACCATCCAGTGCGTGGCAAACAGCGGGCTATTACACGGCATATGGTCCGGCAGAAACCTCGCCGTCCGCTACTTACTATTCCAATACGGGACTGATCTACGATAATGGGCGGAATGGCGTTATCGGTGCCGTTGACGCTATTGCATCAATGGTAGCAGGTGATGTGGAACGAGATGGGCAGATCAACGCTGCTGACCGGGTACGGGTACGGTTGGACGCGGGAACAACGCTGGCACGTTCAGATGTTACCGGTGATGGACAGGTGAATGCGACCGATCGCACGATTGTCGATCGTAACTTCGGTAAGGTGTCCTCCATTTATAATGTGAGCTTTCCTGTTGGTATCCGACCGGCTGATTATGATCCGCTGGCAGTTGTATCGCCAGCCGATCCCTGGCGGTCTGAGTGGTTTAATGCGAACTATGAGCGATTTGCCAGCGCAGTGCTGACGCAAGAGGTGGGTCCGGTTCACAAGGGTATCCGTTTGGGGAATTACGTGCTCAGTAATGGTGGAATTCAGTATCGTGTGCTGGCAGTTCCACGGCTTGTTGGTAATTACGTTGAAGTCGATGTGTACATCCAGAATGAAGGGGAGCCATTTGCATTGGGTAATGCGACGTTCGCTTTGCAATACGATCCAACGAAGTTGCAGTTTCTGAATCTGTACAACACCAATGGTTCGCCGTTCCATAATAAGCCGCAGCGAGGGTATGCGCAAACGTATTCAGCACCGAAACCAGGATCGGACAAGCCGTTGCCCAATGTACGGACTATTGAGGTTGACTACGATCAGTATGCACATCGTCCTGGTTCTGTGGTACCGGATTCCCCAACCTTATTGGGCACGTTGCGGTTTTTGATCAAGGACCGTTCCGGTATTATTACCTTCCAGTGGTACCAAAGCACCGTGGTGCATACGACGGATGGGACGAATGTTACCGATCAGGGTACCTTTGAGACCATCAAGCCGATCTTCTTCTTCACGGCTGAGGTTGTTGTTCCCAATGGTGGCGAGCAATGGAGACCGAATCGTCCGTATCGGGTGAAGTGGATCCATACCGGTGAAGAGAGCATTCGGTTGCAGTATTCCATCGATGGTGGTGAGACGTGGTACAACGTAGTGGATCAGGCACTGGATCCTGCAACGGGAGAGCTGTTGTGGACAGTGCCAGCCGGGATCGAGTCAGATCGCTGTCTGGTGCGCATTCTGGATGACTTTACAGGAATCGAGTTAGATCGGAGTGATGACTATTTCAGCATCGTGAGTGCCTATGCACGGATCCTGAAGCCTTCGGCTGATGATCCTGTATACTTCGGCGGTTCTACCGCTCAGATCCTCTGGGAAGCCAAAGGGCTGGATCAGGTGCAATTCGACTTCTCGCCAGATGCCGGGAAGACGTGGGAAGTAAATACCTCGATCTTGAGCGCTTCGGCGAAGAACGCTTACTGGCGCGTGCCGTTTGTCAATACCCGTCACGCACAGATTCGGATGGTCGAAGTGCTGCCAGATGGATCTCGGGAAGTAATGGCAGTATCTGACGAGTTCCGGGTTCTGGCAGGGCGCTTTACCTTTACCTATCCGCGAAAGGATGTCAGCTTGAAGGTTGGACAGGTTGCTCGAGTGCGGTGGACGATCCAGAATGCAGTGGAATACGTGGATATTCAGCTCAGTACTGATGATGGGGAAACCTGGACAACCGTAATGGCGAATGTAGATGCCAGCCGCCGTTACGTTGACTGGGTTGTGCCGCCGATGGAAGGCACAAAAACAGTTATTCTCCGTGCTATCTATCCGGGTGAACCTGCTCTGGAATATGACCGAACGGATCCATTTACCATCCAGGGAACTACCGATGTGCCGGTAGCACAGCGCTACAGCGATATAACGCTGTATCAGCCGCACCCGCAGCCGGCACACGATCAGCTTGTGGTTCGGTATGAACTGCCAGAGCCAGTTCCTGTGGTGATCCGATTGCTGAACGTTGTCGGACGCCAGGTGGCAAAAGTAGCAACTCGAGAACTGAGTACGGCTGGCACTCACCGGATTACACTGGATGTCAGTATGTTGCCGGCAGGCAGCTATACGCTGGAGCTTCAAGCTGGCAATAAGCGGTATTACCAGCGTGTCGTCATTGTCCGCTAAGCGTTCGCGGGTTATCAAAGTCAACGGGTTTGTCTGCACTGAAACCGGATCCCTATGGGGATCCGGTTTTTTGTTTGGTGTCACTGTTCGCTTAGTTCTGACCTCTTGTTATTGTTTTGTTGCCTTTCACCGACGCAGTCACGCTTTCTGAGTTCAGTTTCTGGTATTTTCCCTACGCACGCTGGTAACAAGCCTGAGGAGAGGGTAAAAGGATTGAGCAGGAAAATTTGTTCATCAGAAAATTCGAGTGCGCACTTTGATCTCTTTTCGGAAGATCAACGCGTCATTTGAATTGGACTCCGGAAGAGCATTAGCAGTCAGTGGCATACCAGCGTACTTTGTACAGCGGTTCGCCGCGCCGGGCATATTTGCGCTCAAAAGGGGTAAGAGGAGTTACCGGAGAGAACAGCGTAATTTCGGGAGTACTGCCGGTGATATCCGTTGCTGCCAGCGCGAATTCCTGAGCATAGATTTTCCAGTTGGTGCGCAATTCGACGCACCGAGAGCACTGGAAAAGGAAAGGGAAAGCGGGGTGCCCGTGCCACCGGCGTTTGAGGTGACGGGACTTGGGCCAGGGATTGGGATACCAGAGAAGATGGTAATGAATGAGAATCTTGTGCTGGACCAACCATCGCCAGACGTCTTCAATGATGCCGCGCAGCAGGAAGCAATTGCGAGGCAATTGGCCTGAGCGCTTCCAGAGATTCTTCGATAGCTTGACCACAGATTTATCAATGCCGATAACAGTGGCGCGGGGAAAACGCAGCGCCAGGCGAATAGTGCTCATTCCTGTACCACATCCTGCGTCCAGGATGAGCAGCTCAGAGTGATTGTTCAAAATATGTTCCAGTGCTTCAAAGACATTGGAGCTAAAAGGAGGAAAGGGACGCTGATAGGGAGCGTCAAGATGCCGCTGAAGCGTCTGTCGGAGCCGTGGATGGATGCCGCGCTGGTTGCTCGCAACCGAGCTATTGTTAAGCTGTATCATAGGGTGTTTCGACCGATGGTGCTATCTTACTGCGAAGGATATCCAGTTCCGAAGGGGCAAACACGCCGAATTCGGTAATAAATCCCGTAATAAAGGTTGCGGGCGTAACGTCGAATGCCCAGTTGCGTGCCGGAGATTCCCGGGGAGTGATTCGGACGATACATAATTCCTGTGCACTGGCATTCCACCCAGACACATAATGCACTTCGTCAGCAGAGCGTTCCTCGATTGGGATATCTGCAACGCCGTCGGAGAGTTCCCAGTGGATAGAGGAAGTTGGCAGGGCAACGTAAAAGGGAACGTTGAAGTAATGGGCACACACAGCTTTTTCAAGGGAACCGATTTTGTTTGCTACATCGCCGGTGCGAGTGACGCGATCTGCTCCAATGATAACAATATCCACCATTCCACGCTGCATCAAATGGGCAGCAGCGTTATCAGCAATCACTGTATGGGGAATACCCTGCTGAGCCAGTTCCCACGCTGTCAGTCGTGCTCCCTGATTCCAGGGGCGCGTTTCGTCCACCCATACGTGGAGTGGCAGTCCGTGCTCCGCAGCGTGGTAGATCGGCGCCGTTGCGGTGCCGTAGTCAATGCAGCCCAACCATCCGGCATTGCAGTGGGTGAGAATATTGAGTGGTTGACCACTTTTCTTTTTGATGAGCTGTTCGAGGATAGCAAATCCATATTGGCCGATGGAAGCACAGCGATGCAAGTCTTCGTCCACAATTTTCCGGGCAGTTGTCAGCAAAGCAGCCAGCACGGTAGCAGGATCTGAATTTTCCTGGAGATGAGCCAACTGTTGCTCGATTGCCCACTGGAGGTTAATAGCGGTTGGACGTGTCTGGAGGAGTTGTTGTGCCGCCTTTCTCAACGCAGAGTGAAATTCGGCAGGTGAGAGAGGTAGCGCCTGCCGGGCAGCTAAGACCATTCCGTAAGCGGCAGCCGCACCGATCAGTACGGCGCCACGAACGTGCATTTCCCGAATTGCTGTTGCCATTTGTTCGACTGTGCGGATTTCTTCGATGACGAACCGGTGAGGAAGCCATCGCTGGTCAATAATAAAAACGCTTGCCTCATCTTTACTTTCCCATAGGGATCGGTACGGTTTTCCGTTTACCAGCATCTCGTGCACAGGGTATCGTTTGACAGTTATGGCGTGAGACGAATAATTACATTTCAAAGCCTATGGATTCGTCCCTTTGCGACATTGTCAAATGGATTGAGGAGGTAAGGGAATGCGTACAATTGTCATAGTTGGGCGCCCGAACGTCGGAAAGTCGACGTTGTTCAATCGGTTAGTTGGAAAACGGATTGCGATTGTGGAGGAACAGCCGGGGGTGACTCGTGATTACTTGGTTGGATACCTGGAGTGGCGAGATTTAAAAACTCGTGTTATTGACACTGGTGGTGTTATCCCGGATCCTCAGGAGCCGATAGCGCAGGCTGTACACCACCAGGTGGAAAGTATACTGAGAGAAGCGGACGTGATATTTTTCGTGTGCGACGCTCGCTCAGAACTCACCGTTGCTGATACATATCTGGCAGATTGGATCCGCCCATTGCAGAAACCCGTTATTCTTGTTGCCAATAAATGCGACGATCCAAAGCACGATGTCGAAGCGTATGCAGGTGCAGCGCTGGGGATCAGCGAAACTATCGTTCCCTGCTCTGCTTTGCACGGACGCAACATCGATGTGCTGCTGGAAATGGCTTTGCCTTTTTTACAACAGGCATCTGTACCGGAGGAGGAAGCAGATATTCCTCGCATTGCTATTATTGGCAGACCCAACGTGGGAAAGTCAAGTCTGCTGAACGCTCTTGTTGGTAAAGAGCGTAGCATTGTAACCCCCATTGCGGGGACAACACGAGATGCGCTGGATACGCGCATTCGGTTCTATGGCAAAGAACTTCTGCTCATTGATACGGCTGGATTGCGGCGCAAAAGTCGTATCCGGGATAACATTGAGTTTTTTAGTACCGTGCGCACCCGAACCGCTGTTCGGCGCTCCGATGTTGTCATTGTCGTGGTAGATGCCCTGGAGGGATTTCATAAGCAGGAAAAACAGATGATTGATGAAACTTTGCAGGAAGGGAAAGGGGTTGTGATAGCTGTCAATAAGTGGGATGCGGTGCCTGCTGAGCACAAAAAGACAGATCACTGGCGCAGGAGCCTGGTGGAGGCAATGCCCATCGTAGAATATCTGCCGGTGCTGTTCGTTTCCGCTCGTACGAAGCAACGAGTCCCCGCACTTTTGGAAACAGCATTACAGGTGTATCAGAAACGGCAGATGCGGGTCGCAACGGCAAAGCTGAATGAAATGTTACAGCAATGGGTTCGGAAAACCCCGCCCCCTTCCAGAAATGGGAAGGAAGTAAAACTAAATTATGTAACGCAGGTTGAAACAGCCCCACCACATTTTGTGTTCTTCTCCAATCATCCTCGATGGATCCCGGATTTTTATAAACGATACCTGGAGCGATCTTTGCGTGAAAACTTTGCTTTCGAGGGTGTTCCTTTGCGGCTCAGCTTTCGTTCGAAGCATTAGATGGCAGAGTGTCCGGCTAAGTCTGGAATTTTTTGTATAATTGAAAACTTGTTAACAGTGTAAGCACGGGATAAAAATTTTTCGTTCATTCAAGCAGGAGCAACCGGAATGGCAAAAGGTGGTGGTGCCGGGAAGGTTTATTTCGTGTTATATCTTGCGGTGATTCTGGAACTGTTGATTATCATTGTGGAGCGCGATGAAGCCGAAGAGAACCTAATCCGCCGTCAAAAGGAGACGATGCGGATTGTGGAAAGTATTCTGGCACAGTTGCAAATTGGTGCCGGAACCGAAGGCATTAGCACGCGTCCGCAGGATGAAATTACTTTGCAAGAGGTAAAAATTTCCGAGGGTCCGGAAATTAAGCAATGGCGGAAGTATTTTATCGAGGTTGGGGTCACCGATGTTGCTGCAGCGGCTGCGCAATTGGATCCGGAATCGGAAAACTATGAAGAAGAGCTCCGGAAACTGATTCGATTGGGCAACGTAGAAGAGCTGGAATACCAGATTTTTTACCATCCCAGTAACGCGGCTGAGCCACCGTATTTTCCACCTGATGATAGCTTAAGGCACGTGGAGTTTGACCAGTTGAACCAACCGGTTGGTCCGGTGGTCGATCGTGGACAGTGGCGGCTGGTCTTTCTGCGCAAACTGAAATTGGATCTTGAAAAAACCAGCGACTGGGAACATCCGGTGTATAAGTACTACATCAAGGAGTTGGGGTCAGCCAGAGACTTTGCGCCGGACTTTGCTGTGAAAAAAGACAGCATATTTGTGTACTCGGAGCAGGAGACCCAGCGGTTAGCGCAACTGGAAGGAGGACGGCTCCGAAAGCGAGCTTTCTTAGTGTATTTCCAGCCACCGAATAAACCGGGATGGTATAAATTGCGTTTTGTCTCGCGTACGAATCGAATTCTGGGCGTTACTGGCGATGTTGTATCGCCCGAAGAGTTGCCGCCAGATTTTACCGTTAACATTGGGACGGTCAAGCTGAAAATCAAGGATTTACGGGTTGTCCAGAAAGAACTGCAACGCTCTTTGAGTGCGCTGAATTTGCCCGGTGCGGAAGATCTGGCGCACGGCAAGCTGACGGTGGAGGAATTTGACCAGCTTTTGAACGAAGCCAAGCAGAAAGTGCTGAAGGGTGAAGTCAACCTGGATATGGAACCGACGGCGGTGATTAACAAGTTGGATCTGTATAGTTATATCGTCAAGTTGCTTACTCCCAATGCCTCGCAGTATTTTGAGCAGAATCGCCAGAGTTACCAGATTGACATTCGGGTGGTGAAGCCACCGATTACCATTGCAGAGCCATACGTGGAGCTTCCAGAAGCCATTTACACGTTTGATGCGGTACCCATCATCTTTAACTTTGCTTCCGGTCCGTTTCAAGGCAACAACTTCCCGACTGGCGAGGTGGTCGATCCTGCTACGTTGCAGGCGTATCCTTTGATCATTCGACCAATCGATCAACAGGTAACGACGCAGCCAACAACGCCAGGAACAGCCAAAGGTGGTAAGCGCTTTTATCAGGCACGAACGGCAGAGCCCGTCCCGCCGGGGACCTATGAAGTGCGGATTACGCAGACAAATATGGGGAAATCAACAGTGGGAAAAACGCCTCTGGAGGTGTTCGAAACAGGGCTGCAAGAGCAAAATCGGAAGGATTTAGAATTTCGATTGCGGAATATGTACTATGGGAATGCATTATTGCTCAATCTCAAACCAACCTCCGGAGGGAAGATTCCGGCAAAACAGTTCAAAATCTATGCACGGTTTGATCACGATCCGCAGACCCCGCCGATCCGAGGGCTGGATGCAAAAATCCCACTACCAGCAAAAGCGAATAATCTGTCACTTAAGTTAGTCTGGGAGCATCCATATACTGGCGATGAGGTAGAAATTCTTCCAGAAGTCACGCGTGAAATCAAGCAGGAACCACCGTACTTCCAGCTCCAAAATATGGGGGTATCGCAGCCGGAGTGGTTGTCTGGTGGGAAAGTTCGGCTCACAGTGCGAGATATCGATCTCATCTTGCCATATATTGATACGGCTGGGAAGGTAGCAACGATGAAAGATGTGCAGGATCTGGGTGTGCAGAATGTGCAGTCAGAAGTTGCTGGATTTGAGGTCGATGAGGTGACTATTGAAGAGCAAGGGGAAGGCAAGGTGAAGTTGGATGTATTCCTCAAGGGCAAGATCCCGGCAGGTCAGCGATCGGTCAGTGGGAATATTAGCGTTACTATTGGTGCAAGAGTTCGCAATCCGATCAATGGAAAAGTTTCTGAACTTGGAATGGCAAGTATCAATATTCCCGTAGAATTGGAGCAGCAACGGCGGCGCCGCCGGCGACGTTAATGAGCTTGAATCATAGCAAGCAATGATACACTGGGAAAGCAACACAAAGAAGGGCAGAGGACAATGAGAATTTTTCAGCGGAGCGCTTTTTTGACGCTGCTGTGTGCTTTGTTGATGATGAATGCGGCAGAATTGCCGGCGCAGAATGAGCTGAAGTCGATCCTGAAGTATTTTAAGAACTGGCGGTATGGGATGATTTCGCTGTATGATTTGCGCAATCCAACGCTGTCAAATGTGCGCAAATTACTAATACAGGAGGCAGGAGGCGGTGGGAATACGGCAGCGCTGGATACGCTGGATCCTGCTTTGCGCACCGCTGTAGAGCGGGCAGCACGGCTGAGCGGGGGCGTGAAAAGTCGGGCGATTCAGCAGTTGATGAATCAGGGGGTTGATCTGACACCGGCTGTCGATGCAGCATTAGAGGAAGCAATCCGGCGGTTGCAGGGACCAAGTAAGCGGATTGAAAATGTGTACATTGTTACGACCAGGGAATCAAAGGAAAACTTCCCTCCTGTCATCATTGCAATGATTGTCTCTTCACGGGGCAAGGCGTACGTAGAGGATAATTTGCGTGCTGTGCAGGAGGATGACATCTACACCATCGACGAGTTGCGGAGTATGACACTCGATACGTCGTATGGTGCCAGTACCCTGTACGAGTATCTGGAAAATGCGATTGTGCAGGGAGCGGTGCGGAATGTAACGGCGGAAGCGCAGGGCATCGGAGACATTTTTACGAACTTTGCACCCAAAGTATATGGGATCAGCGAGCCGCTGGAAACCTCACCAGACGATCCGTCCGACGTCGATATTCAGCGATATATGCGGGTATCGGAAGGACAGGCACTGGATTATGCCCGACCGCAGGAAGTGCGGCTGAGTTACGATGTCATTAGCTATCGACGTTATCCAGTTCCGGAAGATCTGGATTCGGCAACCTTAGCTGAAGGCTTGTTTGTGTTTAATGAAACCCTGCCCGAATATGGACTGGCTGTTCGCTATGGACTGGAGGAAATCAACTATCCTTCGCTGTGGAGCGAACGTCTGGCAGTGATGGCAATGTGGCAAAATGTCCAGTTGGGCGTAGTGCTGCCAACCCCCGGTTGGGCGTCGCTGGCATCCATGCTGGGGCAGGAGCGGAAACTGACATATGCTGGCTGGGGCGTGCAGGGAATGTTCGATTTCCCCATCCGCCTGATTCCTCGCAGTGGTGTTTTCCACCTGGGATTTAGTTATGTTTTCGATGACGCGCAGCCCAGCCCTTATAAAAATCGGAATACCGATCCCCTGACATTTCGCGAAGATCCTGCTGATAATGATTACCTGATCCGTGCCCACGGGCAGTTGCATTACACCTTTGGAATGACCATCGATGAAGATCACTTACTGCGTCTGGGACTTGGGGCAACCGTCTATGCACTGGAGTACTGGCGATATCAGCTTAAACAGCCTGAGGATCCACGGGAAGATGTCAAGGTGGTGTTTCGTCGTGCGAAGACCGAAACGATTGGTGGTATTTCCGGACGGCTGGAGTATATGGCGCGAAAATTCCCCACGCCTTTTGGTGGCAGCATACAGTACTTTGACGAAGCATTGTCCTTTGGCGCCTGGCTTCAGGTTCCTGTTATTGCTCAGGTTGCGGTGCGCCTGGATGCAAAGGCATACATCGTTGCTTTCCGGGATCCCCATCCGTGGGAGAACAAAAGCGTGTTCATTCCCTCATTGAGCTTTGTGTTGAACTTTTAAAAGGGTCGTGAGCAATGAAGATGCAAAAAGTATTGGTGGTATTCTTCGGAATCGGTTTGTTTGCGATCGCTCTGCTCTCGTCGGTCTCTGCCCAGGTGGTGGATCGCAAAGAGCTTATTGCAGCATTAAAAACGATCGACACGAATATTGTCAAATATTTCCCTCGCTGGCGAATTTGCGAGCGTGATTTGCAAATCCAGATTTACCAGACCTTTCTGCTTTTTGGCTATCCCAAAAAAAATCTGGATATGAACAACATTATTGTTACCGCGGCTCCGAAAGTGGAGCCGGGAATGCCCTACACACTGCTGCTGGTGGAGTGTGGCAGTGAAAAGATGGTTGCATCGGAAATCGACGCTTATATGGAGCGGCTGGCAGCAATTATTAGCGGTGATGTTGTGTATTCCGGTCCCTACAAAGGGGAGCCGGCTGATGGTCAGCGGACGTACTGCTACGAAGATATTCCGCCGGAAATTCCGCCCACCGAAGCGCAGGCGGAAGCGATTATCAATTTTCTGGAGCCGACCGATGTGGATCACGCCTTTACGCTGTCCGTTTTTGAGCAAGGATTGAAAATTGGAGATTCCGGGTTCTGGCTGCGAGCAAAACTGGGAACCGATGAAGTGGGGTATCACTTCTGGTCGGCAGGCGAAGCAAAAGTTCTGCTGAAGCGTCCTCTGATTGTGAACACGGATATGCGAACCCACAAGGCGATTCCGTTTCTGCTCAACGCTTATTTAGGTGGCGGATACCGCTTAACCAGTGGGTTGGATCCCGGAAGTACGCTGTTCGAATTTGTTCCCGCTCGCCGGCTTAATGCTGGACCGGGTGGCAAAATTGTCGGTGGCTTTGAGTTCTTCCTTCCACTTCATCCTGCCTTTGGTCTCCGAACGAACATCGAAATTCCGCTGCAAAGCGCAGATGGACAACAGATCAACCCAACAACGTATGCAAAGTACCAGCGTTCTGGCGTGCAGTTTATTCGAGGTGGAGATCCTACCCGGCGCATTACCGGTATCGCCCCATTGCTGCGGAGTACGGGGCAGGTAGCATTGTTTTATCACTGGTGGATCAATCCAGCCGCACCGGAAAACTTCTTCCGTTTGGACTTAGGCATTAGCTACGCTGAAATTCAGGAAATGGCAGTGGTTCGGGATACCAGCGGCGTTGTCCGTTTGCAGCGCTCCGGCATTGCTGGGCTGCGAACCTATCATCCGGATGAATTCCTGGATTGGCTCTATGCTCGGCTGGAGTATCGGCATCAATCTTCGTATCCGTTCGGCGTCAGCGTTCAATTTTCTAACCAGATCCTGCTGGTACACGGATATTTACCCATCGTTGGACGCTGGCTCTATCTGGAAGGCAAATATGCCACGCCGCTGCGCGATGTTTATCCGTTCGAGGTGAAGAACTTTTTTATGCTCTCTCCGGTGTTGCGCCTGACGCTGTAGCCATAAAAGCTGTTGAGAAGCCGGTGCCGTTGTGGTAACAGTACTGTTTGCCCCCTGAAATTATCACTGGCAGGGGAGAGCAGACGGGCGTAAAAGGGTGGAGTGGGTCACGGATAGCAAAGCGGAGTGGGAAGCATTTCTGGTTTGCTTCCATTTCAACAATTTCCAACACCGATCGTCAAAGACCACGTTTTGGAGTATAAAAACGGAGAGGCCATGCGGGGTTATAGTGTCAATCCAATTGAAGTTCGTCGCAAAGCTGCTCAGGAACACGGTGTTTACGCTTCGCTGGTGGCAATTTCCAAACGTGCCAACGGCATTATGGCGGAAATTAAGGAGCATATTTATGCCAAGTTGGCACCCTACCTGGAACTTGGCGGAGAGAATTCCGATGACGAAGATGATACGATTGATCACGAACAATTAGAAATCTCCAAAGAATTTGATACCATTCCCAAGCCGACCATCCTGGCAATGAAGGAATTCCTGGAAGACAGATTGAAGTTCCGCATCGAGGAGAAAGAAGAGCCGCAGCGTCGACGTATTCGGCGTGGTCGCCGACGAGGACGTCGTCGGTATCGGCGGTGAGATCAGGCAAGCTTTCGTTTTCGCAGCGGTTGCGCAAAGCACCAGTGAATTGCTGGTGCTTTTTTTGTTTCTGAGAGAACCAGTGCTGATCAGCAACGATTACCGACGCAAGGGAGCAGTAAGCGGCGACGGTGCGGTGGCTGACAGAGAGAAAAGCGGGAACGGAGAACCAGCACAGTACAAATGCGAGCAAGCTCACTCCGCAGCGCCGTCGATCGTATCCGCAGAATGGAGAGCCAGCGCAGTGCGAACGCAAGTGCTTGCAAAAATTGAGTCGTACTCACGCAAGGGGGCAGATCGAAAGCAGGGGCGGTTTCAGTGCTCACGGTTGTTCGGGAAAACTCTGGTTGATAAACGAGGCAGCAGCAATGCTCGTCCTGTCTGCTTCCTGTGTCTGGATTAAGAAGGCAAAGCAATTCGGCAGGAAGGGGAGTGTGGATGAGCAAACGCATCCTTTTAGGGGTCAGTGGGAGCATTGCCGCTTACAAAGTTCCCTGGCTGATTCGGGATTTACAGCGGGCAGACTGGCAGGTGCGGGTCGTGTTGACACCAACGGCTGTCCGGTTTGTGTCCCCACTGGTGCTGGAGAATTTAACGCATACCCTGGTCCCGATGGATTCTTTTGACCCCCGGCTGCAACCGGCAGCTTCGTGGCATGTCCACTGGGCACGATGGGCAGATGTGATGATCATCGCTCCAGTTTCTTTGACGACCCTGGGGAAGCTGGTAGCGGGTATTGCTGATACGCCCGTGACTCTGACAGCTCTGTCTTTACCCGCCACAACGCCGCTGGGATGTGTACCAGCGATGGATGTGGAAATGTGGAAACATCCTGTTACCCGGCATAAAGTTGCCACGCTGCAGCAATGGGGGGTGCACTTTTTGATGCCAGAGGAAGGGGCTTTAGCCAGTGGTTTGGAAGGTGTTGGACGCTTGCCGCAAATTGAGGCTATCGTCGCATTCGCAGAGCAGTTGCTCCAGCAGCGTTCGAGCGCACATTACCCGTCAGAAGATGATACTCAGCAGCAGGAGCGGCCAGCAGCGCAGCAGGAGAAAAGTCCCCTTGAAACCCTGCTGGAACAGCCGACGGAGACACTGGAGGAGAGGGTAGAACAGCGGCAATTCGAAACAGAGCTGGAGTGGACAGAATTCCAGCGGCGCCATTCTGTTTTGAAGGGTAAAACGGTTGTTATCACCGCCGGACCGACGCACGAACCCATTGATCCTGTTCGGTTTATCGGTAATCCATCGACAGGGACAATGGGCTATGCACTGGCAGCAGAAGCGGTGCGCCGGGGTGCAAAGGTGATCCTGGTGTCCGGACCAACCCATCAGATGCCTCCGGATGGTGTGAAAGTCGTGCGAGTACAAACAGCGGATGAAATGTATCAGGCTGTGCTCCAGCATTGGGATACGGCAGATGTGTTTATTGGCGCCGCAGCGGTAGCTGATTTTACTCCCGTGGAACCAGCGGAAACCAAACTTAAGAAGGAGGGAAAGTCGGAACTGATACTCCGGTTGAAGCGAACACCGGATATTCTGGAAGCCGTTGGAAAATCGAAGCAGCAGCATCAGGTAGTCGTTGGTTTTGCACTGGAAACGGATGACGGCGTAGAGGCGGCAAAGGAAAAGCTGAAGAAAAAGAATTGCGACTTCGTAGTACTCAATTACGCCAACCGTCCAGGCAGTGGATTCGGAGAGGGGAAAAATACCATTACCATGGTGACGCCTGAGCGGGTGCAATCATACCCGCCAATGAGCAAACAGGAATGCGCTCAGGTAATTCTCAATCAAGTGGAGCAAATCGTACGGCAACACGTGCAAAAGCAGTGAGCGTTTCAGTGGTACAACGGTCCCAGCAGCGGTTGTATCTGTTTGATTTGCTGCGCCTGTTCGCCATCGTGGAGATGATCTTCGGGCATACGGTAACGTCGATGGTGGCACCCCACCACCTTGCGGCATTTCCGTGGACGCTATGGCAGGAGTTTCGCGGTTTCACGGCTCCACTTTTTCTGATTGTATCCGGGGTAGTGCAGGTCTATGCAAACAAGCGGGATGCTCACGGCAGAGTGCTTCCTGCAATTCTCTGGCGTCGTTTCCGATGGGCAGTCGCCTTAATCCTCATCGGGTATCTGCTGGTACTACCTGCGCGATCACTGCATCATTTGCCGTATGTATCAGAATCGGTATGGCAGTCGTTCTGGAAAGTGAACATTTTGCAGTTGATCGGCGTAGCTTTGATGCTCAATACCCTGATATTCGCTGCAACCGCCAGTGTGAAACAGTACCGGCGATGGGCGTTGATCGCTGGTGCTGCTGTTGTTGGCGTAACGCCGATAATGGCGATACTGCCGGTTCACCAGTGGCTCCCGATGCCCATTGCTCAGTATTGCAGCTTTGCGTATGGATCATTCTTTCCCGTATTTCCGTATGCCGCCTATATGCTGCTGGGGGGATGGTTTGGTGCCTGGCTCTGGTCTATGCCGCAACAACATCACCCGCAGTACTATCGCAGGATGGTCGTACCACTCTTTGCAATCTGTACAGTGGCGGGTATCGCAACGTTCAATTCCTCAGTTACCTGGCTGACCCCGTGGTTTGGATCGCATCCTAACTCGTGGTCTCTTTTTCTCTTCCGCTTTGCCGGCGTTCTGGGACTTGTGGCGGTGAGTGGATGGCTGTTGCCGCAGAGACTCCGCTGGTATCCACAGGCTTCACGGCTGAGTTCGAAGGCGTTTTTTCAGTATATTCTCCATCTGATTCTCCTCTACGGTACGGCGTGGTGGGATGGACCGGCGCGCCGCTTCCCGCATTCGTTGTCGTTGGAGCAGGGAGTTGCAATGGCAGCAGGGATCATAGCACTGTGCTTTGCCGCCAGTTGGGGAATTACCTATGTGCAGCATCGCTCTCTCTCGCTGTACCGCCTTGCTCGCTCCGGTATCGCTGCTATTGTGGCATTACTGCTCCTCCTTCCTTAAGCCATAGCCGCTGTTATTCGAGCAATCCCTTCCGCAGTGAAATAAGAGGCTGAGAAGCTCACGATTTGGGACTATCCAGTGGTGCCGGGAGCACCGACTTTTCCCAGTAAAGACTGGGAGCGCCGACTTTAGTCGGCAAAAATGCACACTGAAGTGTGCGCTTCCAGGCACGCTGAAGCGCGCGCCCAATGGAC
>JALWUI010000079.1 GCA_027082775.1 Candidatus Kapaibacterium sp.
GAAAGCAGCGGTGGTTATCGGAAGTGCTCAAGGAAGGCAAGGTGGTGTTACTGAATTTCTGGGGGACGTGGTGTCCGCCGTGCCGTCGGGAACTGCCGGATATTGCAGAATTAGCACGGGAAATGCGGTCGGAAGTCTTTGTAGTCGGCGTGGCTTTTGAGCGTGGTCGCCAGAAGATGCAGAAACTACAGAATTTTGTTGCTCGAGCAAAACTGCCGTACGTGAATGTGACCACTGAAGATGGAAACATCCTGGGACAGATCAGCGCTGCCTACGGGGGCGTTGGCGTTGTGCCCACCACCTTTATCATTGCGCCGGACGGAACTATTGTGGCAAAGTTCATAGGACCGCAGCGAAAATCCACCTTTCAGCAGTACGTGAAGAAGGCAAAGCAAAAGTAACGCTGGAGAAAAAAGCGGGGACAGCGGAACCGAGGCTAGAGCCAGCCATTGCTGCTGCATTCGCTGCCCGTCGTCGGTGGACAGAATTGCTCCAGTTGTTCGATGATTGCCTGAGTTATGAGACAACTGTTGCCTTTTACGAGGCTTTTCTGGAGCTGTATCTGTTTGCTGGTTTTCCCGCAGCGATTGCAGCGATGGAGCGTTTGCATCAGAAGCTGGTGGAAAAGCAGCTATCCTTTGTCCCGTGGACGGAACCCTACGATGTAGCCACCTTTGTCCATCGAGGAGAACAATTGTGCCGCCAGATTTATACTTCCGTGTATGCTAAAATGCGGCAGCGAATGCAGCAGTTATCGCCGCAGTTGGACGAATGGATGATCATTGAGGGATACGGAAAGGTGCTGTCGCGTCCGGGATTGTCTGTTCCAGAGCGAGAGTTGGTGGCTGTTGCCATTCTGACCGTGCTGGATTGGGCGCCGCAGCAGTATGCGCATCTTCGGGGAGCGTTGAATGTTGGCGTATCAGTCGACCAGTGTGCGGCGTTGTTGAACCGCATTGCCTCGCTGGCGCCAGAACCAGCAGTACGACGGGCACAGGAGTTTTTGTATAATCGACGGCAGCAGCAATGAGCCGAAAGGTTGTTTGGGGATGGTGGTTCTGGTGTGTTTCCTTTCTCTTCGCACAACCGGTGCCGGGCGTTGTCGAAATGCCATCCCCCGCGGTATGCCGTTTGCAAGCGGATCTGGAGCGTCTTCTGGAGAGCGCCGAGTTGCAGCCTGCTTTTGTAGGCGTTGTGGTGCAATCACTGCAAACGGGGGAAGTTGTTGTTGAGAAAAATCCGCATAAACTTTTTGTCCCTGCTTCTTTGTTGAAGCTGTTTACCACGGCAGCAGCACTGGACTTTTTAGGCGCCGATTACCGCTTTCGTACGGTTTTATTGACCGATGGCTTTGTGGTCGAGGATTCGATTTTGCGGGGGAATTTGATTCTGTGGAGCAATGGCAATCCAGCCATTTCTCCAATCTTCCACATTCGTGTTGATTCCCTGCTTGCTCTGCTGGCGGCACGGCTAAAGCAACGGGGGATCCGCGTGGTGGAAGGAGACATCGTTGCGGATGATTCGTATTTTGATCGGGAATTCTGGGCACCTGGCTGGGATATCGAGGACATCGGATATGCCTATGCCGCTCCAGTATCAGCGCTCGCTATTGATGACAATTGTATTCGCGTGGTGCTGACGGTGACGGATACCGCAGCTCCAGCGATACTCCTTTGGAAAGATCCAGATTATCCGTTTGTCAATGTCCGACCGCAGATTACGCTCATTGATAGTGGAACAACCGACGTTCGGTGTGTACGAGATCCCTGTGCTGCGGACTATACGCTCCAGGGGACGTTCCGGTTGCGCGGAGCGCGAGACTCACTGGTGCTTTCCATCCCGGTTGATGATCCTGCTCTCTTTGCTGCTTTTTGCTTGCAACAGGCTTTGCAGCGTCAGGGAATTCGGGTTCGAGGCAGTATTCGGCGTGCTGTCGATGCTGGTAGCGGACGAAATCGCTCTGTCGAAACCCTGGTGGAATGGTTCTCACCCCCGCTGGCGGATATTATCGCTGGAATCAATCGCCACAGCTATAATCTGGGGGCAGAAATGCTGCTCAAAACCCTGGGAAAAATTTTTCGAGGTGAGGGGAGTCGGACGGCGGGGATTGATGCGCTGCTGGGATTTGTCCGGTTTGCGCATATCGATGTGGAATCCCTGCGTATTGTGGATGGATCTGGACTGTCTCGATTGAATTTGTTAAGTCCAGCGCACATTGCTCAGTTGCTGACATTTGTTTACCATCGCCGATATCGAGATGTCTTTCTCCGTTCGTTAGCCCGTCCGGGCGAACCGGGTACGTTGCAGTTTCGGCTGGGGGAAATCGAAACTGCTCGATCGGTCTTTGCTAAAACCGGGACGCTCACCGGTGTTTCTGGTATTGCTGGATACTGTTTTTCTCGAAATCGAGAACCATTCGTGTTTGTTGTCGTGGTGAACAATGCCCCATTTCCGGCAATGGTGGCACGCAATATTCAGGATTTGATCATTCTGCGTATTGCGAATTTTTCTCGAAATCCATAGCTGACTGGAGCGCCGACGATGCAATTGACACGTGAGCAAAAACTGGCACTGCTGCTCGATCGCCCGCTGGTCGTGATTGCGAATGCCGGTTCGGGGAAAACCCGGGTTCTGGTTGAACGATACTTTGCCCTGCTGATGCGCCACGGGGCAGAGGCAATCCGGTCTGTGGTGGCTATCACCTTTACGCGAGCAGCCGCAGCGGAGATGTTCACACGGATTGCTCGCCGGTTAGAGAGCTTGCTGGCGGATCCTGCGTATAAGGCAGAATGGCGGCAGTTGAAAATGCTGCGGGAACGACTGAGCGGCGCTCGAATTTCCACGATTCATAGCTTTGCAGCGCAATTGCTTCGGGATTACGCTGTAGAGGCAGGCGTGCCACCGACATTTCGGGAATTGAGCGAGTACGAGTCACGCCAGCTTCGCAATGACGTGCTGGATCAAAAGGTGGAAGCAGTGCTCCGGGATCCCACATCTCCTTTTCACTCGCTGCTATGGTCTCTTTTCCTCCGGTATCACCGGGCTGAAACCGAGCGTTTGTTGCAATCGCTGATTGCCAGCAGTGAGCAGTTCGAAGAATGGTATGCGGTTTTCCAGCAGTCGGTAGAGGAATTGATCGAAGAGCGGGATAGAGCCCTGCAGTGCCAGGTGAAGCGGCTGTTCCGGGAATACCAGCGGGTGATGACAAAAGTCTTTCAATCCACCGAACCAGCGGAAAAGGGCGTGGACAGGATCAGCGCTTTGCAGGGATGGATTGAGCAATGGAAAGGGGATGGGGTATGGCAGGGCTCGATAGCAGAAGTTGAAGCATTCTTGTACGACTGGTTGCAGTACCACCAGAAGGTGTTTCGTAAAAATGGTGATCTCCGATCGAACATTTTCGTGCAGCCGCCCGCCCGCCGGCTGATCAATGCGACTAAGTGGATTATCGATCGGGTCGAAAAGCTCCGGTCCAGCCTGGCGTACGCCGATCTCGATCACGAGCTTTTTGCCGATTTGCAACGGTTGATGCGCTTTTTAGAAGAGGTTGTGCGAGAGGCAACCGAACGGCGAAAGTCGCAGGGATGGCTGGATTTTGATGATTTGCAGTTGTTATTGTTGCAAGTATTGGATCGGCATCCGCAGGCTGTGCAGGAACTTCGTCAGCAGATTCGATACTTGATGGTCGATGAATTTCAGGATACGAATCCGGTACAGTATGCTTTGATCCGCAAGCTAACAATTCTGGAAGATCCGAAAAAGGGAGCCAATCTTTTTGTCGTTGGCGATCCCAAGCAGAGTATTTATGGGTTTCGCGGTTCGGATGTTCGGGTTTTTCTGAAGGCACAGCAGGAGATCGAGCGGTGGAATCAGCAACGGTGGGGAGCAGCACCCCCTGCAACCGTTCAGGTTGGGGATGACCGCGTCCCTGTGCTCCAGTCCTCGGAGTGGTGGGGACAGGTGCAATTGCAGGCGTCGTTTCGGATGCTCCCCCGTTTAGCAGCATTTGTAAATCTGGTTTGCGCCCCTTTGATGGAGCAGCAACTGTCCGAGTACGATGTTCCGTATACGCCGTTAATTGTTGCCCGATCGCCTCTGGAGCACGGTAGCATTACTTTTTTGACCGCCGTGCGGGAAGAGACCAACCGGGAGGATCATACGGAATCGATGGAGGAAGAAGTATCGGAAGCTGAACTGGTTGCCGCTTTTGTACGGAATGCCGTAGAGGGAGTGCAGCCCCTGCACTGTGGGGAATTTCAGGGATTTGGTGTTGAAGAGCGACGTCGTCCTTTGCGGTATGCAGATATTGCTATCCTGATGCGGAGCCGCTCAGGGATGGAAACGCTGGCAGGTGCTCTGCGCCGTTACCACGTTCCCTTTGTGATTTACGCCGGCACTGGGTTCTACCAGCAGCCGGAAATTCAGGACATCCGTTCCTTTTTGCTGTTTTTACACAATCCTCACGATGATATTGCGCTGGCATCGATTCTACGCGCGCCGTTTTTTGGTGTTGATGATGCTGTTCTGGCAGCCATCGCAGCGATGGATGGTGAGAGTTTATGGGAAAAGATGGGCAATGCCGTGCGGCGGGAGCCACAATCGGCGACCATTGGTGCGATCTATCAGCAGTTGCAGGATTTGTTGACAATTGCGCCCCGAACCAGCATTCCCGTTTTAATCCGGATGATCATAGAGCGTACGGATTGGCGCGGCAAGATAGCAGCAGATTTGCGCCGGGAACAGATGGTAGCGAATGTGGAGAAGTTGATCGCCTTTGCACGAGAATACGAACAGCGGGGACTGGTGAACCTCTATGATTTTGCCCAGGAGTTACTGGAACGAGCGCGGTTTGAAGAGCACGAGGGAGAAGCGGAGCAGTTGGCAGGGAAGGATGCGGTGCAAATTATGACAATCCACGCAGCCAAGGGGCAGGAATTTCCAGTGGTGGTGCTTTACAACTTAAATGCTGCAACGCAGCCGAACAATCGCAGCCTGTTCGTTCCACACCCGGATTTTGGTGGGGCACTGCGTCCTGCAAGAGTGCTTTCGGAACAACAGCCAGAGGCCCCACCCTCGCTGGTGCTGGCGCAGATGGAGCAGGAGGCAAAGGAACGGGCAGAAGCAAAGCGCCTGTTGTACGTTGCACTGACCCGCGCTCAGGATCACCTGGTTTTGAGCAGCACGCTTCGTCGAACGCGCACTGGCACCATTCGGAAGCCACAGGGAATGCTGGAGTTGGTGCTGGAAGGACTGGAGCTGGAGCCGGAAACCCTGCTGAGCGATCAGGAACAGTTGTGGGAAAGCGTTATTGAAAAACTGGAAGCAGATGGAACGATTACCATCGAACAATTCACCATACCTGTGTCAATCCGAACCCGGATCGCTGAGCTGCCCTCAGTTCGGCAGGAGGAAAAGAGGAAAGCAACCGTACCGCCGATTATTCTGGTTCAACCTTCCGCCCGCATTTCGGGAATGTTCGTCACGGCTTCGCAACTGACCTATCTTGCTGAAGAACCGGAGCTTTTTGAACAGCAGTATTTGTTGGGATTGCCCGTCGAAGATGGTGGTGGATTGCCTGGTATTTTCCCGCAGCCAGAGGATGAAAGGGATCAGGAATATGGATCCGCACGCGGGGAAATCTTTCACTATGCAATGGAGCATCTTTCCCGATGGTATCTCCAATCTTCCATTGATTCGGATATGTTGCGAACAATTCTCCAGTATGGTGCACAACGAATTGCCCGGTTCATTCCCGAAGATGTGCTGGAAGATGTTTTTCAGATGATCCATCGGGTAATGGCAACACCATTGATTCAGCGATACGGGGATCAGTTGTTGGAGGCAGAAATGGAAAAAACGCTCTGGGTGCCATACCACCAGGACTTTTTGTTTGGGCGTATCGATTGCGTCGTGCAGAATGCTCAGGGAGATTTTGAAGTCTGGGACTGGAAAACCGTTGGTGTTCACACGGTGGAACAGATGCGCGATTATTTCCGGCGATACTACCCGCAGCTTCTGGTGTATCTGGTTTTGCTGTCGCGGTGGAAACCCCAGCAACACCGCTTTGTCGCCCGACTCCTTTTCCCGGAGCGAGCAGCCGCTGGAGTTGCCGATGATCAATGGGGGATCGTTCTGGAAAAGAGCCGGGAGGAGCTGGAGACAGAACAGCAACGATTGGAGCAGTGGTACTGGCAGTATCGGCAGTATTTTGAGGTGAGGCAATGACGGTCCATCCGTTTATCGTCCACTATGCCGTTGCCTTTCTGTCGGTTCTTCCGCTTGTGTGGCTGGCGCTGTTCGTGCATCAGCGACAGGAGCTTCGCTGGGTGTTCTGGAGTATGGCAATCGCTGGAATGCTTGCTGCTATGGGAGCAGTGATCACCGGGGAACTTGCGCAGACAGACGTGGAAAAGCTGGATCCACTCAAAAGTGAGCAGGTGGCGTATCACGAGACCCTGGCGTACTGGACAGTGATTGCTTATGCGGCTGCGATTTTGTGGATCCTTGCGCGACACCGGAAAATGAACAGGAAAGAGCAGTGGCTCCTTGCTGTTGTACTTTTTGGGTGTGCAGTGCTCTTGCTCTTTGCCGCTGCTGCTGGCGGCGCTATCTTTCATTCCGGATAGCACTGCTCCACGCGCAGAGGAGAAGCAACCCGGAATGCCCCTGCGGAGAGTTCCTGCTGATGCTAATTTCTGTCGCGGAGGAAAGCAACTGCCGGCAATGGAATCTTTTATGACTCCGGTGTATGCAATATTGGAGCGCCTCAATCGATCTGCACGAAAAATATGTGCCGTTTGGTGTGCCTTCCTCTCAGTTTCCGACCCAAACTCCACATATTTTTGAGTCTTTGTGACAATCAAGCGGAGCGGGGATGAATGCATATCTGGATACGAGTCGACAGTTGTTCCGGAGCGTTGGTCTGACCGTTGAAACGCGCTTTCAGATCCTTGGGGGTCCGGTCAAACAGGTGCACTATTATGAGACCGGGAGTGGAATGCCACTTTTGCTTTTGCACGGGGGTGGAGGAAATGCCGCTGATTGGTATAGCCTTGTCCCGTATTTAGCTGATCACTATCGCCTGTTGCTGGTCAATCGACCCGGCTGCGGTTTGACAGATTTTTTCGATTATCAGCGTTCTCGGATCAACCTCTTTGAGCACGCTGCAACGTTTGTTCGCAATTTTCTGGATAGTTTTGGGATCGAGACCATTGCTATGGTTGCCAATTCGATGGGGGGATTGTTTGCCGTCAGTTTCGCCGCTGCTTATCCGCACCGGGTCCATCAGCTTGTGTTGATTGGACATCCGGCGGGGGGAACGCGGACAATTCCTTTTTTGCCCCGCTTGCTGGCACTCAAAGGTGTTAATCGGGTGCTGCTATATTTCAATTCGGAAAAGTGGAATCAGGGGGACAAAGGACTTTTATCAAAAACTGCTGGTGACGGACATTGCCCGATTGCCAGAGATTTACTGGGAAAATACCTGGAATGCACAGATGATTCCGGGCGCCTGGGAATCTTTTCTTTCACTGCTGGAGCATTGTGTGGGACTGAGCGGATTTCAAAAGCGATATCTGATCCATCGTTTTCTCCAGCAGTTATCCCAGCCGGTTACGTTTATCGTTGGTGATAGTGATCGGTGGGATACCATCGAGAACACACGCAGGCTGGCAGCAGAGATGGCGGAGGCAACCGTGGGAATTGTTGAGGATGCCGGACATCTGCCGTGGCTGGACCAGCCTGCACGGTGTGGACAGCTTGTGCTGGAGGCGCTGCAAAAAGTGAATTGACCCTGCATTTTCTGTTTGCTTAAAGATGGGAAGAGTTCAGAATACGGTCGGACGCTTTCTGTGAGGAGATTAGCATCGCTTCTCCTGATAGAGAGCCGGATAGACAATTGCGCCGCAATTTGATTGCGGAGATTTTGTTTGTAAAACAGCACAAAGGAGAAAGCAGGATGAAGAAAGTGTTTCTATTGAGCGGCACTTTCATTGTTGGTGTTGTAGTCGCTGGTGTGCTCTTTGTCGCTTTATCGTGGGATCGCGAGCATTCCGCTCCTTTGCCGGACATTCGAGCCAGCAACGATTCTGCGGTGATTGCCAGAGGAAAGTATCTGGCGTTCGGGCCTGCTCACTGCGCAAGCTGCCATGTTCCAATGGAGGACATAGCCGCTGTCGAAGCTGGAGCGGAGATTCCGCTCAGTGGGGGAATTGAAATTGCGATCCCGCTGGGGGTCTTTCGCGCACCGAATTTGACGCCGGATCCGGAGACGGGCATTGGCAAAATGAGCGATGCGGAAATTGCGCGGGCGCTCCGCTTTTCCGTTGGACACGATGGGCGTTGCCTGATGCCGTTTATGCCTTTTCAAGAAATGAGCCGGGAAGATATGGTCGCTGTTATTTCCTTCCTCCGGTCTCAGCCGCCGGTGCACCATCGGGTGGAGCCTAACGAGTACTCGGTGCTTGGGCGAATCCTCCTGGCTTTTGGATTGATGAAACCGCAGGGTCCGCAACAGCCACCACCGCAATCGGTGTTGCCGGATTCCAGTGTTGAATATGGACGTTATCTTGCCCATAGTGTGGCAAACTGTGTGGGATGCCATACCAATCGGGATTTGCAGACGGGGGAATTTATCGGACCTCTCTTTGCCGGTGGAATGCGCTTTGGACCGGATGAGTTATCACAGGGATATGTGTTTGTTGCCCCCAATTTGACGCCAGATCCAGAGACGGGCGTGATGGCTCACTGGAGTGAAGCACAGTTTATCGCACGCTTCCGGAGTGGCAGGGTGCATCCGGGCTCACCAATGCCGTGGGGCGCGTTTGCACAGATGAAGGAGCGGGATCTGAAAGCGCTGTATCGATATCTGCGAAGTTTACAACCGGTCAGAAATTCAATTGCGCAGGTGGTCTACGCTCCCGGTGAACCACTTCCTGCATCGGATTGAGCGTAGAGCGGTGAGCAAAGTTTCTGCTTTTACTGAGTGGTTTCAGCATTTCTGTCGTGCTACTGCACACCGTCAGCTCTGTGAAATCTAAGGATGTGCTGTACTTTGCAGCATATAGCATTGACGGTGCTTTTGTTCGCGTAACATCCTCGAATGCTTTATCCGGTACTGGAGAATCTATGCCGGAATGCGCATACCGGGAGGTAAGATTGTTTCGTCCATTGCTGCTTGTGAATGCTATGTGAAGCGAAGGCGATGAGACGAAAAGGAAAATTGTCGCTGGCTGAAGCCATTTCAATGGCAGTTGGCACAATGATTGGTGCCAGCATTTTTTCTATTTTCGGTCTGGGGGTGCAGTTGGCAGGTACGAATTTGCCTGAAGCTTTAGCGCTGTCCGGCATATATGCATTGATGGTTGCCTACTCTTATGCGACCCTGGGGCGAAAAATTATTTCCAATGCCGGTCCTATCGCTTTTATCCTTCGGGGCATTGGTGATAATGTGCTGACCGGGGCACTGAGCATCCTGATGTGGCTGACCTACGTGATCTCTATCTCCCTGTTTGCCAGAGGTTTTGCCGGGTATCTTCTCCCACTGCTCCAGGTAGAGCAGACACCACTTGCTACTGGAATAGTGATGGTCGGCATTGTTTTGCTGTTTACGGCGTTGAATTTCTTTGGGAGTAAAGCGGTCGGCAGGGCAGAATTTACGCTGGTGATGATCAAATTGTCTGTGTTGCTGCTTTTTATCCTGGGTGGCTTTTTGACCATAAAGTGGCAATGGCTGAAGCCAGCCACCGATCCGACGTCCTTAACAGGCTTGCTGCGAGCATCGGTCATTTTCTTCCTTTCCTATATGGGCTTTGGACTGGTGACCAATGCGTCCGAAAACATTGAAAACCCCCATCGCAATGTGCCACTGGCGATTTATCTGAGTATTGCGATCGTTATTGCGATTTACGTGTCGGTCGCTATGGTTGCGTTGGGGAATTTGCCGATGGATGCGATTTTGAAGGCGAAGGAGAATGCGCTGGCAGTAGCAGCAAAACCATTTCTGGGAAATTGGGGATTTGTGCTGTTGAGTCTGGGAGCATTGATTTCCATCGCTTCTTCTCTGAACGCTACGCTGTATGGTGGAGCGAATGTTGCGTATTCCCTGGCGAAAAGCGGCGAATTGCCAGCGGTCTTTGAGCGGAAAGTCTGGTTTCAGTCACCAGAAGGGCTCTACCTGACGGCTGCACTCAGCTTGTTCTTTGCTCTTTTATTTGACTTGGGCGGCGTTGCTTCTCTTACCAGCATTGTGTTCACAGTGATTTATTTCTTTGTGATTCTGTCCCACTGGAAGCTCCGTAAGCAATATGGCGGGAATGGGATGTTGTTGCTTCTCCACTTAGGAGTGCTGGTCGCTGTGCTTGTGACACTGCTGCAATACCAGTGGGCGATGCAACGGAGCGCTTTTTATGCCAGTATTGTGACATTCGCCGGAGCATTGGTTGTTGAATACGGTTACCGGCGTTTCAGCAAGCGAACCATTCACAAACGTATGCTACCGGAGGAAGAGCCGGGCACTACCGCTTCTTGATCCTTTAAAGGTCCTAACGGATCGGTACTCTTGCTGAAAAAGCCCTTTTCCACATAAGAGCAAGAAAACCCGAAGTTCTGGTGCACGGCAGTGCTCAAGGCAGCAGCTCTCGGTGCACGTTTCAAACGCTTGGGAACCACTGCAATATTGCCGTAGAGGAAACGTTTCCTTAGCTTCTTTGGACTTTGTTCAAATAAGTTGAATAAAAAAGGGGTGAAGTATGGCAACCTTCAGCAGCAATGGATGCCCATTTCATCGGGGGCACGTACCGCAGGCGACCAGCACGGCTGATCCAGTGCAGCAGTGGTGGCCCAACCGTTTGAATCTGGATATTTTGCGGCAGCATTCGGCAGAGTCGAATCCGCTGGGTGAGGACTTCAACTATGCGGAAGCGTTTGAAAATCTGGATCTGGAGGCGGTGAAGGAAGACATCAAGAAAGTGATGACGACGCCACAGGAATGGTGGCCCGCCGATTACGGGCACTATGGTCCTTTGTTTATCCGGATGGCGTGGCACAGCGCTGGAACGTATCGGATTCACGATGGGCGCGGCGGCGCATCGACGGGGAATATTCGATTTGCACCGATCAACAGTTGGCCCGACAATGTCAATCTCGACAAAGCAATCCGATTGTTGTGGCCAGTGAAGCAAAAATATGGGCGCAAAATTTCGTGGGCAGATTTGATCATTTTAGCTGGCAATTGCGCGCTGGAGTCGATGGGACTTAAGACGTTTGGATTCGGCGGCGGACGGGAGGACATCTGGGAGCCTGAGAAGGACACGTACTGGGGACCGGAGTCTGAGTGGCTGGCAGATGAGCGGCACGCTGCGGATGGTGAGCTGGAGTATCCACTGGCAGCCGATCATATGGGACTGA
Source organism: Candidatus Kapaibacterium sp. (assembly GCA_027082775.1). Taxonomy (GTDB): domain Bacteria; phylum Bacteroidota; class Ignavibacteria; order Kapaibacteriales; family WFXC01; genus WFXC01. The sequence goes on from JALWUI010000079.1 coordinate 11,407, forward strand.
TCTATGTCAATCCTGAAGGACCTGGAGGCATTCCCAATGCGCTGGAAGCAGCAAAATTCATTCGGCAGTCCTTTACCCGGATGGGAATGAATGATGAGGAAACCGTTGCGCTAATTGCTGGAGGGCATACTTTTGGGAAGTGCCACGGGGCGGCACCGGTCTCGAATCTGGGACCAGAGCCGGAAGCAGCGCCGATTGAGCAGCAGGGACTGGGATGGAAGAATCAGTACGGGACGGGCAAAGGACCGGATACGATTACCAGTGGACTGGAGGGAGCCTGGACGCCCAATCCAACGCAGTGGGATAATAGCTTTTTGCGGTTGCTCTTCAAGTATGACTGGACCCTGGTGAAAAGTCCGGCGGGTGCCTGGCAGTGGGAAGCGGTGAATCCGGATCCCGAAGATATGGTGCCAGATGCGTACGATCCCTCGAAGAAGCGCCCGCCGATTATGCTGACAACCGATCTTGCGCTCAAGATGGACCCGATCTATCGTCCGATCGCAGAGCGGTTTTTGAACAATCCGGATGAATTTGCCGATGCCTTTGCCCGTGCGTGGTTCAAATTGACGCACCGGGATATGGGACCGAAAAGTCGATATCTGGGTCCAGAAGTGCCGGAGGAAGATCTGATCTGGCAGGATCCGATTCCCCCGGTGGATTACGAATTGATCGACGAAACCGATATTGCACATTTGAAAGAGAAAATTCTGAGTTCTGGACTGACCATTCCAGAGCTGGTCACAACAGCGTGGGCAGCAGCGTCGACGTATCGGAATTCGGATAAACGAGGTGGCGCCAATGGGGCGCGGATTCGCTTTGAGCCGCAGATCAACTGGGAAGTGAATAATCCGCCGCGGTTGAAGAAAGTGCTGGCGAAGTTAGAGGAGATTCAGCAGGAGTTCAATCAATCGCAGACCGGGAACAAAAAAGTATCCCTGGCAGATCTGATTGTGCTGGGTGGCGTGGCTGCGATTGAAAAAGCAGCGAAGGATGCAGGATATGAGATTACGGTGCCCTTTACGCCGGGACGCAATGATGCAACCTTAGAGCAGACTGATGTCGAGTCCTTTAAAGTACTGGAACCCATTGCCGACGGCTTCCGCAATTATAAAAATGCCCGGTGTCAGGTTCCGTCCGAGGAGTTGTTAGTGGACAAAGCGCAGCAGTTGACCCTGACCGTTCCGGAAATGACGGTGTTGATTGGCGGAATGCGCGCGCTGGGTGCCAATTATGATGGTTCCTCGTACGGTGTGTTGACAGACCGACCGGGACAGCTCACGAACAATTTCTTCGTGAACCTTCTGGATCTCAATACGCGGTGGGAACCGGCGGGGGATGATGGAGAGCTGTTCAAAGGCATTGATATGCGAACCGGCGAGCATAAGTGGACGGCAACGCGAGTGGACTTGATCTTTGGACATCATTCCGAGCTGCGAGCGGTTGCGGAAGTGTATGCCGCGAGCGATGCGCAGGAGAAGTTTGTAAAGGATTTTGTCAAGGCATGGACAAAGGTGATGGAACTGGATCGATTCGACCTGCGCCGACCTTCGGCTCGACGTACTGCTCAAGTGGATGCGCAGGAAAGTGCAGCCAGTTAAGCAGAGCACAGCCTGATTTCTCTTGTAGTCAGCGAAAAAAAGGCGCTCCCTGGGCGGGAGCGCTTTTTGATATTGGAGCGGTTTGGTGGTTGGCACCCTCTACCGTTGAAAGCAGTAAGGAAGCAGGGGCGTTTTTCCTTCTCTCTGGCAGTAAGCGCCTTCCCTTTCACGTCGTGGCAAAGAGTTTCCGAAGCTGGAAGCGGTGTCTATGGAATTTCCATTGTCTGCTCAATGCGTTTGCCGTCGCGCAGAATCGTAAACTGCAGGACGTCGCCAGAGATTGCATCCAGCAGGTGAACGTAGACGTCCGTTGTTTGCCACGTTGGCTCGCCATCGATTTGGAGGATAAGGTCGCCAGCATCCAGACCTGCTCGATCTGCTAAGGAGCCGCGACGGATGCCGGTGATCAATACGCCCTGAATCTCTTCCGGAAGATCCAGTTGCCGTTTAAGGCGGGTTGTAAGATTCCGCAACTGGAGCCCAAAGCGTCGGGGATCCGGGCGAGGGATTTTTTGCTGCGCGATAAGAAGCTCGGTGATACGCTGCAGGCGGTGCGCCGGGATTGCAAAGCCGATTCCGATGCTTCCAGCTTCACCACCTCGCTGCGCCGTTGAATAGATAAACGTGTTCATTCCGATGACCTCGCCCAGAGCGTTGGTAAGTGGCCCACCAGAGTTCCCGGAACTGATTGCCGCATCTGTCTGGATCATATCCCGGTACACTTTGCCATCGATGATGAAATTGAGATGCTGATTGCTGATGACTCCAACGGTTACCGTTGGCTTTGCGTTGTAAGCGAACAAGCCAAAGGGGTTGCCAAAAGCAATGACCCATTCACCGGTAAGGAGGTCCTGACTGTCACCAAATTCCAGGTATGGCAGATCTTCCCCATCGATTTTCAGGACGGCGATATCCGTTACCGGATCCACACCAACGATCTCTGCCTGGTGCTTTGTTCCGTCAGTCATCGTAATCACGACTTTCGTAGCATTTTCCACCACGTGCGCATTGGTGAGAATGTAGCCGTCTTCGGAGATGAGAAATCCGGACCCGACCGACTCAACCTCCATCCAGTCACGGAAGCCGAACCATGGGGCGGGAAAAAGGTCTTGAAATTCACGGGGAACCAGGGAACGGATGACCGATCGAACTGCCAGGACATTGACGCCAACGATAGCAGCCTGGCATCGCTGGACTGCCTGGGTAATTGCCGTTTCCCGAGAAGCAGTGATTTGAGCCGGGAGTGCAGCAGCTACGCTGTGGTCCGTATTGGTTCCCGAATCTACAAAGCTGGCGTGCGCAGATCGATCGGCGTGGTTTTGAGCAGAACAGGAGACAAGGATGAACATTGCGCTCAGCAGCAGAAAGTGCGCCATTTTGAGCACCCTGTTTAGTCAAACACGTGGACGGCTGGAGACGAAGGAGCATCGGGACTCGTGCTCTGCGCATCTGGCAAATGTTTGAGAATCCAGCGGATACGGGCAGTGTCCGGAACGTTGTACAGCCAGGAATTATCGCCAATTGCCATCGCAAGGGATAAAAATGCCAGCGCAATGGTTTCATCACCAGAGCAGTCGACAGCACCGCCGTGTAAATTGGATGGACGAAGGATAAACCCATCCGCTTCTTCTTCGATGTCCGCACCAAATCCTGCCAGCCCATCGACGATTGCAGCAATCCAGTCACTCTGCATTTGCCGGAGATCGACGGCATTTCGTAGATGAAAGGGGTGGCGAAAGAATGCGCAGAGGATGGTGAAAAAGGGAAGAGTGTAGCGATGGAAGTACGGCGATGGCGACACTTCCTGTGGGTGGAGGTGAAGCTGCGTCGGGTCGATGGTCACCTGGTAGATGGGTAATGCGGGAATCCGGAGAGTTGCTGGATCGCAGTGTGGACAGTCCATTTGAAGCTGCTTGGTGGTGCAGAGAAATTCCAGCAGTGAATCCGAAGCTGTGCAGCAGAGTTGCTGAGGCAGGGAAAACTGGCGGTGGTGGAGCAATCCAAGCGTGAGGGCGAAGTTTGACAATCGCAGATCGGCTGGCAGTTGCAAGGAAGATGCTGGTGCATCGACTGAAGGGTCGATGGTAAAAACAACAGCATTCTTTGCTTCCTGCTGAACGACAACGCCGGGCAGAAGCAGTACGTCCCACAACTGTCGCCGTTGTGGCTCAGTGATGTGCGAGCGATCTGAAGCGCAGAGAGCGGCTAATGCTACTGGAAAGCGGTGGCGAAAGGTTGGCAAAGGATGGTGAAGTTCGATCGGGGATAAAGTGTCGGGAGCATAAATTGTCAGTGGCGGAGCGAAGTATCGATTGGCAGTGACGCTGACGCCCATTTGCTGCAAAGCGGTGATCAAAAGGTGCAGCGAACGTCGGCGGGCAGTGCCGCTGGCTTCAATCCGCACGGGGAATGGATGTGATGCGAAAATGCCCAGCAAGATGCGGAGTAACAGTGAGTGGTCACCACCATCGATCCGGAGCGACTTCGGAGCGAAGCGTGGACGACCGCTGCTGGTAATCTCCAGATAATCGGATCCCTTGTCAATGTCCACGCCACATTGCTCAAAGATTGTAATGAGTCGGTGAAAAGCAGGCGTTTGCGGCACGGGCGATAGTTGCGTCGTTCCCCGGTAATACAGCGCAGCAGCGGCAGCGGCAAGAGCAAAATCTTCATCTGGTGGCAGCGGCGTTGGTGAGAAGGGAACAGCGGTGCGTATCTGGATGTCCATTGTTCTGGAGACGAATTTTATTTTGAAAACGTTACTGACGCTAAGCAGCAGGGTTTGTTGAAGGAAGAGCAGCCAGCTTGATGTACGTGAATGTGGCACTGCCTATTCCGGCACCGCGATTGTTTACGTATCGGTTGGAGGACCAGTCGGCAGGAGAGTCACCGCTTGTGGGTCGTCGGGTTTTGGTGCCCTTTGGAAAGCGTCAATTGACAGGGGTCATTGTGGAAATTGTGCAGCAGCCTGCGGTTGAAGAAGCGGTGATCAAGCCTGTGCTGGAAGTGCTGGACGAAGCGCCAATCTTTTCGCCCTCGCTTCTCCGGTTTACCCGCTGGATGGCAGACTATTACTTTGCCTCGTGGGGTGAAGTATTAAAAGCAGCCTTGCCACAGGGAATGACGCCGGAAACCGTGTTGCGGGTGACACCGACACGTCCGATCGGTGAGGAAGAACTTCAACAGTTGCGGCAGCGAGCGCCGCGGCGGGCAGCCGTACTGGAGGCACTGCTTCACCATCCACAGGGAGTGTCCGTGCGATTTCTCGAACGCACTGTTGGGAAAGGAGGACTCCATACGGTGCTGGAAGTGCTGGAGGAAATGGGCTGGATTCGCCGAGAGCAGCAATTGCAGTCGCAGGCACAGCCGAAGCGTCAGAAAGCGGTGAGCTTAGCTCCCGGTTTGCTGGAAGATCCGGATCAATTTCGCAGAGTGCTGGAAGAAGTCGAGCGGAAAGCACCGAAGCAGGCGCTCTTGCTCAGCGCGCTTTATCTCAAGCAACTTCACCAGCCTGATGAACCGGTGTTTATTGGAGATTTGATCCGGGAAGTGGGCGGTTCCTATGCAGCGATCAAAGCCTTAGAGGACAAAGGGTATGTCGTGGAGTACGAAGCGGAAATACTTCGCACAACTGATCAGCCAACAGCGCCGGAGTTAGCACCAAAAGATGAAGCACAGTTGCCACTGACCGTGGAACAGGAGCACGCGAAGGAGCGCATCTGTGAAGCACTGCAACGGGAAGAATTTAAAACTTTTTTGCTGTATGGAGTAACGGGGAGTGGCAAAACGCTGGTGTATTTTCACGCCATTCGAACAGCGCTGGATCGGGGCAAGACGGCTCTGTGTTTAGTGCCGGAGATTTCGCTTACGCCGCAATTGGTTGAGCGCTTCCGTCGTGCTTTCCCGGAAACTGTAGCAGTGTTCCATAGTCGAATGTCAGCGGGAGAGCGTTATGATGTGTGGCAGGTCGTGCGGCGAGGAGAGGCAAAAGTTGTGGTCGGTACCAGGTCCGCCATTTTCTTACCGTTGCCAAACCTGGGCATCATTATCGTCGATGAGGAGCACGATCCGTCGTACAAGCAGGTGGCACCGTCACCACGATACCACGCCCGGGATTGCGCGGTGGTGCGGGGAAGTCTGGAAAAAGCGGTGGTAGTACTGGGATCTGCTACGCCGTCGCTGGAAAGTATGTACAACGCTCAGACGGGGAAATACCATTTGCTGGAAATTCGCCAGCGAGTGGAGCAGGCGCAATTGCCGGCGATCGCTGTGGTGGATATGCGGCAGGCGTGGAGGATGAAAAAAGTGCTGGGGTCCTTTTCAACCGTTTTGCTGGAAAAAATTCTGGAACGCATAGAGCAGCGGCAGGGCGTGATTCTGCTCCAGAATCGCCGCGGATTTGCCTCGTGGCTGGAGTGTCCGGAATGCGGGTACATTCCTCAATGTCCCCACTGTACCGTGGCGCTCACGTATCACAAATTCCGCCAGCAGATGCGGTGTCACTACTGTGGCTATACGCAGCCCGTGGAGTGGCAGTGTCCGAAATGTGGGGCGGAAATGCGGCTGGTCGGCAGGGGCACACAGCGGGTGGAGGAAGAACTGGGACAGTTGCTACAGCAATACGGAAGGCAGGCAAATATTCAGCGGGTCGATCTGGACGCAGTGGCAACCCGGACGAAGTTGCAGCAGGTGCTCCAGGCGTTTGCCCGGCGCGAAGTGGACATTCTGGTGGGGACGCAAATGATTGCAAAGGGACTGGATTTTCCGCACGTCACGCTGGTCGGTGTGATCAATGCCGATGTCCAGCTCTATCTTCCCGATTTCCGCGCCGCTGAGCGTACGTTCCAGTTGCTGATGCAGGTAGCAGGAAGAGCGGGGCGCACAGGTGATGCGCCGGGTGAAGTTGTGATTCAGACAATGCATCCCCATCATCCGGTGATCCGGGCTGTGCAGGCACAGAGTTATGAGTTGTTTTACAATGATGAGCTCCAATTGCGCCGGGAAGCGCGTTATCCTCCCTTTACACGCTTTGTGCTGATTGAATTCAGCGGGAAAGATGAGGAAAAAGTGCATCAGGCGGCGCATCGAATGGCATTGTTATTACCACGGAAACATCGAGCGCTGGAAGTGCTGGGTCCGGCGGTCCCACCTATTGCCCGGCTGCGCGGCTACTACCGGCGATTCCTCGCCATCAAAAATTTTAAAGACGTTGATCCTACCGGTACGCAACTCCAGCATATTCTCAGCGCGGCGCTCCATCAGTACCATCAGAAATACGGAACTCCCGCCGTGCGCCACACCATCGATGTTGATGCGTACGGTATAGCATAGCAAGAGTTCCATAGGTTTGCGGTTTAGCGAAGATGCTGAAAAGGGGTGGGCAGGAACAACGCTGTGCTGTTGCTGGAATATTTTTCGGAGGCTGAGCCAGAGGATACAGGGAAGGAAAGACTTGTTCGTTTGTTGGCATTGTAAAGCATAACAGGAGGCAAATGCATTGCAACAATCGATGGTGCGCATTCTGTTTGTTGTGTTTGTGCTTGTGGTGATAGGAGTGCTGGTGCTTCTGGATCGGTTTCTGTACCGGCAGTTGTGTGAACGTTTCCTGCAGTTCCAGCATTCGTGGATAGGGCGGCTTTTTCGCTGGTGCATCTATGGAATGCCCGTCCTGTTTTTCGCTGCTCTAATCATTCGGCGATGGGTGTCCTCCAGTTCGCCCGTAATGTTTGGCGTTACCCTGTTGCTTGCTTTCTGGTATTTGCCGAAGTTGCCAGTTGCCCTGGGATGGTGGCTGGTTTCCATAGTGCGGCGGTGGTGGAAGCCTTCGGCAGTGTCATTCTCTGCACAGCGGCGATCGGTACTGCAGGGAACGCTGGCAATTGCTGCTGGTTATCCCTACATCGTTGCAGCCGTTGGGGCAGCCCGGACGACGTACAATGTGCAGGTGCAACGTCGCACGCTCCATTTTGCAGATCTACCAGCGGCTTTTGCTCCTCTGCGTATTGTTCAGATTTCCGATTTGCACGTCGGCTCTTTCCCTGATCCGCTCGATTTTTTCCAGCCAGTTTTTGAACGTATTGCCGCCCTGCAACCAGATCTGGTGGTTGTTACCGGCGATTGGGTGAATTTTGATCCCCGGGAACTGGAGCCGCTGCTCCCGCTCTTCCGTCAGCTTCGGGTTCCTCTTGGAATCTACGGGTGTCTGGGCAACCACGATCACTATATGAGCAGTGAGGATCATCAGCAGCTCAAGGAGATCATCCGAGGAGCCGGCGTCCATTTGCTGGTGAACGAAGCGGATGTGCTGGAACGATCCGGAGAGCGCCTTGCCATCGTTGGAACTGACAACACCGGAACAGGACAGTACTTTGGAGATCTCCCAAAAGCAATGAAAGAAGTGCCAGAAAACACCTTTGCTCTTTTGCTGGCACATACGCCATCGTACTGGGATAAAGCGGTGCGTGGAAAAGCACCTATTGCTCTGATGCTTGCTGGCCATACCCACGGAGGACAATTGGCGCTTCCACTGGGTGTGGTGACACTCAATCCTGCGCACCTGGTATTCCGATATGTGCAGGGGTTGTATGCAGATCCGGGAGGACAAATACTTTACGTCAACGCTGGATTGGGTACAACGTTCTTTCCGCTGCGCACGGGCGTACCGCCAGAAATAACCCTGCTGGAACTGCGATCGCCGGTGTAGTTGCAATGCTGGAAGTTTCAAATTTCCCTGCTGCTACTTCCTTAGTAGCCTGCGATCGCCAGTGTAGTTGCAGCACTGAAGCTGAAACAATCCCGAATATCAGCCGTCGAATGGGTGTTGTACAGAAACGATAGGGTGATGAACGTACGAGGACGGCAATCCGGAACGGCCCCCAGAGTTGCTTTGCTTACGTTCGGCTGTAGCAAGAATATCGTGGATTCTGAAGTGCTCTATCGACAATTGCTCCACTATGGCGTTGCCGTGTCGGAAGATGTGGAAGACGCTGATATTCTGATTCTGAATACCTGCGGCTTTATCGACCGGGCAAAGGAGGAGAATGTCGATGCTATTCTGGAGGCGGTGGAGCTAAAGAAAGCGGGCAAGGTGCAAAAAATTATCGTTGCTGGTTGTCTGTCACAGCGTTACGGTCACACCTTAGCGAAGGAAATTCCAGAAGTGGATCGCTTTGTTGGCACCGAAGCGTACGAGGCAATTTTGCAGGAAATTTCGCCGGACTATCGCTATACGCTGGTTGGGGAACGGGCGCTGTTGACACCGGGACATTATGCGTATGTGAAGATTTCGGAAGGCTGCGATCATCCCTGCTCCTTTTGTGCTATTCCCTTGATTCGAGGACGGCACCGCAGTCGCCCGATGGAGGAGATTGAGCAGGAAGTGCGGCAGTTAGTGCAGCAGGGCGTTAAAGAAATCATCCTGATTGCGCAGGATACAACCTACTACGGCAAGGATCTGTACGGGCAACGGATGTTGGCATCGCTGCTACGGCGACTCAGCGACATTCCGGGGGTTGAATGGCTGCGACTCCATTATGCCTATCCTGCACACTTCCCGGTCGAAGTGCTGGAAGTGATGGCGGAGCGGGACAACATTTGCAAATATCTGGATATGCCGTTGCAGCATATTTCGGATCGGGTCTTAAAATCAATGCGGCGGGGGATTACGAAGCGGCGAACCGTGCAGTTACTGGAAACCATTCGTGCCACAATTCCCGATATTACACTCCGAACAACCTTTTTGGTGGGATACCCGAACGAGCGGGAAGAGGATTTTCAGGAGTTGTGCGATTTTGTGGCGGCAATGGAATTCGATCGGGTCGGGGTATTTCCGTACTCATCGGAGGAAGGAACGGCGGCGGCTGTGTTAGGAGATCCAATTCCGCAGGAAGAGAAGGAGCGGCGTGCCCAGCATCTGATGGAGATCCAGCGGGCTATTGCGCTGCGGAAGAATCAGCAACTCATAGGCAGCACCGTGAAGATCCTTGTGGATGAAGAAATCGCTGGTGAGTATGTGGGGCGAACCGAAGGAGATTCACCCGAAGTGGATCAGGTAGTGTATATCCGGTCGGATCGTAAACTACAACCTGGACAGTTTGTTTATGGAGAAATTGAAGATGCGGCGGAATACGACCTTTTTGCTCGCCTGGTGGATGTGCCTGCTGCTCTCAGTAGCAGTGATACCAGCTCAGGAACAGGATAAAAAGCAGTTTTTTGTCGATGTCGCCAGCTTCCGGGGACCCGCTGCACAGCAGGAACGCGTGGATGTCTATATAATGTTGCCGTACGCTTCACTGCTCTTTGTACGGAATGGGGGTGCATTTGTAGCACGCTATGAGCTGGAAATCAGCTTCTGGCAGGGCGAGGAGAAAGTCCGTGATACAACGATCCTGGGGCAAATATCCACGGTTGATGAAGAGATCGCCAGTGGTGTCCGGGGCGACTTTGATTCCGTCCAGGTCGTGACTTTCCTTCCGCCAGGGAAGTATCAGTGTCGGGTGCAGATTTTTGATGCCAAAGCCAAAGAAACGTGGCACTGGCAGCAGGAGTTTACTGTGACAGACTATCACCGTTTTCCGTTTAGCCTGAGCAGCATTTTGTTCCTTTCGGATGTCGAGCGGCAGGATTCGATGTTTGTCATCACTCCGCATCTTTCCTCGGATGTTACTCCCTTGCTCCCGGAAGATCTTTTTATTTATGTCGAAGCCTATGCGCAATCGCCGCCGTATGATGCTGCGTATTTTATCGAGGTGCTCAACGCACGCAAGGAAGTCGTTGCAAAGTTTCCGTCGGAACCCCTTGCCTTAAAAGATACGGTCGTGCCTATTATTCGGCGGCTCGTGCTACCAGAAGGGTTGCGAAGTGGCACCTATCGTCTGTCGGTTGCGCTGCACAAGCCGGTGAGTGGAGAAGTTCGCAAGGAGGATATTCTGGGGGTTTCGGTGCGTCCCTTTGTGATTCGAGCCAATATTCTCCATTATTCGTACATCAGCGATGAAGAGCTGGAGACCGCCATTCGGCAGATGCGATATGTGGCAACGGCGGAGGAAATTGCATTCATTCTGGCAGGAAAAACGGTGCAGGAACGCCGCCGGCGGTTTCTGGCATTCTGGAAGCAATTAGATCCGACACCGGGAACCCGACGTAATGAGGCTTTTGAAGAATACTACCGGCGAGTCCAGGAAGCCAATCGGTTGTTCAGCACGTATCGTCCCGGCTGGTTGACCGATCGTGGCAAGGTGTACATTATTTATGGTCCGCCGGAGAGTCGGCGACAATTGGTTGATCCGCAAACCGGACTTTACATTGAACGGTGGTACTATCCCGGTAACCGGGTTTTTGAATTTGTTGACTATACGGGATTTGGCGATTACCGGCTGGTCACCCCGTTGCCTCCAACCGCAAAATATCGGTATTCCTCGTAGACGGGACATCGCCATCGGAAGGAATTGATGTTGGTATCATCAAAGCTGTAAGCCAAGACTCAGTACAGTGCCGGGGAATGAATTCACGATACCTTTTTCTTCTTCCGCTTTCCGCTTCGCCGTTTCCGCTTTCCTTTTTGCTTTGCTTCCTGCAGTAATGCTTTAGCGGCAGAAGGGGCATAGGGAGACCCCACAGTGTCGCCGTCCAGTGCGTCGCCTAAGTAGGTAAAGTCCAGTTCCCGGCGTTCCAGATTCACCTTCACTAATTGCACGTGCAACCGGCTTCCAATGTGGATCCGCTTGCCTGTTCGTTGTCCGATAAAAGACTGAAGGCGTTCATTGAACAGGTAGAAATCATCGAAGAATTCCCCGATCCGCAGTAAACCTTCGAAGTAGTAGCGGTCGACCATTACAAAAGCACCGAAGCGAAGCAGACCGGTCACCGTTGCATTGAAACTTTCGCCAATGAATTTCTGTGCCAGCATCGTCTGTGCCAGTTTAATGGATGCCCGCTCCGCTTCCATTGCCAGACGTTCCTGCGCGGAACAGTGATCTGCAATAGCGCCTAACTGTTCTTCCAGTTGCTCCCATTCCGAAGGTGGCGGTATCTCTCTGGCATATCGCTTCAACAGTCGATGCACCACCAGATCGGGATACCGGCGAATGGGAGAAGTGAAATGCGTGTAGTCGCTGAACCCCAGTCCATAGTGTCCGATGTTGTATTCCGAGTACACGGCTTTGGACATAGCCCGCAGCAGCAATTGGTGAATGACAAATTTTTCGGGTAAATGGTCGATTTCCAGTAGCAACTGATTGATCTCACGGGAACTCAGCGATCCCGACGGTGTTTTGATGCCGAAGGATCGGATCAGCTCCAGCGCTGTTTTGAGTTTTTCTGGATCCGGTTCATCGTGAATTCGATAGAGGAATGGCAACAACTGGATGCGTTTCCCTCTGCGAGGCGAAAGGTTGCGGATATGTTCGGCAACGGTACGGTTTGCCAGCAGCATACATTCTTCCACTAAGGAGGTGGCATCAGTGCGGCGTTTCAACTGAACGTCCACCGGTTGCAACTGATCATCCAGCAC
>JALWUI010000080.1:0-8086 GCA_027082775.1 Candidatus Kapaibacterium sp.
GCAAACGTCCGATGGATTCCCTCCAGCGACCGGGATCCGATGAAAATCGTTGCCGATTGAACAGCTTCGGGAAGATCACCGGAATGGATAGAAGTGATGCAGTTACCGAAGTGATCAATCGCCACAACCGCGCCTTGAATCTCCTTCCCCTGTTTTTCGGGTGACGGAAACGGCAGTTTCACCAACTGCTCCACTGCGACCGAAGGTCCCAGCTCTTCCAGCGGCACGCCCCGTGCTAAAAAAGCAGCGGCGGGAGCAAACAGGTCCCGACCGTGGAACGTGCTACTTTGCTGCGGCAATTGATATCGGGGATTGCGCAACTCGACGACCTGCTGAACATTTTCCTTCGCCAGTGCCCACGAAAGCAGTCCGTTGTCCGGAGCGACAAAGAAATACCGCTCGGTCTGAACAGCAAGAGCGCGTCGGTCCGTCCCAACACCGGGATCGACCACACAGCAAAAAATCGTTTTCAACGGGAAATAGGGATATGCTGTCAGCAAATGAAATGCTGCCAGTGCTACATTCTGCGGTGGAATCTGGTGCGTCAGATCGACTACCTGCGTCCGGGGCGCAATACGCAGCACCACCCCTTTCATCACGCCAACGAAAGGATCTTCGATCCCGAAGTCCGTAAGCAAAGCAATGACGCTCATCTCTTTAAGCCACCTCTTTTCTGCAACAGCAATGCCTCAAAACGAACACCACTGCCCAGCATTTGCCTGTGGATTTGCGGATATGCGGATCTTCCGCGGAAATGCTGACGCAAGCCGGCGCTCCCAGTTGGTGCCAGCTAAAGCCGGCGCTCCCAGTCGGCGCTTCCGGGAGGGTGGTCCCGGTACGCTTCAACGTAGATGGAACAGAAAGGCGGCTACGCCTACCAACTGGTGAGGCTTCCAGTCATGGTACGCTGCAACGTAGGAATGGAAGGTTGTCGAGCCGATCGGTAAAAATTCCACCGTTACAACCCACCGGAGACGGAAATGCGGAGATCAACGCCTACCTGGGTCGTGCTGATCCCCGGTTGGGTTGCTCCTTCGTTGATCGTTGCTTCGTGGCGGAAGAAGAAGGTCGCAGTCAGGCGGCGACTGATCACATAGCGGGCTCGAGGCTCGATCAGGATCTTCGTTGTGCCGTCCAGACGGCGTCCGTCTTCGGATTCAAAATCGGTGACATCGTACGTCACCCGCCGTGTTTGCTGCAGGGAGGCGATGAAGCTCAGCTCCAGCTCATTGTCCAGCTCGATATCGAACCACGGGAGGGTAAAGCCGCCACGGCGATTGTATCGAACCTGGAGGGAAAAATCCCGCGTTGTGCTCCGGGAAATCGTCGACCGTGCCCCTGCTGTAATGCCATACTCCGCTTTCGCAGCTACCCGCAGCGTTGCGGTCATTGTACCGCCAAACTGCTTTTGATCAAACTGAGCGGTCAGGCTAATCAGCGGATCAAATCCAACGGTAATCCGCTGCGCTTCGATCGTCTTGCCATTGTCAGTAATACGCACATTCTCCAGATACTCGGACACGTAGCGATGCTCCAGCCGTGCGCTTTTGACCCATTTGCTCCACAAACCGAATTTTTCCAGCCCATCCCACCGCAGCGACCAGTTGACGCGGGGAATCACCTTCTGGAGCGACGGTGGCAACCACGCCAGCGCTTCCATTCCTTCCGCAAAGGCTTCCGACAGCGCTTCTGCCAGCCGTTGATTCTTCGTCGCCGTGTCCAATCCCAACTGCTCGATCGCCTGCTTGCGCTCCTGATACAGAGCCACCACCCGTTCGACCGTATTGCCCGTTGGACTTACAAACAGAATAGGCGGAAAAGAGAGAAACGTGCGCTGATAGCTCTGGGTTACAACGACGTTACTGGGCGTCGGAACACCGGTTGCATCGGTTGTCACTGTTTGATTTCGGTTATAGCTAAACGTGGAGCGCCATTGCAGATCCAGCTTCGCACGATCCCAGAGGGGACGGGACGTTCGCATTTCGATGCTGGTCTGCTGAGAGAAATTGTCCAGCAGCACCGCATTGGGCGGACGAATGCCCGGATAGGTGGTAAAGCGGATAAAGGGAAAGTGGGGACTGCTCTCGACCCGGAAACCGCCGTGAGGACTGGCAACCAGCCCCAGTTGGTAGGCTGCCGACGGACCAAAGCTGGGTGACTGCGGACGCCCAAAGGGAGCACGGAACAGCAGATTGGTCACGCCACTGCCACCAATGACTCCCGTGTTTTTGGAACTGTTACTCTGGCGGAAGTTCAGCGAAAGATTCTCATAGTCCAGGAAGATGCTGCGGAGCACGGCTCCAACCGTTGCCCAGAATCCTTTCGGCTTCGCCTTCGCCGTGTCCGGCGCCCGTGCTGGTGGCGCTCCCCGCCGACCGGGAATCAGCCGAGGACGCTTGCTTTCTGTTCCAAAAAGCTGATCTGCCAGCCCCTTGAGGCGGAAAGCAAACCCGAACGTGATGATGTTGTTCCACGAAGCTCGCTTGACGACATCACCCAAATTCGGTGCTTTCTGCAGTGGACTTTCCCACGTGTAGTTGGTTGTAAAAGCACCGGTGGACGTTAGAAACCGTTCGACATCTCTGGAAAATGGAAAGATTCGTGGACGGAAGTTCACAGAAACCGTTTGCACAAAGCGATAGTCGTCACCCAGATCGACCAGCTTGTCGTTATGCCAGATCATTCGATCCAGAATTTCCGAAAATGGACGCTGATTGCCCTGTGCATCTAACTCGTACGGCACCAGGGTGCTGTAGCCGCTGAAGGAATAATCGATGGTCGGGTTGAGCCACCCCTTTTCCGACAGTCGCCAGCTCAACTGGAATCGTCGGTTCGCAGAAAATGTTCGCAGCACAGGACTGGGGCGATTCAAAAAGCGGGATTGTTCCGTCTGCCGACTCCGACTGAGTTTCAAATCGAAGCCAATGGTCGACGGTGCTAAGGAGAGTTTCCAGTCAGCAAAGGCTTTGAGCAGTGGAATGGATTTCGCCCACCCCAGCGGCTTGATCGTGTAAATCGGCGGAATAGTGACGCCATACTTAACGGAGAAATTCCACAACCACTTAAAGCGCTTTGCCACAACCGGCGATCGTTCAAAACGCTGGGAGTAATCAAACCCAAAGCTCCATCGGTTGAGCACATCGCGGATCAGCCAGAATCGGCTGGGAATTGCAATCTTGAAACCGGGCACGGCAATTCCGTCTTCAACAACCAGTGTTTGCGAACGCTGGCGCACTTCATCCCCGATCCGCTTTGCTTCCTCCGGCGACGCTCCTTGCTCCAGCGCCTTTCGCTCTGCCGCCTGTGCTGCTGCTTCCAAGTTGACGTCGTTGTTCGCAACATAGAGCGGATTTTCAAACGATTCCCGGTGCGTCAGAGAAAACGGGATAGAAAACCGCTGGAGCGACTTGGGCAACAATTTTTCAAACTGCGCCCGCACCGCAAAGCTAAGCTGAGAGCGGGCAATCCGATCGCCGAACCGTTCTTCCAGCCGGTGGAAATTCGGATTCCGGACATTGTAGGAAAGGTTCATCGAGGCAAAATCGGATAGATTCAGCTCGGAGTACGCCACAGCCGCCCAATCCGGCGTATCTTCAGCACCGACCAATCGCAATTCATCCACCCACATCGTGGTTGTCAGCGTGTTTGGAAATCGCTCTTTGGGATTTGCGATCCCGAAGCCAACAAAGCGGACTGCCGTGAGCGTCGGATTGCCACGGATCACATAGACAGTCTGAGGATTGGTCGAGGACGGAAACTGCTGGCGTTCGTACAACTGCAGGGAATCGCGCAATTGTTTGATCGCTGTTAGCTCCCGCAAATCAATCGATACTTCCCGCCATCCTCGCAGCAGCGGGCGTCGGACTTCATAGTAGTTGAGCGAATCGGTACCGAAGCGAATAAAGCCAATAGCAACCGGCGTCTGTCCGGGATACACCGTATCGGGCATCGTGCCATCGCCGTGGAAAAAGACCTTCATTTCCCGATAGTTGAACAGGTCCTTCGTGCTGTAAAAATACCGAACTGCCATCCGTTCCTCACCAAAGCGCAGATTCTTCACGCTGACCGCCAGCGACTGCTCATTTAAAAAGAGCTCTTTGAGCGGATCCGGATTTGCCAATTGCCGCGGAGGGCGCACGCCAGGGGGAAGGGTGTAATAATCCGGCGGTCCACTGTTTTCCTCGCGATTGACAAATGAAACGCTCAGCACCGTATCGTAATCAACGCCGGGAACCGGCGCTTTCCGCCATTGTGATCCTGCCAGAATCCAGTCAGCAATTCGCAGCCGGACTTTTCCGCCTTTGAACCACACCCGCACATACTGGATGTTGGAAAACGACGGATTGCCCACCTTGCGATAGCCGGTACGCAGCGGAATGCGATACAAATACCACCCTTTGTTACCACCACCAACGATCTGGGGATTGCGTGCAGGATCCGGATCCAGATTTACCTCGTAGGAAAAGTAACTGTTTTCCAGCATAATTGTCTGCCCATTGTTGGGATTGAGCACCTCCTGATCCGGCACCTGCGTTTGCACATATTTCCCGTTGCCTTCGTGCCGATTGAACTTGATAAAATCCTGTTCTGTCTGGGCGCTGGGCGTTTTTTCAAAATCAAAAGCAAAATTATCCCGCGACGGATCATCCTCTAAGTTGAGCGGGTACGGATACTGCGCTTTTTCCTGTTCGTCGCTCCACTGATCCAGCCCGACATCTTCCCCATCATCCAGAATGCCATTGGGGATAGGGTTGGCATCGGTAATGCCATCTTCAGTATTCAATGTTTGATTGGGGATCACATCCTCGCTAATCTGCCCCAGATCAATGAACATCCGGGCACCTGGATCTTTGTGCTCGATTTTCATCATAATTTCGATGTACTCGATGTTTTCAGCATCGAAGTTGGTGTTATAGGAAGAAAGCAGGCGCATCATTCCGCCCCAGATCCGCTGTTTGTTCTCCTGCACAAACCGGTGTTGTGCAGGATCGTAAATGGGGTTCAGGGTATCCAGAAACTCCGGATTTGGATTGTAAATGCCGCGAATGTCGGGGGTAAAAACAATGCGCAGCACAGAAAAATTCTGGCTTCCCGGCGCAACGTCCTTGTTGGGATACACCTCTTTGTACGGCGTTCGCCCGATAAAATACCGGTACCAGTAGAGCTGTCCCCGATAGAGCGCCGCCATACTGTCAGTTGGCGCAATGGAGGAATCCACCGGCGGAGAGGAATACTGCCAGAACTCTGGCATCAACCCCAGGTAGATGTTCCGTTCTGCTCCTTCAAAGTTATCCAGATACGCAACGGACTGCTGCCGATCGCTGGGCACATCCGACTTCCGCTTGTTCGGATCCGGTAGCATCATCGCCCATTCTCCCCGCAGCAGCAGTGAAGAGGGTGCTTTCAGGTTGGAAAACAGCGGTAAGGTTCGCAACGCATCGGTCAGCCACGGCGCCTTGACCTCCATTTCTCCATCGAAGCCGAACATTACGTTACTGACCGGCTCATCGCCCAGGCGGACCTGGTCGACCTGCAAAGATTGATCGTATGCCATAAATGTCATCCCCAGATTGCTCCGCACCGATCTCGACCGGAGAATGGTTTTCATATCCAGATCGGCGCGAAGTCCCACCAGCGTCCGGGTGCTGAGGTTAAAAATGTCGTTCTGTTCGTACTCGATCTCCAGATTCGCATTTGGCAACGTCGCCCGCGGATCCAGAATTCGCACTGAGCCGCTGAAATACTCAACGGTGTAGTCCTTCCCTTCCTTGAGTGGAACGCCATCCAGGTAGACTTTGACGCTGCCGGGTGTCAGGTTGAAAGCACCGGGAAGCACAATGCGATTACCAGATCGACCGGTCACATCGGCAACGATGATAAACCGATCGCGTTCGGTCTGCAGGCGTGCAATTTCGCGGGTCGTATCATAGACCGCTGGGTAAATGAAGCGATCCGCTAACTGGGGCGTCCCCAGTTGCGTAAAGTAGTCGATCAGCCGCTGACGGAATGGCTCCAGGTCGGGGAAAATAATTTCACCACGCTGAGGATCAAAGAACACGCCGGAGTTGATGTCGAATTCCCCATCTGGCTGCGGTTCTCCCGTGGTATTGTTACGCTGATCCACCCGCAAAATGGTCACCAGCTTATCCTGCGTCCCTTCCAGCACGTCCGATGAATCGTTGGAGGAACGGATGTACCAGATAGCAATCTTCGTCCCGTTCAACGACACATTGGTCATTCCCAGCGAGTAAATGTTCTTCATCTGCCGCTCCCACAGCGATCGGAACGCCGGCTGCATATTGGGACGGTAGACCAGTTTGAGAATGAGCGTGTCTTTTTCCCCAATCGAGTTGGAAAACGTGCCGTAGATCAGATCATCTTCCTTGGCGCTGGTTGGACCTTCGATGCGGTATGCAACCGCATAGGTACGATCGCGGCGCAGGGTATAGATCGTCAGTGTTCCGAGGTTCGGATCGTAGTGGTAGCTGTTTTTATTCAGCCGAACGAACGTTCCGCGCTCCACTTTCCCTGCACTTCCCTGCTCAATTTTGACCCGCTTCAAAGCAGGGTCGTAGCTTTCCCCCACCCGGATTGGTGGCAAATCGGCATAGGCAACGCCTTCCGTTGCGCGGAGCGCCGCCTCTTTGACATCGACCGTACTTTCCCAGACCTCAATATCTTTCACCCGAAGCGGTGCCGCCGATGGGGGGATCACCGGTGTGCTGTACTGAAAGTACGCTTTGTACACCGGCTTGTACGCAGTGTCCAGGAAAAAGTGATTTTCGGCATAATCGTAAGCGTGGAGCACAATTCGCTGGCGCGTTGCGCCGCCACGCACCCGAATCGTTCGCCGCTGCCCCCGCTTCTGGGACCCGATGGTTTTCAGAAACAAAGGACCAAACTGGAAATCAGCCGCAACGCCGAACAGCGCCTGACTGCTGCCGATCAACGTCGACGGCGTCTGGAATTTGACGTTCCCGGCTTCAACCTTCTTGATAATGTCATCGTCTTCACCCTCGAATCCAATCTTAAACTTGTTGTCAAATTCAAACTGCCGCCGGGTATTCCAGTCTACCCCTAACTTCAACTTATCGCCAACCTTGCCGGAAACGTTGATCTGGATGTCCTGGGAAAAGATCGGTCCTGATTGCACCTGCCCGAATGCCGATGCGGTACCGAGCGACTGACTATCCCACCGCCATCCTGCTCGCACATTGACCTCACCGTTCACATTGATGCTGATAGTCGGCTTTCCAAAAATGCTGCTCAAAGGATTCGGTGGAATGGGAATGGAAATGGTTGCTGCCTGCTTGAGCAGATCCACAATGTCGGAAGGTTGAAAAGCCTTGCTCACATCGTACGCATACAGCAACGAATCGTAAATCTTCTGCTGAATCTGCCTCTTCCGCCATACGAGAAAAGAATCGAGGTTAAAAAGCCGGGCGGTCGGCTCGCCAGCATGCTTATACCGTACAAACCAGAGAGAATCCACCAGAAGAAAACCCGTAGAGTCCCGATCTCCGGGCTTCGGCATAAAAAGTCGGCGGCGGTACTCAGCCACCGTTGGATCTTCGGACGGCAGGAGAGAATCGGGCAGTTTGGGTTTGAGGAAATGCGAAGGGGTGAAATCAAAGTGTGGCGACTGTGCTGTTGCGACATTGAGCACGCACCAGAGACAGCATACCACCCCTGCTGCCCGAATCAACGTCCGATTGCCTGCGTATTCGGCTGAAAACTTCACCTGTTCCAATCTGCTTTCTGTCGTACACGGTAGCTGTCGCTCAACGGTGGGATTTCTCCTTGTTACACATTAGCCGCACCCCTGGAAGCGCACGTCGCAGCGTACATTCACCGTCAGCCAAGATCAGCATTCCCTGGTAATGCCAGCGGACATCGGCGCTCCCGGTTACCGGGCATACTCGTCTTAGCGTGTATACCGTTTTACCTGTGTTTACCTTTTGCCCTCTTTTGCTACCCATTCTCGCACAACCTGTTGGTCAGAAAACGGAATCCGCTGTGTTCCGATAATTTGTTCCTGCTCATGCCCTTTGCCGGCAATACAGACGACATCTTCGGATGTTGCCCG
>JALWUI010000080.1:8096-23437 GCA_027082775.1 Candidatus Kapaibacterium sp.
GCGACAAAGCGGTTACAATGGCGTTTGTACGATCAAGCTCCACAATCATTTTGTCTTGCAACGCTGCCGGCACGCCGGCAACAATATCCGCGGCAATGCGGGCTGGATCTTCCGTTCGGGGATTGTCCGAGGTGATAATTACGAGATCAGCACGTTGCGCTGCAATTGCTCCCATCAACGGGCGTTTCTGCCGATCGCGATCGCCTCCGCATCCAAAGACGCAGATCAGACGCTTCCGATGGGTCCCCATCCACTGCCGCAGTCCTTCCAGCAGTTTGCGCAGCGCATCGGGCGTATGGGCATAATCGACCACAGCGAATGCTCCATTCGGCAATGCAAAGGGCTCCAGCCGTCCCGGCGGTGGACTCAGGTGTGGCAGAACGGGAAGGATCTTCTCGACGGAAATTCCCAGGGCATCGACCACGCAAAGCGCTGCGGCAAGATTCCACACCATAAAGGGTGCCAGAAACGGCAGGGTTAGCTCGTGCCGGTGCTCCCCGATCCTGAGCGTCGCGGTCAATCCATCCGGTGCTGGAGCGGCTGCTTCAATGCGGACGAATGCCTCCGGATGCTGACCGTAAAACCGCACCATCGCACGAGTGTGGCGCTGGAAAAAGGGCGTCCACGGATCGTCCCGGTTGAATACCGCTACAGCCCTCTCCGAGAGCTGCTGAAAAAGCCGCGCTTTGGCAGCCGCATACTGCTCCATTGTACCGTGGTAGTCCAGGTGATCCTGCGTGAGATTGGTCAACACACCGGCTGCAAAGGAGAGTCCTTCGGTCCGATGCTGGTCCAGAGCGTGCGAGCTGGTCTCCATTGCCACAAAGCGAACTCCTGCCACACTGAGCTTCTGGAGCCACTGCCAGAGGATCACAGGATCCGGTGTGGTATACCCCGTGGCGTGCCAGCGCCCATCCCAGTAGACTCCCAGCGTACCAATGACCGCTGCCGAACGGTCAGCAGCCGTGAGCAACTGATGGAGAAACCACGCCACCGACGTCTTGCCATTCGTCCCGGTCACGCCGATCAGTTGCAGGCGCAGCTCGCCGTACCAGTTGTGAAGAATCCTTCCCAGCGCCTGTCGGGCACTGGCAACGGTCACCCGTGGAAGATCGGGAAAATGCGAGCGCAGAAAGGGCGCCATCGACGGCTGCACAACTACGGCGACAGCCCCCCGGCGGAGCGCTTCGGACAAAAAATTTCTCGCCCGCGGCGAATCCTCCAGAGTGAGCACAAAGAGCATTCCGGGTTCAACCCGTCCGGAGCGATGTTCTACGCCTCCAACACTTACGTCGAGATCACCGGAAACCTCAAGCACCGGCACACCATCCAGCAACTGCTTCAACGGGACCATCCGCCGCCAACGCCGGTTGCAGCAACAACAAACGCCTGTGACTGCTGCGCTGAGGAAACGACTACCAGATACACACCGGGCACCGGGAGAGAAAACGCAGCCGGTAGTGCGCTGACGGTGCGGCGCTCCACGACCCGTCCCCGAAGGGTATACAATGCAACATAAAACGGCACACCCGAACCGGTCAGGAGCAGTCGTCCTCCAGCAACGATCGGCTGCACTTCCAGCGCCACTTGCGATTCCGGCACCAGATGCAGTCCCACGACAGCATCCAGATCGAATCCGGAGATCACGGGACTCCAGTACGGATGATCGGGATTTTCTGCAACCATTCGAGAAATGTCCCGAATTTTGATAAACCGAACCGAGTCGATCTCAATCGTTGCCAGATCAAAAGCATCGCCACCACTTTCCGCTGGATCGAAAGGATTCCCCGCGCCATTGGTCGGCGTTCTTCCAGCACATCCTTCCAGTGACAGGGAATCGAAGGGAAAAGGGATGAAGTGTATGCCGTCGCGGCTAACGCTCACTTCGGCAGGTTCAGCAAAAATTTTTCCATTCCCATAGGCAAAAGCATTCTCAAAGACGGTGAAATCCGGACCGGGACCATCGACCAGCACAAAATTTTTCCATCCAACGACAATGACCCCATCCATTCCCAGGGAACAGATCTGGCGTGGATCGGAGCTGGGCACATCCCATCGGGCATTTGTATCCGGCAATCCAAAAATGTTCTGCGGAAAAAACGCCGGCGACTGCCCCACCGCCTGCCCGCTGCCGAGGCGGAACCAGTACACCGTATCAATGCCAGAGTGGACGTACTGCGCCCACGCGGGAGAAAGCGCCACAAGCATCCCAAGACCATACCACAGCCACATCCGCCACTCCCATTTGTTAACCAGTAGGGAAACGCACAGCCCCGCTGTTTATTCCATTACCGGTGTCGCGCAGGCAGCGCTGGCGTTTGGCACAGCACACACCGGGAGCGCCTCACTGGGAGCCCCGGCTTCAGCCGGCACCAACTGGAGCGCCGGCTTCAGTCGGCATCATAGCACACTAAAGCGTGCGCTCCCAGTGAATGCACCCTAAAGCGTGCGCTCCCAGTAAATGCACCCTAAAGCGTGCGCTGCCGGTGCACTGCCGGTGTGGACAATAGGGCAGGGAACAATCACGTTTCCTGCTCCCGGATGACATCGGAAAAATTTTTCGGTCAAGTGGAACACCGATGAACAGTGTAACCTTAGAACCGTGGCTATTGAAACCTGCTCCCATTCTGCGCGGTTCGGTGTGGATCGGCATCTCAACGGCGGACAATGTGCAACTTTCTGTGGTGGAGGAATGGTAGACCTCGGAGCATCTGTCCGGGAACTGGCGAAGCATTACTCCGATGATCGATTCGTGAACCTTTTGCGCCAGATCGCCCCTCGGTTCCGACCAATCACAGATTCGCTGGACTTCGCACTGCACGACAACGATTCTCTCCGTACCGCCGTACAGCTCGGTGTGATGGAACTGGACGACGTCACTTCGGTGCTTGTGGCAAGTGCTCGGACGGCACGGGAGCTGACGTCGCGTTCGGGAAGACGGCAACAGTACGAGTTTGCAAAGCGGGTACTTAAAGACTCTGAGCATAACGCCGGTATCTTTGTCTTTTACGACGACGAAGGACGCTTCCGACTCTCCTTGATTACCATCACCTACCACGGCACCCGGCGGCGGTTCAGCACCTACCGCCGCTACACCTTTTTCGTCGACCCTGAGCTGCCGAATAAAACCTTCGTCCAGCAATTTCGACGAGCCCATTTTGCAACCCTTTCTGACATCTTAGAAGCCTTCTCACTGGAAGCAGTCTCGGATCAGTTCTATCGGGAATTTAAACCCAAATACGATTCGATTGCTGAATCGGTTCAGGGTACTACCGCTCAAGCATTGAAACAGGACTTTGCCCTGCTCTTTGTGATCCGCACGATCTTCCTGGGATTCGTGCAAAAAAGAGGGTGGCTGGGGAACAACCCGCGTTTTTTGCAGGACTTCTGGAATGAGTATCGCAACAGCAACCAGCCGGCGGATACGTTCTACCGCCAGTGGCTCGAACCGCTGTTCTTTGAAGCCCTCAATAACCCACCGGGACAGAAGATCGATGGCGATAACGTTCCATTTTCAGCCGAAACGCAGCAAAGCCTGCAAATGGCGCCGTACCTGAACGGTGAGCTGTTCAAACGCAAGGAAGGAGTCGATGATCAGGGGCTGTGGATCACTGATGAACAGATCGGTGACTTCTTCGACTTTCTCTTCCAGTACAACTTCACGGTCGAAGAAAACGAACTCTATGACGAAGAGCTGGAACTCAATCCAGAATTTCTGGGCATCATCTTCGAGCGGCTGACAAATATGGAGCAGGGGGCGGTCTACACGCCGCGGGTCGAGGTGGATATGATGTGCCGCCTGGCTCTGGTCTACTGGCTCACCCGGACCACAGACATCGACCGGCGAGATCTCTACCACCTTTTCTTCCGTGAGGCAGGAATGGGGCGAGAATTTGATGAACATCAGAAGCAGGGGGATTTCTCACCTGCCGAGATCCGCACGTTGATCGACAAGCTGGAAAACGTCACCATCTGCGATCCCGCCGCTGGATCCGGCGCTTTTGAAGTGGGAATGTTGCAGGTACTGGATCAAATTCTGGAGAATCTCTACGAGCGCAACAACACACCGGCTGATCTGAAAAGCAGGAAGCCGTCGCCCTTCGAGCGCAAAAAAGCCATCATTGAGCGGTCTCTTTACGGCGTGGAGGTCAAGCGGTGGGCAGTCTGGATCAACCACCTGCGCCTGTGGCTGACCCTCTTTGTCGATATGCCCGATGAGTACCAGCATTCTTTTAAGCCGCTGCTGCCGAATCTAACCTTCAAAGTGCGGACGGGCGATTCGCTGGTGCAGCGCATTGGAAACAAAACCTTCCCGGTGCAGGGACACGCCAAGCTGCCGGCGGCGGTCAAGCGCAAGATCACCGAGCTGAAGAAGCAAAAGCGGGATTTTTTCTACAACCAGAACCTTGACGAACACCTGATCGAGCAGGCAGAACTGGAAGTCTTCCGTACGATTCTGGATGCAGAAATTGCCGAGCGTCAGGAAGCGATCCGCAAACTTCAGCGACCGATCGAAAGCAATTTATCCTTCATTTCCTCGGTATCCCGGAGCGACGAGCAGCGCAGGGCACAGCAGCAGGAAGAGCGGAAGCATCAAATCGATGAGTTGCAGGCGGAAATTGCCGATCTGGAAGCACAGAAGCGCAATCTGCACACCGATCGCCCCTTCATCTGGAGCATCGAATTTGCCGAAATCTTTTTTGACCGCGGCGGCTTCGACATCATCATCGGCAATCCGCCGTACGTGCGGCAGGAAGCAATCACCGACCCTCTCGGCCGCCTTTCTGCAAGAGAATACAAAGACGCTTTGATGGAAATGGTACGTCTGGATTTCCCCAATTACTTCGCCAAATCCCGTGCCCACATCGACCAGTTCAAACAAGGGCGTAAACCCAATGGCCGCTCGGACCTCTACACCTACTTCTACATCCGCTCGCTCCGCCTGCTCAACCCGCAGGGTGTGCACGTTTTCATCTGCTCTAACGCCTGGCTGGACGTCGGCTACGGTGCGTGGCTGCAGGAATTTTTCCTGCGTCAAGCGCCGCTGCATCTGGTCATTGACAACCACGCCCGGCGGTCCTTCGCCCGCGCGGATGTGAACACCATCATCACGGTTGCCGCTGCCCCACAGCGCGTTCCTGCCGACCACGTGGTGCGCTTCGTCGCTTTCAAACAGCCCTTTGAAGAAGTGGTACTCAGCGAGCATCTGCTGGAGATCACCAGTGCTACGGAGTTGCGGAAGACCGACGCCTTCCGCGTTTTCCCCATCACTGCCGGGGAACTCCTGGCAGAAGGCAGCGATAACAGTAGCAATAACGGCGAGTACGTGGGCGACAAGTGGGGCGGCAAGTACCTCCGCGCACCGGACATTTTCTTTACCATTCTGGAGAAGGGGAAGGGAAAGCTGGTCCGCCTCGGCGACATCGCCGAAGTGCGTCGTGGTATTACGACTGGCGCTAACGACTTTTTCTACTTAGAGCCGCTGGGTCCTGGAAGTCGTGCGGGACTGCTGCGCGTACGCAACGGCGCCGGCTGGGAAGGAGAGCTCGAGGAAGAGTTTCTGAAGCCGGTCATCAAAAGCCCGCGCGAATGCCGCACCATTCTCATCCGCCCCGAAGACCTGAAATACCGCATCTTTATGTGCCACAAAAGCAAAGAGGAACTCAAAGGCACCAAAGCGCTGGAATATATTGAGTGGGGGGAACAGGTCGAAGTTGAAATCAAACAGGGAAAGGACAAAGGTAAAAAAGTCACAGGGTTCAACAATATTCCCACGGTGAAGAGCAGGAAAAGGTGGTGGGATTTAGGAGAGCGTGCCTTGCCTCCTGGGATTATCCCGTGTTCATTCCGGAAAACATTTGTCGTGTTTGCTGGCAATGGTGTTTATGCTGACAAACGTTTATATGAGCTATCCTCAGAGAGCCCTATTCCGAGTTTGAACTCGATTTTGTTTCCGTTTTTTTTGGAAATTCTCACGAGATCTTACGGAGGAGGCGGCGGACCCATCGACGCAACTGTTGAGGAAATCTCGAATATTCCCGTGATTATTGGTTCTGCTGCTTTCGATATACTGCAGGACAAGGTGGTTTCTGACATCTTCACCGAATGCGGTATCGATCCTGAATCCGATGTACCGATTGCCGAGCAGGAGCCGAAGCCGCTGCCGGACCGCAAAGCCTTAGACGACATCATCTTCGATGCGCTGGGGCTGACCGAAGAAGAGCGCAAGGAAGTCTACCGCGCCGTCTGCCAGCTCGTCTGGGAGCGCATCAACAAAGCCAGGAGTGTGTAGGTATGCCGTACGATCTGGAAAAACACCATCGGCGCAGCCTCCGCCTGCAAGGATACGATGCTGCCCAACCGGGAGCGCCCCTCGTCACCATCTGCACGCAGGGGCATACCTGCCCGTTCGGCGCGGTGGTGGATGGGGAAATGCACAGAAACGATGCCGGGCGAATGGTACATCGATGGTGGAATGAGTTGAATCGCAAATTCCCCAATGTCCGTACCGATGCATTTGTGGTCATACCCAACCACATCCACGGCATCATCATCGGAACCAACAACAAACCCACCGTCGGAGCGGACCTGCGTGTCCGCCCCGATGATAAACAGGGGACACACATAGGTGTGCCCCTACCGGAAATCGTGCAACGGTTCAAAACGATGACAACCAATGGATACGACCACGTAAGGAAGCCGCTGGGCGAGGAGCAAAATATGTGCTCACAGAAAATGTTTCCACCTTATTCTGAAATGCATCAAGCTCAAAATGATTCGGATGCATTGAAACGTGTAACATTTTCTCAGCAGAGGTCTAACAGAAAAAAGCGGTGCGGGAGAAGAACATCGCTACTCCATAGCTCGCACACTGGCTTGTAAGACAGGGTGTTAGATACACAAACCCCTTAGAAACTGGTTGCCTGTTTCCAGTACTTTCTAAAAAAAACGGTATTTATAGAAGGTAAAGGTGCTATCTCAGTGGTATATCGCGCGCTTGGTAAATCGTTTTTTATCCGTGAGAGCGGTATCGATGCTTTGCAATACCGGGGGATTCGTGCTGGAATGCATCTACGTCGCGGAAGTATCACAAACTGACGGATACAGGAGTTGTTGAGAGGCACAGGTTTCAAGCCTCAAGATTGCTCGGAAAGCTCACCGATGGTGGAAAACTTCGCAAGAAGGAATATCGAAAGGTGCACGGTGTATACTACCTTTAAACCAGCCTACAAATCAATACTTGCGCTGCAAGTAACGCTTACTTGCAGTCCCCAGTATTAACTTACAGTGCAAGAAACCTCCGCTAGTGATCGGTGACCTTTTGGGGAAGATAGAATGCTCCAGCGTTCACAACCAGGAAATATAGAGTAACTACAGTGAAAGACCTAGATTCCCCGACTCAAATACTGCATCTTCGTATGCCATAAAAGCAAAGAGAAATCCACGGGCACCAAAGCGCTGGAATATATTCAGTGGGGAGCCAGGGTATTATTTGATCAATACAGAATCATCTGCATCTACCTATTAGGGACAGGACTGCGTGTCCTCAAAGGGATTATCTGTCCCAATGATGCAAGAGTTGATAGTGTACAAACGGGCGTGTTTCTCCAAAGAATTGCACGATAGTTTGAAATAACGACCGCGAGCAGGTATAATCCAACCAATAAGTGAAAAATAAAAAATGGTAATTAAACGTCTCTCAAATCAAAAAATCAAATTGTACAGTATTTGCCACTGTACAGCGGGAAATCTTTCATGACGGAAACTGACCGGATCGGATAGATGTGATCTGCGAACAGGATAGGAAGTGTAATAGAAGTGTGATTACTTATGAATCGAGATAATCAACGCTGTCCTACCCATTTTCTCCCGGATGATCCTGCATCAGAAGACGCCTTTGGCTCCCATAAGCAAGTTGCTGAAGCGATACTGAAGCTGATTTGCGATAAAGCGTCTTCTCCTGCTCATGTGATTGCACTGGAAGGTTCATGGGGGAGTGGAAAATCTACAGTAATTAGAATTTTTGAACATTTAGCGCGCGAAAAGTCAAACGACGCAGAAATAGCGGTTTTTCTATACGACACATGGGCTTATCAAGGAGATTCCCTGCGCCGCTCATTTTTGGAAACGCTCATCGATTTCCTAATATCCAGAGAATGGATAGACAAGGATTCATGGGCAAAAGAGAAAGAACTCCTTGCTCGGCGACGGGAAGAAGCAACCATCACAACCATTCCTCAATTTACATCTTGGGGGAAAGTACTTGCAATTGTTTTAGGATTAGTTCCTGTTGGTATGACGCTTGCGACAATGGGTGGCAGTATCAATACCTACTATCGATGGATAGGAGTTGGTTTTACTTTATCCCCTTTCTTAGTCGCGATCTGTGCTATTATCCATCGTTTCTGGAAAAAGCGTTTTCGGAAAAGGAAGGTTGCAAAGCAGCATAACGGCTCAGAGCAGCATAGTAATGAAGAGCAGCATAGTAATGATTGGATAGGGCTATTTATTCATAAAACAAGAGAAAAACAGAAAACCAGAACAACCCGAACTCCAGATCCTACGGCTATAGAGTTTGTTCAGAAATTCAAAGCACTTTTGAAGGAAGCGCTGCAAGGCAACGGTCACAGACGCCTTGTCGTTGTCATAGACAACCTCGATAGATTACCTCCTGATGAAGCACTGCAGGCGTGGGCGACGATGCGCACTTTTTTTGATGCTAATCCGAACGAAACACAAGATCACCCGGCACAAGGTCGATTATATCTGATTGTCCCCTATGCACCTGAAGCCCTGTCCCGAATCTGGGACGAAGACAAACACAAGTATACAACTGCGCAAGCTTTTAGAGACAAAACTTTTCAGGTCAGATTCAATGTATCACCGCCTCTTTTATCTGACTGGAGCAATTTCCTGAAAAAGCAACTGGAAAAAGCATTACCGAAGCATAAGGCAAAATCTGAGATTGATACGATTATCCGCCTGTTCCGTTTAAAAGGGATGCCGCTGGAGCGGCCATTAACTCCAAGAGACATTATTCTCTTTGTAAACCAGTTAGCAGCCCTCCACGCTCAATGGGAAGACGAAATTCCATTATCCATACAAGCTGCATATCTTTTTTACAAAGAAAAAATCAAAATACCCATGCAGGATTTAATCCGGGAAGATTTATTGGATATGGGAGTTAAAGTCATACTCCAGGAAAAGAAATGGCAAAAGTACTTTGCTGCACTACATTTCAATGTCCCCGTTGATAGAGCCCTCCAGGTATTAATTGAGCCTGAATTCGACAAAGCACTTGAAGAAGGCAACATAGATTTGCTTGCACCATTTATAAACCTCCCAGGAGCTCAACAAGTAATAGCAGCTCTCGTTGACCACTACCTTAGCGAATGGCATGCAAATCCCAGTAAAGTAGCCAGAATTCCTATGGTTCTTGATCAGTTTGCACTAGAAATTTCTGCGTGGGAGACAATACGCACGATTGTAGAAAAGAATATCTCTAAATTAAATCAATTTGGGTTGCTTGAAGGAAAGGGATTCAAAACTTTACTTAAAAAATACCCGAAACGAGACCTGGTACAGCGTATACTCGAACTGGCACGGCAATATCTTGCTAAAATCTTAGAAGCCAGAGAAAACGAAGAATGGCGCAATTTGCACATTCGCGAATGGACACAGGGTGTCTCCCTCATATTGAAGGGGCTACCAGAAAACGATATGGAACACCTCGCGCAAAAAGAATTTCCAATACCCGATCCTCCCGATGTTTACGTACAAGTTACGTGCTCTCTGGCAACGGAAGATTGCGATAAGGAAATAGTTCAATACTTTGTACCTTCGAGTTCTGAGGAAGATATCATAGTGGCTCTCCAACAGAATGTGACGCAACAAAAACCAATTACACCAGGATGGGGCAAAGCCATCGGATTAATGGCTACGATGCATCCCGATTGGCCATGGTTAAATTTAATCCAGACCATCAATCAATCTACAATGAACACAGCAATTCCACCTGAACAATGGAAGGAAATTCTGCAGGCACTATGGCATCTGCGAACCATAGAACCACAGGCAAACACCCTATTAAAGCAAATGACCCAGAATGGTCGGATTTTTCATTATCTGTACGAAACAAGTGATAAGAAAGACTGGGAAACTTTTTCGTGGAATTTTATCATTCTCCTTAACTACGTGGATTCCGATGCTCCAAACATCCGTACACAAAATTGGGGATCTTCCTCGCAAGGGTTTATTACATTCCGCAATATGCTTCAAACTCCTGAGGGCCACAAAGAAGCATTGAGTGCATTCGCCAATCTATTGCGGGACCCCACTGCCTTTGCAGAGCTGCTCAAAGTATATGACCAGCGTGCTTCTACACGTAAGTGGATCGAAAAAGCAATCGGCGAAATTTTGGAAAGGCAACCAGATTTCACCCAGCAGATCATCCAGCCCGGATTCTCTTATAGCCGCTCAGATCTGTATCTACAAGTACTCAAAGTTATTGAGCCATCATCTAAGGAATTCAAAGAATTCATTAGCTTCTTGAAAAGCAATCTCAAAAGGATGGACAAAGAACAGTGGCTCACAATACTGAGGGAAGGAGGTAATCTATTGAATCTTTTAAACTGGTTCAAGAAAAAAAGTATTGATCTTGAACTTGAACAACCACTTGCCGATGCCTTATTAAAATGGATCCAAATTCTCATTCAAGAAAAACCCGATATTTCCTCAGAGAAGGTGCTTGAATACAAAATCTTCATAAAGGCTTGGAAGAAAAATCCGGTAGTTGAAACGTTCTGGAGAAATCTACGAGATCGTCTCATCGGATATAGTGAGCACGATCTTTCTAAAGTACTCGAGCTGTTTGGCGAAGAATTAATCCGCTCTGAAGTATTATCCGACTCTTCCGAAAAGGCGGATGAGATTACCAGACTCCTTTTCCCAAAAGTCTTGGAAAGGAAAACAGAACCAGAACTTCGGTGGATTATCAGCATTTTGGAAAAAGATCCGAACTTTATCAACAACATTAAAGTTTCTTCTCTTGAGGATCTCGCCAATCGCTTTGAACAGTTAAAAGATCTCTCCGAGGAGATTCAACAACAAGTTAATAATTTGCTCAAGCAGTTACAAGAACACATTAGTAAAGCAAAAAACGAAGAGAGAAAAAGATGAGGATATCAGAGATAGATGGATGCTGGTTGTTTGTCTATCGGGAAGAACGATTTCTAAGCGGAGGTTCTGCTACGGCAAGGAAGATGTTCGGCTAAAACTGTGCAAAAGGCGATACGCAGCAGAGACGGTTTCAGCTATGGTCAACGTCGATGGTAACCCGCTTGCTGTAAGTTTTGAATGCAACAGCATAACTTTGAGTACTTTTTGCTGTTTAATCACTCTAAAAAGGCGCTGGTATATTTCTTGGTCTTTAATTTATTGCCCCCTTTCTTTCTCACCGAATCAATCATCAGACAGGTCAATATCGCCAGCGGTACGGGAAATGACGCTCCCTGTTGAACACGTATGCAACTTTGTGAAACCATAAAAAGAAAACGCCAGATGAAATCCATTTCTCGCCTTGTCCCCGTTCCATTGCGGGAAATCTGGAAGCACGAAGCTTTAGACTTCTCCCGGTGGTTAGCGGAAAATCTGGATTATCTCGAAGAAGTTATCAACCTATCGCTTGCTCCCATTGAACTGGAAGCTGCCGCAGGAGATTTTGCAGCGGATATTCTGGCTGAAGACCCAAATGGACGCTTAGTTGTCATTGAGAACCAGTTGGAAAAGACAGATCACGAACATCTGGGCAAGCTCCTGACCTATATGAGTAACCTGAATGCTCAAACCGCCATTTGGATTACCAGTCAGCCACGCCCAGAACATAAAAAGGCTATCGACTGGCTGAACGAAACGCTGCCGGCTGATATGGCTTTGTACTTGATCCAGGTAGAAGCTTACCGCATTGCCAATTCACCCCCTGCCCTCAAATTCACTGTTGTTGCTGGTCCCAGCGAAGAGAGTCGGCGGCTCAGCAGTCAGAAGAGGAATTTATCGGAACAGCGCCGTGTCTATCTGGAATTCTGGCAGGGTCTTCTGGAAAAAGTGAAGCAGAGAACTTCTTTACACGCTCACATCAAGCCTTCTACTGGCCATTGGATCAGCACTGGTGCTGGAAAAAATGGACTGACTTATGCTTACGTGATTCTGCAGAATGCCAGCCGCATTGAGCTGTATATTGACACTCAAGATCAGACGACAAACAAGCAGTATTTCGACCAGCTATATGCCCATAAAGATGCCATCGAACAAGCGTTTGGTGCTGCACTGGACTGGCAGCGGCTGGATCACCGACGTGCCTCCCGGATTGCCTACCATATTCAAGGGAAGGGTGGCATCAGAGATAAGGAACGGTGGCATGAGCTTCAGCAAGCGATGATTGACGCGATGATTCGTCTGGAGAGAGCTTTTAGACCGTACGTTGCAGGGCTTCATTAACGATGGGACGATGAGCACCTTCATTACCAACGCCAGCCACCGCAGCTTGAAGGGGCGGATTCGCACCCTGATTCAGCACAGTCAGGAGCTGAAGTTCCTGGTGGGATTTTTCTACTTCTCCGGCTGGCGGGAACTTTATGATGCGCTCAAAGACCGGGAGGATCTGGTGCTGAAAATCTTAGTAGGGCTGGATACCGACCTCCTTCGGGGACAGGTGCTGGAACTGGCAGTGCCGGAGGCGCACCAGATGACACAACAGGAACTGGTGGAGCATTTTTTCAACTCTCTGCGTATTGCCTTACGCGACGAAGCACTGGATACACAGGATTTCTACGAGCAGGTCGCCTTTTTCCTGCGGATGCTGCAAGAAGGTCGCCTGCACATTCGCAAAACGCTGGAGCCGAACCACGCCAAGTTGTACCTTTTCCGGCTGGACCGGGAAGGGCAGTTGCTTATGGATAAGCCCGGACGGTTCATCACTGGTTCCAGCAATCTTACCCGCTCCGGACTATCAGGACAGCACGAGTTCAATGTGGAAATCGGGGACTACGGCTGGGAAGCAGCGGAAGCCTA
The DNA here is from genome assembly GCA_027082775.1 of Candidatus Kapaibacterium sp. Classification (GTDB taxonomy): domain Bacteria; phylum Bacteroidota; class Ignavibacteria; order Kapaibacteriales; family WFXC01; genus WFXC01. The sequence goes on from JALWUI010000080.1 coordinate 21,165, forward strand.
CTTCGATAAGCTCTGGGAAACCGCAATTCCGCTCAGCGAGATACCGGAGCGGAAGGAGCGAATCCAGCGCATCATCGGTCGGCAAACGCCGGTGGCAGAAATTACTCCGTTTGAAGCCTATGCACTGGTGCTCAAGACATACCTGGAGGTAATGGAGCAAAAGGCTTTGCGCCCCCGTATCAAGCAACTGATGGAAGATCGAGGTTACAAAATCTACCGCTATCAGGAGGAAGCCGTGCAGCAGGCGCTGACCGTGCTGGATGAATATGGCGGTGTGATCTTAGCAGATGTGGTGGGGTTAGGGAAATCGATCATCGCGTGCTGGCTGGCACGTGAACGGGGCGGCCGGGGCATTGTGATCTGCCCGCCAGCATTGATAGGAGATCGGGACACTCCATCCGGATGGCATAAATACCTGAAGGACTTTGGACTCCACGATTGGGAAGTGTTTTCCTCAGGAAAGCTGGAGGCTGTTCAGCAGAACCTGGAAAAATACGGTGATGACGTACACACCATCATCGTCGATGAAGCCCACCGCTTTCGCAACGAGGATACAGAAAGCTACGAACGGCTGAGCCAGATTTGCGCCAATCGCAACGTCATCCTGCTCACGGCAACGCCCTTCAACAACGCCCCGGCAGACATTTTGTCGTTGCTCAAACTCTTTATCCCGCCGGGGAAATCAACGCTGACGCTGGATGAAAAACTGGGCAATCGCTTTGCGCACTATAACAGCGAGTTCCACCAGCTTGCCTTTATCCTCCGCTATGCCAGAGACGATTCTCCAAAGCAGCGGCGAGCCGAACGGTACTACAAAGAGCTTTTCAATGATGATCCACCAATCCAACTGGCGCGCGTGCGGCAGCGGGCGCGTCAACTGGCGAAGGAAATTCGTGCTGTCATCGAGCCCGTTGTCATTCGCCGGAATCGATTGGATTTGAAAAAAGATCCTGTTTACAGTCAGGAAATTACCAATCTTTCCAGCGTCGAGGATCCGAAGGAGCTGTTCTACGAACTGACACCGGAGCAGTCCGATTTTTACGACCGGGTCATTCGCGATTACTTTGGTGAAGGCAGCCGATTCCGCGGTGCTCTTTACCAGCCCTTTGCGTATGAGCACGGTGGAGGTGTTGAAGAGCTGGAAGGGGAGTTCACGTATCAGCAGCAGTATAACCTGTACGAATTTATGCGGCGCCTGCTGGTCAAGCGCTTCGAGAGTTCCTTCGGCGCTTTTGCCAGAAGCGTGGAAAATTTTGTCCGGATTCACCAGATTGTGCTGGCGTTTATCCGCAGAACCGGTCAGTACGTTCTGGATCGCGCGTTGATCGAAAAGATCTGGGAGGAAGATGAAGAAACGATCGAACAGGCGCTGCGGGAATTTGCCCGGCAGTTGGAGACTGAGGACAACCCAAATTCACGACACGATCGCATTTACGAAATAGCAAAGTTCCGGAAGAAAGATGCGTTTTTGCGCGACATCCAGTCCGACCTGGAACTGCTGGAAATGATTGCCCGGCAAATCGAGGAGCTGCGCCTGGTGATAAATGATCCCAAGCGGGATCGGTTGATTCAGGCAATCCGGGATATTCGCACCAGCGATCCTCAGCGGAAGATTATCGTGTTCACAGAGTATCAGGATACTGTCGCTCACCTGAAGGAAGCACTGCGCAACGCTTTCCAAAATCGCGTACTGGTTGCTGAAGGGAATCTCAGTAAAAAATTCTTCAGTGATCTGCTCAGGAATTTTGACGCCAGTGTTCCGCAGGAAGAATGGCGCGATGATTACGACATTCTGATCGCTACCGACAAACTGTCCGAGGGGGTTAATCTCAATCGAGCAGGTGCGGTGATCAACTACGACATTCCCTGGAATCCTACCCGTGTGATCCAGCGATTGGGACGAATCAACCGGATTGGGCAAAAGGTCTTCGATACCCTGTTCATTTACAACTTCTTCCCCACCGAGCAGGGAGCAGCAGTTGTCAAAAGTCGGGAAATTGCGGCGGAAAAAATGTTTCTCATTCACAATACGCTCGGTGAGGATGCAAAAATTTTCGATCCTGACGAAACGCCAACGGCGGCGGAGCTTTTCAACCGGGTGAATCGCAATCCGGAGGAGCTGGAAGAAGAGAGTCTCTTCACCAGCATCCGCCAGGAGTTTTTCCAGCTCCAGCAGCAACATCCAGCGCTGGTCAAGCAACTGGAGAATCTGGCTCCCCGCGTGAAAACAGCAAAAGCGTCCGAGCGTAACGAGTTGCTTGTCTTTCGCCGCA
>JALWUI010000081.1:0-4241 GCA_027082775.1 Candidatus Kapaibacterium sp.
ATTTCAGCAAACAGCAGTCAGGATTTACAGTTTGAGATTCGCACCGATGCGACGGTGGTGGCGCAAGTATCCGTCAGCATCGAAGCACCGGAGGGGTGGAGCGTTGAAGCGAAGCTCAACGGAGAAACTATCGCAGCGCTGGATACGGTGCAAATTGATCCCGCATCGGTCAACGGACAAATCACGGTTCACGCCGGGGAGCAGCCGGGCTATGCGATTGTCAGTTTTGTGGTGGATCCCATCGATCCAGATCTGGCGCCAGCAGCACTGAAATATATGGTGCTGGTTGGCTCTGATGTTGTGTTGCTCCATTCCTCCCAGGCATTCGGAGATGGGAAAGATTATACGCAGCAACTACGCTCAACGGTTGAAAAGCGGATGCAGAAAGCAGGTATTGCGTATATGGCGATTCCGGCGCAGGAATTTTTGCTGGCACGGCAGGCGCAGCTTCTCAGTCAGGTGCAGACAGTGTTCTATGCTGTTGGCTGGACTTTTCCATCATTGCCGGATAATCTGGTTGTTCAACTCCGGCAGATTCTGGATAACGGTGGCAACCTGTTTATTGCCGGACAGGATATCGGCTGGGATACCTGGGATCAGAGTGGATTGAGTCGGACCTCGACGGCGCAGTCTTTCTACCGGGATTATCTGCACGCCCGCTTTATCGATGATGGAACAGGCGTGCGGTCGATGATTCAGGCGGTTGCTGATGATCCGATCTTCAAAACTGTTGGTACGTCAGCCATTTTCCAGTTCTATCCCGGACACATTTATCCTGATGCATTGGAGCCGGCGGATTCCTTTGCCCACCCGGCATTTCAGTATCCCGATGAGGCAATTGCAGGGCTGTGGGCACAAAAAGATGACTATAAAGTTGTGTATCTGGGCATTGGGATCGAACAGTTTGGGGATGAAAATGTGGCTGCTACCGTACTTTCACTGGCAAAGCAGTGGTTTGATGGTATCATTTCAGGAGTGGAATTGCAACAACAGTTACAGCGGTTGCTGATTCGCGGTTCGGAACTGGAATTCCACTTTGCACAACCTGTTTCTGGCAGCCTTCGAGTCTATGACGCGCTGGGGCGACAGGTGACGAAGGTGTCGCTGGACTATGCGTCTACCTATCGGCTGTCGCTTGAAGGTGCTACTGCTGGCGTTTATGGCTATCAGGTGGTGCGGAATGATGGGACCGTTGTGCAGACAGGAACACTGGTGGTTCGGTAAGCAAAAAAGACTTCTTTTGGGTGAGGAGTTTTTCGTGAAGGAACTGAGTAGCGTTGATGGAAGTGTCAGCTTTCGCCGGCGAAGATCTACTATGGAAGTGTGTGCCCGATAGCGGCAGTGCCGTGCTTTTGCCGGCATCGATGAACAACAACGAGTGAAAGCAGTTGTAAGGCGAAGCAGGGTGAAAGAGTGAAATGGAGCGTACCATCGTAATGCAAGTGGCTTGTGTTCTCGTACTGTTGCTGTTGCTCTATCCCGGTCGAGCCCAGCAGCAACAGCCGCTCTTTGTTGCTTTAGCAAAGGGAGATTCAGTGCTGATTTTCTTGACGAAAACCTTACCGCGCGATCAGGCTTTCTGGGTGCTGCGTCGGTCGCCCGGTGCGCGGCAGTGGGATACTTTGACCGCTGAGTGGGTGAAGGGAGCGGAGAATCCCGTTGAAAATCGGGAGATTCTGGGCGAAGAGTTTCCCTATGTAATGGAAGCACTGGATGCGAAAACAGAACTGGAAGTCTATCGCCGGTTGCGCGGGCTGGATCTGGCTGGTGATGTGCTGGCAATGGTGAGCTTTCGGGTGGCAAAAGCACTGGGACGGATTTTCTGGGATACCGCGGCTGGGAAAGGGAATCGGTGGGAGTATCGGGTGGTCGTCGTTGATCGAGATTCTGCTGAGGTGGAAAGTGCGGCAATGGTTGTGCATGTTCGAGATCGGTTGCCAAAAGTGCCGGAAAACATTGAACTGGAGCAGCTTGCTGATACCTACGTGCGCCTGCGCTGGGATTATCCGCTGTGGCAGGGCGATTTGCAGGATCTGGTGTACGGATTCAACGTCTACCGGCGGCAGAAGGGGGAACAGCAATTTGTGCGGCAGAATCGATTGCCAATCTTGCGTCTCAATAATGGATTTTTCCAGTTTGACGATCGGACCGTGCAGCCGGGAAAAACGTATGAGTATGTCGTCACGTCCGTTGATCTGGCGGGACGGGAAAGCCCGCCATCCCGAAAAGCAAAGATTACGGTGCGCGATATTACGCCACCGTCAACTCCGCCAGCTCCCACAGCCGTTGCGATTGAAGGCGGTGCGCGTATTACGTGGGATGTTCCTCCAGAGCCTGATGCTGTGGGGTACAACCTGTACCGGTCTGTTTCTTTGCACGGCAAGCGGCAAAAGCTGAATGATACGTTGATCCCGCTGGACCAGTTCCTGTATGTCGATACTTCCGGTGGTGTGCCATTAGCACGGTACTACGGCATTTCGGTCGTGGATCGTGCCGGGAATGAGTCGGAGATTTCCACAATGACCCTGGTGGTTGCGAAAGATCAGACGCCGCCGCCAGTGCCGACGGCGTTATCGGCTGAAGTGAAGCAAGAGGGCGTGCAGGTTTCCTGGAAGGCAGAGCCAGTGGGTGATCTGGCGGGGTATTACGTCTTTCGCCGGCTGGTGGGAGTGCAGCACAATATGGTCAAGTTGAATCAGGATCCAATCCGGGACAATCACTTTTTCGATCCTTTTGATGCCGGATATTTCCAGCCCGGAGCCGTGGTAGAGTATGCGGTGCAGGCAATGGATACCGTTACCAATCTGAGTCCCTTATCGGATACCCTGCGGTTTCAGATTCCCGATTCCGTTGCGCCAGAACCAGTTCGATCGGTGGATTACTGGATTTCCGAAGATGGAAGTGTCATTCTGCACTGGCAGCCATCGGTCAGTATCGATGCCGACACGGTCATTGTCGAACGCCAGACGCCGGGAACGCTGCAATGGCGGCTTGCTGCAGCAGAAACAATGATCCGTGACACAACTGTGCAGCCGGGCAGGTATCGCTATCAGTTGCAGGTTCAGGATCGGAGTGGCAATCGTTCGGAGCCAGTCGCGGTTACCGTTGAAGTGCCAGATAACCAGCCGCCCGCTCTGCCGCGCAATGTGCGGGTTCGCAAGGAAGCAGAAACGATAATGCTGGAATGGGATCCTGTTGCCGATCCTGATCTCGCTGGTTATACGATCTATGCATCTGAATTTCCTACCGGCGTTTTCCAGCCCATTGCAAAGCATATCACGGATGCTCGATTTTCTGTTCCGAAGAAGTACCACGGGTGGTACCTGAAGGTTTCGGCGGTTGATCGTTCTGGGAATGAGAGTGCAACGTCCGCTGCGGTACTGGCGGAGTGATGGCAGCATCGGTTGCCAGCGGTGCGGTGATGTGACCGGAGAGCCGATTTTTGCAGGAAAATGTATGCTGAAGCGTACGTTCCCGGTGCAATGGTAGCGACAACAGTTCCCTTCAGGAAGCGTTAAAAATTTCCTCCTCCTTCTGGGGGATGGGAGAACTTAGGTGCTAAGGGTGTGTCTCCAGAGGCAGTAAAATGGGATTTGACAGGGTGAGCAGTGCGATGCGCTGGTTCATTGGGGTGTTGCTCTGGACGTGGTGGATGAGTACCAGCGGAATTGCGCAGACGCTTCCACCACTGCTGGAGCCAGTACGTCCGTTGATCGTGGAAGGACGGTGGGAAGCGGCTTATCAGCGAACGGTGGAGCTGGTGGAGCAGTTTCCAAACTGCTATGAATGTTATCACGTGCTGGTGTGGTTAGCCGATACGCTCCATCGCACCGAGGAAATTGTGCCGATACTGCGTCGTGGTGTTACGACCTTTCCTGATGATCAGCCGTTGCGGAAAATCCTGGCACGCCTCTATCTCGATCAACACCGCTACGATAGCGCCATAGAATTGTTACAGCCGCTGGGCGAACGGCTGGATACCCAGGGACGTGAGTTGCTGGCGGCTGCTTATGCCCAATGGGCGTTGCAAGCCTACCAGCGGCAGTATTTTGACCGGGCTCTGCAACGCATTCAGCAGGCGCTGCGATGGCAGCCAGCCGATCTGGATTATCTGACCTTTCTGTTTGCCCTGGCGTGGCAACAACGTCGATGCGATCTTATTGAGCAAAAAATTTCATTGCTCTATCGGCTGAAGCCAGCAAAGGCGGATTTTTATCTGGTTGCTGCGCAATGTGCAGTGC
>JALWUI010000081.1:4251-6582 GCA_027082775.1 Candidatus Kapaibacterium sp.
CCAGAAGCGAAGAAAGTGGTAATGGTGGGAAAAAAGGTGGTGGGGCACCATCGAGAAATTGAGCGGTTGTTGGCACAGGTGCTGCTGTTTCGGAGCAAATGGGATCAGGCATTTGCCAATTTGCGAGATTTGCTGCGACGCTATCCAGATGATCGGGAGATCTGGGAACAGCTTGTGGATGCCTGGATCTATGTTGCCCGCTACGATTCGGCGCGTGCGCTCCTACAGCGAATGGTTCACCGGTTTCCTGATCAGGCGACGAATTTCTGGCGTCGCATTGGGCAGTTGTACGAGCGACAGGAAGCGTGGCAGGCAGCACGGCAACTCTATCGATCGGGAGTGCAGCAGCAGTTGCTATCAGATTCGGCAGCGTTGCATTTGATCGCCCGCACCTTTGTGGAGGAACAACGAGCAGATTCCCTTCGAATGCTGCTGCATAAAGCACGCAACAGGCAGGATTCAGCACTGCTATTGTGGTTCTCTGGCATGGTGTATGATCAGTTGCAACAGCAGGATTCTGCTGCGAGGTATTACTGGCGATCATTGCAACAGTTTCCAGATTCGGCGAGAGCAGAGCGCTTGTTGACATTTCTTGTCTTTTTCCACCGGGATACAAGCCGGATCTGGCGAAGCATTGTGCCTGCTTCTGACCGTGCACAGGTGCTTTTCCAGTTTCTCCAGTGGCGTTGGCAGTCCGCAACCGATACGGCATCGCTGGTGTTGCTGCGCCAGTTCATAGAACAGATGGGGCAGATGCAGCAGCAGGTAAAGCACCAATCAATGGCTGTTGCTACGGAAACTCCAATTGACTGGGATACCCGATATGTGGCAGCGCTGGAGCGAGCAGGGAATGAGGTATTTGCGTCGGTTCTCCGACAGCTTCGCCCGCAGCGACTGCGCCGCTTCTTAGAAGAAATGATTGCGCAATATCCAGAGGTTGTCTATCCTTCGCTGTGGCTTGCCCGGTGGTTGATGCAGCAACAGCGGTGGGAGGAGGCGCTGGCAGTTCTGGATCGTGCAACACAGCAATCGCTGCGACACCCAGAGCTCCATCAGATGCGAGCGGAGATAGCGGTACAGCAGCGGCGATATCGAACGGCGTTGCTGGAAATTTTGCGTGCGCTCCAGCAAGCCCCTGAGGATTCAGCATTGTATCAGCGGGCAATCCAGCTCAGTCTGCAGGGGGATTTTGCCCGGCAGTTAGCACAAAAATGGGAAATTCAGTACCAGGGGGCAATGGAGGAAAATCCTGTGCTCCGTCAAGCTCTTATTCAGTTGTACGAAGCGCTGGGCGAGGAGGAAAAAGCACGGGCGCTGCGGCAGCATCCGTAATTTCTTCTTCAGTCGACAATTACTGGAAGCGCCGACTTCAGCTGGCAAAGAAAGTGCACAGTGAAGTGAGCATTCCCAGTAGGTGCACGCTGAAGCATACGCTCCCGGCTAACTGGGAGCGCCGACTTTCGTCGGCATATACCCTAAGGGTGTGTGCTTCCGGAGAAGAAATTACCGCGGATGATAGCACTGGTAGCGGCGGCAGATCATTCCAAAGAGGGCATCGACAGTTGCAATCCCAAAGGCAGAGGGCAGGATACCAGCAGCGACGAAGGCTTCTGCGATCCACGTGTTGCAGGTCTTCAGGATCGAGTAAGTTCCTGCTGCTGGATAAAACCGTACCGTGCGAGCGTTCTGGATAGGTTGCTGTTTGCGAAATTGCGATCGGAGAAACTGACACAGGCGGTGAAACTGGATGCTGTCCAGCGGAATGATCGCTACGCGCTCCTGGAGTGCCAGATAGGTGTGGAGTGGGGAAGAGAAGAAAGCGATACGCAGTACCGCCGGTGTTGGCAAAAACAGGGCGGACAGAGCAGCACCCAGATGGAAATCGGGAAGCTGGTAGAATACGGAATCACCCCATCCGATGTCTACTCCCTGTGCATCCGGTGGTATATCCGGAAGAACTGAGGCAAGACACCGAAGCAATGCTGTGTCGCCGACAATGCCCGTGTGCCATCGCTGCTTCACCAGGGCAATGAAGTGTGTTTGGGATCGATCGATACAGACCGCATATTGATTCTTTGGAAAAAGCGAAAAGGTATTCAGTAGATAGAGTACTGCCAGTGTTTTGAGTATCCACATCGGTTATTCTTGTTTGTATGAAACATTGAGACCATAGAGCGTTTTGAGGGCGCTGAAATTTTTTCCATTTTCAAGATCAAAGGATCTGTTTTTTACAATATGTCAAGAGGGTGTTTCGTTTGTCCTGCAAAGGCAGATTAGCTAATCCGGTGTTGAAGTGATGGGAGCACTTCACGATCGACAGCGGTACAGTGG
>JALWUI010000082.1:0-2514 GCA_027082775.1 Candidatus Kapaibacterium sp.
CCGCATTCCGTAGCCATCACTGGAAGTGGGGGATGTGGGCTACATTATCGCCGGTGTCAAGGAAATCCGGGATACGAAAGTTGGTGATACGATCACCACGGCTGCTGGAGAGCAGGCAGAACCGATCGAGGGGTTCCGGGAAATTAAGCCGATGGTGTTTGCCGGATTCTATCCTGCTGATAGCGAAGAGTTTGAGCATTTGCGAGAGGCACTGGAAAAACTCTCCTTGAATGATGCATCTTTGCGCTTTGAACCGGAAACCTCCACCGCGCTGGGTTTTGGTTTCCGCTGCGGCTTCTTAGGGCTACTCCATATGGAAATCATCCAGGAACGGCTGGAGCGGGAGTACGAGATCAATCTGGTGACCACTGTGCCCAATGTGCAGTATCGGGTCATCACAACCGGTGGTGAAGAGGTGTGGGTATCGAATCCGGCGCAGATGCCGCCGCCCGGCTCGATTGAGCGGATCGAAGAGCCATTTATCAAAGCGCAGATCATCACGCCAGCAGAATATATTGGCGCCATTATGAAACTCTGCACCGATCGGCGGGGCGAATACAAATCGATGCTGTATTTGTCGCCAGAGCGCGTGGAGTTGATCTTTGAATTGCCACTGGCGGAAATTGTCTACGACTTTTACGATCGCCTCAAATCCGTTACGCGGGGCTATGCCTCATTTGACTACGAACCGATCGGCTATCGCAAGGGAGATCTGGTGAAACTGGATATTCTGATCAACGGTGATCCGGTCGATGCGCTCTCCACGATCGTACACCGTTCCAAAGCGTACGAGTGGGGGCGGCGATTGTGCGGGAAATTGCGGCAAATCATTCCGCGACAGTTGTTCGAGGTCGTTATCCAGGCAGCGATTGGATCCAAGATCATCGCCCGGGAAACGATCAAGCCTTTGCGCAAAAACGTGACGGCAAAGTGCTATGGCGGCGATGTTACGCGCAAGCGGAAATTGCTGGAGCGGCAGAAAGAGGGAAAAAAGCGGATGAAGCAGATCGGCAAAGTCGAAGTGCCACAGGAAGCGTTTCTGGCAGTGCTCAGTATTGATGACAACAAAAAAGGGTAGCGATGAATCGACAACCGGGAATAAAGAAAAAGGCAAAGCAGGAGAAGAAACCGCAGACGTTTGAAGAGAAACTGGTATCCTGGATCAAGACCATCGTCAGCGCCATTATCATCGTGATGTTCATCAATGGGGCGCTGGTGGCGAATTTTGTCGTTCCCACCGGATCGATGGAGAACACCGTATTACCCGGCGATTTTCTGGTCGTCAACCGGTTTATCTACGGACCATCGACGCCGCAGATTATTCCGTTTCTCAACACGCCGTTACCGTTTATCAAATTGCCACCGTTGAAGCAGGTCAAACGGGGCGATGTGATTGTGTTTATTTTCCCCGGCTATCGGGATCAGGTCGAACCCGACGAGTTCCAGTACTACCTGAAGCGGTGTGTTGCGCTCGGCGGCGATACGATCCTGATCCGGAATAAAAAGCTGTACATCAACGGCAAATTTGTTCCATTGCCACCACACGGCAAGATTGACCCGCGGTTACCGGCGCCGCCGGGCGATGAATTCCGAACATTCCCGCCCGGTATGGGATTTACGCGGGATAACTACGGACCACTGGTCGTTCCCAAAGCTGGAGATACCATCCGGATTTCTCCCCGAAACATCCGCCAGTGGAATATTTTTATTCAGCGCGAAGGACATTCCGTAGCGGTGCAGAATGGAACGGTGTTGATCGACGGGAAACCGGCAGATTTTTACGTGGTCGAACGCGATTACTGCTTTGCGATGGGAGACAACCGGGATCAGAGTCTGGACAGTCGATATTGGGGATTTGTGCCGATTGACAACATCGTGGGAGAGCCCGTGTTCGTGTACTGGTCCTGGGATACGAATTTGCCCAGCATTTTCCAGAAGTTTAGCACCATCCGATGGCATCGCATTGGCACCATCATCGAATGATTCGGTGGAATATTCAGCATCCAGAAGATCTGGGGATTTACCTGCACATTCCATTTTGTGAGCAGAAGTGCATCTACTGCGATTTCTATTCGGTGGTTTCCTTCGATCTGTGGGACGCCTTTTTCGACACGCTGGAGCGGGAAATACAGCTCTGGGCTGATCGGCTGACGACCGCAGGGAGGATTCGCGTTCGAACGATGTTCTGGGGCGGCGGAACGCCGTCACTACTGCATCCACGCCACGTGGAGCGAATCTACCGCTTGCTGGCTGCTCATTTCGATCTGACCCATCTGGAAGAGTGGACGGTGGAATGTAATCCGGAAAGTGTGGAGCGGGAGAAACTGCGGGCGTACCGATCGCTCGGTATCAACCGCATCAGCATTGGGGTGCAGTCACTCCAGCCACGGGAATTGCAGTTTCTGGGACGCATCCATTCGGCTGCGGCGGCTGAGCAGGCGGTGGAGCAGGCGCTGGCAGCAGGGTTTGACAATGTCAATGCGGACCTGATTTTTGGACTACCGAATCAAACCG
>JALWUI010000082.1:2524-6519 GCA_027082775.1 Candidatus Kapaibacterium sp.
CCGTAGAGGCGTGGGAGCAGACGCTGGATCAGGTGCTCCGCTGGCAATTGCCCCATTTGTCGGTCTATGCGTTGACCTACGAACGGGGAACGCCGCTGTACACCCTGTGGCAGCGGGCACAGGTGGAGCGGATTTCGGAGGAAGTGGAAGCGGAGATGTACCGTCGAACAATGGAGAAGCTGACGGCAGCCGGGTACGACCACTATGAAGTTTCCAATTTTGCGCAGCCGGGCTATCGCTGTCTCCATAATCTCCGGTACTGGGAGCGCAAAGAATACCTGGCGTTTGGACCATCGGCACACGGATTTCTGGGTTCGCATCGGTATGCCAATGTTCGCAGTTTGCGCCAGTATTGCCAGCAACTGGCAGCAGGGACGCTCCCTTTCGCCACGGTAGAGTATCTGGGACCGCTGGAAGAGCTGGAGGAATTGCTCTATCTGGGACTGCGGGCGCAGGGAGTGGTGCTGCGAGAACTCCAGGCGCGAACATCGGTGGATGTCACCACTGTTGCCACCGCTTTTTGCCACCACTATGCGGAGTACTGCACCATCGATGGTGATCGACTCCGGCTTACCGATGCGGGCTATGCCGTGGCAGATTCCCTCGTGGTGGAACTCCTGACGGCACTCACAGACCCCGCTGCTGCCCCACTCCCCACCGTTTCATCCTGAGAGCGCTGCATACCGCACCGCTTTCATCGCATAACTGCACCCTAATTACCAGAAGCACCAACGTTCGCCGCAAGAGCTCAAACCTGCAAACCGCATATCCACGCTGCCACTGCTGGTACAGAAATGCGTGATGGAAGCAGAGAGAGGTGCTTTCCATCATACACCGGGCAACCTTCCAGCAGCGTGGTTTTTAATCTCTCACCCATCCGGAAAATGCTGTAGCGGATCGTTTGGATGTTTGCAGAAAATTTTGTAAATTTGCAGCAACCTGCTATGGCGATAGCAGGGAGAGAAAATGTATGTTTCACAATTTCCGGAGGAAGCGATGAAGGTACGGCAACTTCCTGCACGTTCCATTTCTTCGGCTTCTCTCTCTCTCTCTCTCTCTCTCTCTCTGCTAAAACATTTTTATTAGTTCCTCTTGTCGTTGCCGCATTGATCAGCAGTATGTTTCCCGTAACGGTGGAGGCGCAAAGTGATTCCTCGGTGGTTCCCTGTTCTACTGCGTGTCCGGAGCAATGGGAGGGTCCACGAGTGTATCCCCTTCCCAATGATACTACAGTGTGGTCTGGATTTGCAGAGAGGCTGGATTCAGCTTTTGCTCATCGGTATCCGGATTGTCGGTTTCAGATTATTTTTTATGCTCGGAAAGCGTGTGGCTTATATCGCGAAATTTACATTCAATCCATCCGTTTGAGTGATGGGTGTGATAGCTTGATCAATGATATTGAAGCAGGTCGGGTCAAAATGAGTGAATTCATTGATGTGATAACGAAGCATTTGATCTGGTTAGATGCTATGACCGGTGGGTCGACACTTGGGATTGATACGTTGAATTTCCAGCAATTCCCTTGCAGTGATGGAGGATATACTTACTATCGGGCATATCGTGCAACGTGTGGATACTGGAAGCTGAATGCCCAGACCATTAATAAGAAGCGACGGGAGGAAGATCCCGGTACGGTGGCAGTTGGCTCACCATTGCCTGACATTCAGTCGTTCCCTTTTCTGGATACAGCAGCGCGGTTTCCGAAATGGGTTTATTATAAGTGTAAAGATGCATGTTGTGTGGATCTGTGGCACGTTTGCTGGTACAACGGCTCTTCAGATCCTAACGATCCGCCAGGTCCGCAGATCACAAAACTTTCTTCTTCCGAGGGGAAAGTGTGCTGGTATGCTACGGGTCCGGATCTGGAAACCTGCTACTTCAATTGTCAGGATACCATCCAGATCGAGCAGGGGATTATTCCGAGAGATCCGCACGAATGGAAACAGATCACCAGCGTTGCAGAGCCGAATGTACAGGAAGCACGATACTACGTCGTTCCCGGTCTACAGCGATTGCAAATTTATCTTCGGTTCGATACACCTGAACCCTTTACCGTGGAGCTCTACAATCTTCAGGGGCAACGGGTCTTCTCGGTGCCTGAAATTGCCTTACGGAAAGAGCACTTCCTGACGCTGAATTTGCAGGGGCTGTCCCCCGGTGCTTATGTGATGGCGATTCGAGGTGCAACTTTTCAGTTGCAACGAATCATTCAGTTGCGCTAAAATGATCCCGCGTAACAGCCTGTGGCATACCGTGCCACAGGCTGTTTTCCTGAGGAATTTGTCAGTCGAATAAAGAGGGAGTCTGGGAATGAAGGGATATAGTAATGGAGTTGTTTTCTTCTTGTTTCTGTTCGTTCTTTCATCGGGAGTAGCGCAGGAACGGTTACTGGAGATAAAGCCGGACTGGCAGACACTGATGGCGCAATCAGTGCCCTCGTTTCCGGAGACGCAGGGATATGTTGAGCTGGGGCAGTGGAAGGCGTTTGGTGTTCGGGATGGGCTGGATAAGCCAGGGCTCCTTGATATATTGTTGCTGGATGACTGGCTCTACGTGGCAGGGCTGAGCCTGAGCTATGATGGGGATCAGTCCTTTGGGCTGGTTCGTATTCATACGAAAACGCAGCAGGTGGAAATTCTGGCAGAGCGGCTCCAGTTTGGACCCGTGACGGGATGGATTCGGAGATTGCTGCCATACCGGGGCGGGGTGGTTGCCATTGGGGCTTTTACGGACCTGGATGGACGGTACGCTCGCTCGATCGCTTACTGGAAGGATGGGCAATGGCAGATGATTCCATCACGGGTAGAAGGAGCGATTCTGTCGGGCGCCATTGTTGAGGATACGCTGTATTCCGATGGGATCGCGGTAGCAGAACCTGATGGTCGTGTATATCAGTATATCCGTGCATACAATCTGGCGACGATGGAACGGTTGCCCGCTATTGGAAAACTGGGACGGGACAGGGGAATACCGATGGCGACCAGGTATGTTGCCGTCGGGAAAACAGTGTGGGTGTTTGGTTTCTTTGATCGAGTGCTCAGCGGTAGTAATACGGTCGAAGCCCGGAATGCGGCGATCTACGATCTGGAACGCCGGCAGTGGGAGTCAGTCGCCGTCCCGCTGGATAGTTTTCCAACCGTGGGACTTCAGACTTTTGTAATGGAAGACACGCTGCTGTACGTGTATGGGGAGCAACTGGGGGGACAGCGGCACCTCTATCGTATTGCTGTGCCTGATCGATCGGTTGAGGAGTTGCCGTTGCCCCGACACAGCCTGGTGCGAACATTTTTTCAGCATCACGGGCGGCTCTATGCGGTATTCTCCCGATCTCCGAGAAAAGATAGCGCTTCCCGGTGGATGTGGATTGGTCGGTTGACCGATGACGATCAATGGGAGCCGGTAGCCTTCCCCTGTCTGTCGCATAACGGTATCAGTCGAATTATCAGTGATCAACAGCAGTGGTGGTATGCAGCGGGGTGGTTTGTGATGCCGGATGGGGGGAAAGCCCTGATGCGCGTGGATTTCCGAACGCTGGAGTGGGAGAATCTGGGGCAGGAGATCATTCACGGATTCGATCGGTGGATTGGGCTCCCCACCGTATGGGCAATGGCACAGGATCCGGAGTACGTATACGTGGCGGGGCAGTATTTCCGAAAAGCGGGACCGGTGCCGATGGGAGTGATAGCGCGGTGGAACAAACGGTGGCAGCGGTGGGAACCGCTCTACGACGGCTGTGCGCATCTGTTGAATGGACGGGGAGCCTACGCGATCGCAGTGGACTCTACGGCAGTCTATGTGGGAGGAGAATTTCTGGCTATCTACGGACAGGGATATGATGGGAGATACGGCATACTGTTCCGCTTTTCGAAGCAGCAGCGGCGATGGGAGCGGCTGGGAGGGATTGACGAAGCGGCAATGCCGGCAGTGCGGCATATTGCCCTCTGGCAGCAGAAGCTCTATGCCGTTGGACCGCTGGAGGAGGACACAGCGCAAGG
>JALWUI010000083.1 GCA_027082775.1 Candidatus Kapaibacterium sp.
TTGCGGACCTCTTCCCCGATGTGTTGCAAACCAGCCCGTGTTGGCGTTGCCTTTACCCCCTGAAAATCTACCAGTTCTTTTCCTTCAGGCTGGAACTGGGATAAGACAAATCTCTCCACAATCTCTGGCACTACATATTTTTGCAACAGCACGGCACTCACAATAAAGATGAGTATGAAAACCACTACGTGAACAAATCCCGTATCTACTATTCGCTTTTCGTCACTCCGGGTTCTCGCACTCATAGAAGCGCTCTCCTATTTGTGTTTAACAAAAGTTTTCTTTGTTGCTCTCTGATCTTTCAAAATTGCAATTTCGTAAAAAATTCTGGATTATCCAAGGACTTCTGGAAAATCCTCCGCTAAGCAGAAACATTTTCGACAACGACAGCCAGTCCCTGTCCGACACCAATGCAGAGTGTTGCGGCACCATATCGCAAGTGCTTTCGGTGCAGCGCTCGCACTAGTGTTGTTAAGATTCGGGCTCCACTCATCCCCAGTGGATGTCCGATAGCAATAGCACCGCCATAAATATTGAGCTTGTCTCGTGGAATCGGCATTTCTCGCAAGCATGCAAGGACCTGGGCAGCAAAGGCTTCGTTCAGCTCGACCAGGTCCAGATCCTCCAGTTGCAATCCTGCCCGTTTCAGCGCTTTCGGCAGCGCATACACCGGTCCCAACCCCATAAATCGTGGATTCACTCCTGCTGCTCCGGAACTGACATAGCGAGCCAGCGGCTGCAACTGCCACTGTCTGACCGCTTCTTCTGAAGCCAGTATCATCGCTGCTGCTCCATCATTCATTGACGAAGCATTTCCAGCCGTGACGGTTCCATTTTTTCGGAAAGCCGGCGGCAACTTCGCCAGCTTTTCCAGCGAAGTATCGGGACGGGGTCCTTCGTCCCTGTCAACAAGCACCGGATCTCCTTTGCGTTGTGGAACGGGAACCGGGACAATTTCCTCATCAAAAATCCCGGCTTGCTGAGCAGCGACAGCCCGGCGATGGGATTCCAGTGCATAAGCATCCTGCTCCTCCCGCGAAATACCATACCGCTCCACCAAATTCTCTGCTGTCTCTCCCATCGACTCCAGAGGAAAGAGCTTCTCCATTCGAGGATTTGGAAAGCGCCAGCCCAATGATGTATCATAGGCAATCAGATTGCCATACGGATGCTTTGGTCCTGTGGGTTTCGGCAACACATACGGCGCCCGGCTCATCGATTCAACGCCGCCAACGATGACCAGATCCGCCTCACCGCTGCGAATCGCCCGTGCTCCCTGAATCACGGCTTCCAGCGACGAAGCGCACAGGCGATTAACCGTAACGCCGGGTACTGTATCGGGAAAACCCGCCAATAACAGGGACATCCGGGCAACATTCCGGTTATCCTCTCCTGCCTGATTGGCACATCCCACAATAACATCATCGACCGCCGCTGGATCAATCCGGGTCCGGTTTACCACTGCTTCCAGCACCAGGGCTAACAGATCATCGGGACGGACACTGGCAAGCGCTCCGCCATACTTTCCCACTGGCGTCCGCAGAGGTTCAACAATAAATACCGCTCGCTGACTCATATTTTTGCTATTCCTTTGCTTTTCCACCTACAATGAAGCTTTTCGTTCGCAATATTCAATCCGCTGCCGCAGGGCGCCGGGATCATCCGTGTACCGTTGCGCCTCCCGGTACAGCCGCAGTGCAACGGAAAACTGTCCCAGCTTTTCCGCTGCCAGTCCACCCAGCGTTAACACTTCGTAGGACGGACACTCGCGACGTGCTAACTCGACATACTGGAGGGATCGAGCAAAATTGCCCATCTTGAAATACAGGGCAGCGATTTGCTTGTACAGTGCATCGATTTTGATCTCCGTTTCCTTCGTCGTAAACTGCAACTTTTCAATGTTGTGAAAATGTTCCAGGGCATTTTTCAAATTCCCTTCCCGCTGCTCTGCAAGTCCCAGGACATATTCCGATACAACGTTATCTCCCCCTAAAGCATGGGAGGCACGAATAGCATCACGCCGGGCAACATCAATATTGCCAAGCTCCAGTGCCCAATAAGCAGCAAGAGACAACAAATAAGCACGGGTGCGGCTGGGTATTTGCTCGTCCGGGATACTGAGCAGCAACTGCACCAACTTGATCGCTTTTTCCAGATCGCCGCTTAAGGAATACCCAAGGGCAAGATGGAACTGGACCCAGACATCCGTTGGATAAGCGTGATGTGCAGCTTCAAACAGTCGTTGATTCCGAAAGATGCGGTAAAAATCGGCCATTTCATAGCCGCGATGGACAATCACCAGATCCGAAATAGCCGGTTCATAGGTCAGTCGAAACAGGGATTGTCGGACATCTTCGTGCACCCGCCCTTCGAAAAAGATCTCCTTACTTCGGCGAAAGAGCCGAAGTGCTGGAACATCCAGGGACAGTGTCATCATTGGAATTGGATACCGATTACGCACAATCACCTGGTAGGCGTGATATCCTTTTTGCAGCAATCGTTCCAAGCCCGCAACCGAACTTTCTGGCAAATACTCATCGGGATCCATCACTAAAATCCACGGCTGCGTTGCCTGCTGAATCGAGAAATTCCGCGCATCGGCAAAGTTATTATTCCACGCAAAGTGAGATACCTTTACTCCCAGCTTCTCCGCCCGTTCAACGGTTAAATCCCGCGACCCGGTATCCACCACCACCAGCTCCTGCGCAAATTTCTGTACCGCGTGGATATACCCTTCAATCAAAGGTTCTTCATCCCGCACGATCGTACAAACCGCCAAATTCATACCAGCACCTTTTATTCCTTATCCAGCGACGTTTCTGCCTGAGATTGCATCCCCTCTAAATCTGCATAAAAGTGGCGCAACCGTGCCAGTTGTTGTGTCACACTCTGTAATTTCTCCCGCTCCCGCTGGACTACCGCCTCCGGCGCTTTTTGAACAAATGCCGGATTATTCAACTTTCGCTCTACCGTTTCCTTCAGCCCCTCCAGCCGCTTGATTTCCTTTTCCATCCGCTGCAATTCCTTTGCCAGATCAATAGAGTCCTGCAGGGAGACAAAAAATTCGACATTGCCAACAACCCCTCCAACGGAACCCGCTGGTTTCTGAAGATCACGCTGAATCACCAGTGACGAGGCATTTGCCAACTGCGTAATGATTGCTGCATAATGCTGAAACAATGGCAGACTTTCCTCCGGCGCTTTGATCATCATCGGTACTTTTTGCGACGGCGCAATACCAAATTGTCC
Organism: Candidatus Kapaibacterium sp.; assembly: GCA_027082775.1. Classification (GTDB taxonomy): domain Bacteria; phylum Bacteroidota; class Ignavibacteria; order Kapaibacteriales; family WFXC01; genus WFXC01. Next base: position 3,250 of record JALWUI010000083.1, read on the forward strand.
CCGAATGCTGCGAATTTCCTCGATGATGCGCTGTACCGTTCCAAATTCTGCCTCGACCGTATCCTGGATAAATTCCTCCTGAACAGTGGGGAATGGCTCAACACAAATACTCTGCTCCGCCCGACGTTCATCCAGCCGATGCCATAACTCTTCGGTCAGAAACGGCATTACTGGATGGAGCAGCTTCATAATAGTGTCGCTGATCGTAAGGGAAACACGAATGAGCGTACGCGCCTGCGCTTCATCCGCTTTTGCCAGCAGTACCTTGAAAATTTCCAGATACCAATCGCAGAACTCTTTCCAGACAAAATCGTACAGAATTCGGGCATACTCGTGGAGTCGATACGCTTCCAGCGCTCGATTACTTTCACGAATTGTCCGATGTAACCGGGATAAAATCCATTGCAGTGCATGTTCTTCTGGAAGTTCGGTGATGTCTGCTGGCACCAATTCTGAATCCAGCTCATCCCGCTTCATAAGAAGCAACCGCGTCGCATTCCACAGCTTATTGGCAAAATTCCGTCCGATCTCCATTGTGGGAATATCCTGCGAGCGAATATCCACTTTTAAGCGGATGTCCTGTCCAATGGGTGCAACAAAAATTACGGTAAACCGTACGGCATCGGCACCGTACTTTTCAATAATCTTCAGCGGATCGGGAGAATTCCCCAGCGATTTCGACAACTTCCGCCCTTTATCATCCCGCAGCAAGCTGGTAAAATAGACATCCCGGAAAGGAATGGTGTTTTTGAATTTCAACGTTGCCATAATCATTCGGGCAACCCAGAAGAAAATGATGTCCGGTCCTGTCACCAGTAAATTTGTTGGCAAAAATTTCCGTAACTCCGGAGTATCCTCGGTTTTGCCATCTGCCAGCCATCCCATTGTGGTGAGGGGCCAGAGCCACGAAGAAAACCAGGTATCCAGCACATCCGGATCCTGCTGGAGTGGAACATCCTCGCCGAGTCCCAGCTTCTGCCGGGCTTCCGCCGCTGAGTGCGCCGCTGTATAGCGTCCGTCAGGGGCGTAGTAAACAGGAATTCGGTGCCCCCACCACAACTGCCGGGAAATACACCAATCCCGAATATTGCGCATCCACTGTTCATACGTTTTTATCCAGAAATCCGGGAAAAATCGAATTTTACCTTCCAGCACAACTTGAAGTGCTTTTTCCGCCAGCGGCTTCATTTTGACGAACCATTGATCACTGAGCAGTGGCTCGATTGGTTCACCGCCTCGTTCAGAAAACCCGACATTATGAACGTATTCCCTCTCCTCTACAATCAGATTTTGCTGCCGCAGGGCTTCGGCAACTGCCTTGCGAGCTTCAAACCGCTCCATTCCGGCAAAGGGACCGGCAAGATCCGTCAAATAGCCTCGCTGATCGATCACACTGGGCATTGGCAGATGATGCCGCTGTCCAATTTCAAAGTCCAGCGGGTCGTGAGCAGGCGTCACCTTAAGTGCACCCGTACCAAATTCCCGATCAACGGCTTCATCAGTAATAACCGGCACATATCGATCGGTTAACGGAATCCGCACTTTTTTCCCCACCAGATGCTGATAGCGAGGATCTTCCGGATGGACAGCAACGGCAACATCAGCAAAAATCGTCTCCGGACGCACAGTTGCCACCGGAATATAGCCACTGCCATCTTCCAACTGATACTTAAGCACGTACAGTGTATCCTTGACTTCGCGATAAATCACTTCTTCATCAGAAATTGCCGACTGCAACTTGGGTGACCAGTTAATAATCCGCTTGCCGCGATAGATCAGTCCTTCATCAAAGAGTCGGATGAACACCTCTTCCACTGCTCTGGAGGGTCCGGGATCGAGGGTAAAAATGGTTCGATCCCAATCAGGCGACACACCCAGCGCCCGTAGTTGCTGCAGAATAATGCCACCATATTGCTCTTTCCACTGCCACACGCGTTCCAGGAACTTCTCCCGTCCCAGGTCATACCGGGTTAATCCCTCCTTCGCTAATTGTTGCTCCACCTTTGATTGCGTTGCGATTCCAGCGTGATCGATGCCCGGAAACCAGCACACTTCGTAGCCTTTCATTCGATGCCACCGGACATAAATATCCTGAATGGTGTTGTTTAAGACGTGTCCCATTGTCAACATTCCCGTCACATTGGGCGGCGGCATCAGCACGCTGTAAGCGGGCTTTGAACTGGCAGGATCCGCGTGGAATAACTTTTGCTCAATCCACCACTGATACCATTTGTGTTCGACCTGTTGCGGTTGATAGACCGATGCCAAACTCATTGCTTCTTTTCCCCTGACTGTTGACGACTCTGCTTCTGCGCTTTTTCAACCATCCACAACGTTTTACGGCTAATGCCCAGCATATCCGCTATTTGCTGTCTGGTCAGATGCGCAAAGCGTTCTTTGACACAGTTAATGTAACGATACCGAAGTTCCTCAATTGAAATCCCCGCTGGCACCTGAAACACGTTGCCAGCGACTGCGTGGTCAGCAATCTCTGTTTTCGCCAGCAGGAAATCTTCCAATAACAACTGCTGCCGCTCTCCAGCAGCCGCTGCTGCCTTGCCAACAGCATGCACGAATTCTTCCAAATTACCATACCACGGATGCTGCTGAAGCTTTTCTCGCGCTTCCAAAGAAATGGTTTTCTCAGGATGTTTTTGCTGCAAAAGCTGTTCAGCCAGCGTTCCCAGGTGCTCAGCAAACGTTCGCAAAGGCTTAAGCCGGAGTTGCACTACTGTCGACCTCACTGCATCCGGCACGGAAAAGTCTGGATCGTCGGCTAACAACATCATCCGAACTCCCAAGGGATAAGAGGTTGCCTGCCCAGGTACTGCAACCTGCTGCTGTTCCAAAATGGACAACACCTGATCCTGCATATCCGACGGCAATTGATCAAAATGATGGAAGATGACCGTTCCTCCGCCCAGCCTTAAGAGAATGCCGGGGATCAGCATTTCCTGCGTTCCGAATCGTTCAACCCGCCCGATCAGTAAATGCTGCAATGCTTCCAGAGAGGAAAAGTCCGATGGCGTCAACTCCACCACCGGCGGAACCGTCTGAATCTCCCGATGACTCCGATAATGGAGGTAGAACGCAACATAGCGTTTTCCGACCCCCGGTTCTCCGACGATACAGAAATGCTGCAGCGGATTGACCGATAATCGGAGCACTTGCTGCGCATCGGCTGCTTCCACCCGTTCTGTAAAGTGTAACGGAGCCGCAAA
>JALWUI010000084.1 GCA_027082775.1 Candidatus Kapaibacterium sp.
CGAAATCAGCAGCAGGGGGCGGAACAAAGAGGATCCAGAGTTCAGGACCGTCCGAGTCTGATAATCCTGGACGAATGCCAGCACATAAATCGAATCCACATCCCAATCGGTATGTGGCTGTACGGTATACGAAAAGGTTTGACTTTCTCCGGCAGCCGGCAATGTAACGGGATCGCCCGTGCTGGCACTCAAAAACTTTCGGAATACGTTGGGAAACCACTTCTCGCCATTCGATCCCGGAGGCGAACTATACGTAATGGTTTCCTCCACCGCTTCCACAAAGAGACGATAGTCGCCAGATGGAACATCGGCAACGCTGGTCACCGTAACCTGCACTTTCCACGGTTGCTGTTCCTTATCCAACGTTACAGCAACGGCAATGGGCGCTCCCTGAGCAATCTCTGCATCGACCAGTGACGACCGCACACCTGCAGGTCCACCTTCCCATACATTGCCATCCAGCACCATATGCGGGACACCGGTCACGTGGTAATAATTGACCCGCTGGGCTACTTCCCCCGGATTATGCGCATTCATCGGATCCACACCGGGCCAGGAGGTATGATAGGCAACGTGGTTGATGAGCGGACGATACCGTTTCAGAATGTTGTCCTGAAAAATCGGATTCTGCGCAGCACACGGTCCGCAACTGGCTTGTGTGAAGTGTTCAAACAACGGAATGCGCGGGACAAATTGAGCATACAGCGTTGTGCTGAGGAAACCAGCTATCAACAGTGTGAAGGCAATACGACGAAGGGTCATTGGAAAACTCCTGTTTGTTGTTATACTTTTGACCTTGCAAACTTACAAAATCCTCGCTTCCCGCTGATCGTTACACCAACCATCCTGCAGCTACAAGCTGGCGGTCAATCCCACATTGCCCATTAACTCCCAATATGACTGAGTCGATTGTATCCACTGGGTTCGACCGTTGAGCGTGAGGGTCAGGAAACGCCACACCGGATAATTCCAGGTCACCATTGCCGACACATTTCGGCTACTGCTGGCACCACCGGATCCGTAGTAGCCACTGACCGTCATCGTTAACTGCGACACCTGTTTCCCTATCGGCAATGGCATATTCCACGACAGGTTGCCGAACCAATTGCGCATCTGATTAGTCCAGTTCACTCCCACACCCAGTACAACCGAATGGGCTCCCAGACTCAGACTCTGCGAGCAGTTCACCGTCGCATTATATTGCATCCCTGCGCCAGACGGCGTCTCATTGATCAGCAAATCCACCGTCTGATACTGCACTGTTACAACACTGCTCATTGGAAGACCACTCAGGCGATACGACCACGAGGTTGTCACTGCAGCATTCCAGACATCGCTGCGAGTTTTCGGGATGGGGAGAGAATCGACCTGGTAATTCGGATCCACCTGCTGCCGATACCACGAACCCATTGCGGACAACAAAACAGCATTACTGACCATCCAGTTTCCCGATATTGCCAGACTTCGCAGCCGAGACGTCCGAACTTTAGCACCCAGCAGATTATCTTCGGACACCATCACATCAGCATTCAACGACCAGCGATCGAAGGTCACTGATGGATTGAATCGCACCTCGACCAGATCGTTCAACTGCGTGCCCAGCGCAAAAGACACAAACGCCGGGCTCACATATCGCACAAAAGCAGTTGCAGCGACAGGAGCCAACTGGAACGAAAGATTTCCGCGCACCGCATATCCAAGGGTTAACGCCAGATTGGGCGGAAAAATATTTCGTACAAATTGGGGTAGCTCTTCGATCGCAATGGTATCAGATTCCACATCCCGCTGGAAGACGGAAGCTGCTGCTTCCAGATCCACCATCAGCCTGTTAAATAGCGAAGCAGTCCACTGGAGTGCGGTAACGGCATTCCGTTGCGGGGTCGCTCCTGCCCGCTGCTGGATTGACTGGGGATCATCTTCTGCATACAATCCCTGCAATCGAAGCTGCGTGCCATCGGCAAACTGCCAGCCAATCGATCCACCATACAGCATCTGGCGAAAGACCCCTTTCCGATTCGCCGCCGTGTCCCCTTCGATCGCCCGGCGTGAGCGACCAATGATCAACTGCACATTCAGCGGAGCAGGATCTATGGTCAATTGCCCCCCCAGCAATTGAATGCCACCCGCTATTAAGGGTGAAAACGCAGGATAAATCATCCCGGCTGACAGCCCAATCCAGTGATAGCGCCCCTGAAACTGCACCGCATTCAAAGACTGCCGGAAACGATTATCCTCTGTCGAGAACAGCACCGAAAGACCGGAACGAATGCCAAAAAGGTTGGCGCTGAGATTGCCCGAAAACCGCTGAATAAATCCCGGCTGCCGCTGAGCAATGCCCGATGCAGTATAGAATTCCGACACAGCCGTAATGCTGCCCCCTATGGTCAGCGATTCAGAATACCCGGCGATGGGCGACTCCACCAGCGTCTGCGCCAAAACGCTCCCTTGATTCACCACGGCAATGCTAACAGCAATTCCAACCCATACAATCAATCGCCACATAACGCCGGGGATGTTTGCGCCGCACTCATTACAACTCATTGCCTCCACGCACCACTTATTGGATCCGAACCGTTGTGATCGTACTTGGAACTCCTGCTTTATTGACCACACAGAGATGGAGGTACACTGGCGTTCCAGAACCATAGTGTTTATCCGCTTTCACAAACGCAGTCCGGGCATTGGCGCCACCATCGACGAAATACCATTGCTTGCCAGGGAAATGTGCTTCTTTGCTTTCCGAAACCATCACAAAAACGCCCAGCACGCCGGATTCTGGATCAGCATTTTTGACAGACGGGAACTCCACCAGATACACGCTGGGCACCACGACTGGCTGGAATGCTGGCTGGAAGCCACCGCCGCCAGACAATTGCCGCTGCTGATTCCAGACCCACTGCTGCAACAGCCGCTCGTAGTATCCACCGTACGGTGAAGGCTGATGCACCTTCACGCTCGCCGCATCGATAGCCTTCGGCGGCGTATTGTCAATAGCAACCGTTGCCGAATATCCAATCGGGGACCATCCACCGCCCAGCGTTTTTACCTGAACACCAATCACATACGCTCCTTTCGGCTTCAGCGGCAACTGCCGCAATGTCACGCTGGTCCGTCCTCCCATCGACGTCCATCCCCAGATCGGTGCCGAAGTTTGCGAACTACTCCCCCTGAAATCAATTGTCATACCCGACCCTCCTGATGATCCCCATTGCGCCGTACGGAACCCACCAATCTGCGGCAAATTCAATCGCTGCATACCCCGTTGTTGTCCCCCCAATTGCGCCAGTACTGGCGTCTGTGTTCCCCCCGTCTGATACGTAACAGTCGCTGCCGCAGCAAGCACCGCAACTTTGTACTCGATAACATCACTGGCTGGATGGGTCCATCGAACGACCAGCGGATCGTCAATATTCCGATAGACAATCGACCGACCTGAACGCCACTCGCCCTGCAAGGAAGTCACCGATTGCACCAATCGTCCCGATGGCGGCAACTGCGGCGTTGTTCCCCGATGCATTGGCACGGGCTGATACACTTCAACTTCTGGCGGTCGGGTCTCCGTCCGCTGGTTCTCAAACTCTTTTGTCTGCCACCACTCTCGCGTGGGTGGATTGTTAAAATCGTAGCGACCACTGTCTAGCACCGGCACCGAAAATTGCGCCTGCACCTGAAATGCGTAACCACCGGGAACGCGCACGCGGAACTTCACCGTGCGAGTCAACGGCTCACCGGCTTTCCAGATCCCCTGAGACTTCCAGGTGGTGGGAATGTAGTCGATGGTCCGAATGCCCCAATTGGGATCATAGCCAGCTTTCCATCCACCAAAGGTTGGAACTTTCCCCAACCACAGATTGGTGATGTCGTACGAAATAACGCCGCCGCAACAGTTATAGTGATAAGCGCTACTTTTCCAATCCGGCACTGCGTACTCAATTTTGTAGAAAGTCTCAAAAAGGTTTGGTCCTTGTTGCCGATGGTGTGCGGTAATTTTTGTAATCTGTGGAACACGCAGTCGCCATTCCAGGCGTTGCTTCAATTGCTCCAGCTCTTGAATAGCCGTAGCATACGGATTGCTTCCTGCCGATTTGTATGCTTTCAGCAGGTAGAGTTGATAATCCACCAGATCCCAGAGCAACTCCACCATTTCCAGTTGTGCATCATAAATAGCATCCAGTTGTTTCGTCACGGCTGCCTGCCGCCGCTCTAAGGTCATCAGATCTCCTTCACGATAAATGGCTAACTCCGTCATTAGCCGCTGTGCCAGCCGTTGCTGCTGGTCATAGAACGCCTTCGGCATTTCGTACCAGAATTGCCGACCGCTGATCCGGTATTCCTTGTCCCACCACAAATAATCCACCGAGTCGGTAGACCAATCAGCACCAGCGATGGGATATTTCAGCGCCATCGATTGGAACTGAGAAAATGCCTGCATATCGCCCGACAGTTGGGCAATCTGCTGGAATCGCCACGTCACAATGTCCCGCAATCCACCTGGATCGGGAAGATCGGATCGCCACGCAACTGCCTGCTGGACGTACCGATCGAAAGCATCAAACCACTGGTTCACATAGGACCCGACTGTCGTCTTGGCTTTCAGCCATCCATATTGCCGATCTGCATACTCCACCGTCCAGATAGCATCCAGATAGTACCGGATCAACGCTTTGCGAGCGTTCAGGAAACTCTCCTCGATTTCCTGCTCTACTTCTGCCGTCGCACTGTCGATCTGCCGCAGGAAGGCGGCATACTGGCGAATAGTACGCATCAATGCCAGAGGATCGTTCTGCTTTGCAAATTGTTCCCCTTCAGTCGCCGAACGCTCGTTCTGCTGCAAGATTCCCTGATCGTAGCCAAACCCAATCTTCTTCGCCTGCAACAGACGTTTCACTGTTGCCGGATCGCTGGATGTCGGCAACTGTACATTCCGCAATGGATTTTGAATCGTTGCCGCCCGCTTTTCCTGATACTTCGCGTTCGGCAACTGCTGCAAAATCCCACCCAGCGTTCGCTCGACCTTACGCGCAATGGACTGGTATCGTTGCTCCCACCGGCTTAGCTCCTGCCGACTCTTTGCTAAGGTCTGCTCAATATTCCGCACCTTTGCCGGCACATCAGGATTCCAGTAAGTCCGGGTGATATGGTTTAATCGATTCCTGAGCTCATTTTCGCTCAACAACCGAAACTCTCTGGTCGCAACGCCACTCCGAACCGTCACATACTCACTGCCAGAAAGTCCCGTCATTGTGCGGAATGCTGCCGTCTCTTTGTTGATCGCTGTCTGTACAAATTGTTTCCGATCCTTTTCCACCTTCTGCCAGTAGGTCTGGAAGGCTTTTGCTAAGGTTTTTTCGTCGTACTTAAACAACTTCCCAACAACTTTTTGCTGAACTTTCTGCTTGATTTTTGCCACCTGCTGAGCCATCTTTGCTGCCTTTCCCCGCGCTTTATCGATCAGCGCTCGCATATGGGGATTAGAACCGAATCCTGCCTGGAACGGGCGAGTGTTCCCATAGAGCGCATAGACTGTCCCTTTCCATTTCACCAGAACCAGCACGGAAATGCTCAGACTGGCTTCACCATAGACGAACCAGTTCCAGCTTTTCCCCTGCCGCATCGACACCATTGCTGCCATCAACTCCCCGCGGGCTTTTGCAATGAACCCGCCACCAACCTTTGCCTCGATCCACACACTGAAATACGCCCCGTAGCTCTTTTCCACAAAATACCAGACAGAGAGATCCAGCCCCGCAGAGATACTGACAATCCAGAAATCTGCATTGAGCCCGACGCCCAACTCCAGCAGAAAGCCGGGGCTACCAATGAAGAAGCGAGCGGTACCATCCAGCCCGAACGCTTTTGAGTTCGGAGTCTTGAAGACCCCCACCTGCAAAGCAGCAAAAATCGCCCACGCATCGGGATACACAAAGAAGCCAAGGCGTCCATCCGCATTGATGATCTTGGCAACCTTCGCAATGACAAAAGCATTACCCTCCATCGCAAATTTCGGCTTCCACTGCACCAGCACCTGCAACCCACCAGAAATGTTTTCTCCCTGTCCCAGAAATTCTGCTGCCCCCACCAGCTCGAAGTAATTGGCACTCAACGTCAGCAACGCCCGCGTTTTCACCAGCGATTTCGACCCAACCACAACGCCACCGTACAACAGCAGTGCAAAAGATCCTGCATTGGGATTGATCGATGGATTTTTGATCAAATCCTGGAATTTTTCTCGCGCTAATTTTTGATCTGCCAGACCGCTCAACTGTTTGATGAGATTGATATCCGACTGCTCCGGATTGTAAAAGAATCCTCCACCCAGAGCACCGATGAACACACCACCGCCCAGCGGCAATCCCGGATCTCCAAAAGCGGCGGCACAGTAAAATCCAAAGCTTGTTTTGGAAACTTTCCCTTTGCTATCAAAGTCCGTTTTGACCTTGCCGAAAGCCACCAGCTCCACTTTCTTC
>JALWUI010000085.1 GCA_027082775.1 Candidatus Kapaibacterium sp.
GAGCAGGATTGCTCTTTGCCGATCCCTCCCTTCAGGCATATCTGTTCCGACTCACCTCCTCCTTAGCTCTGGGCAGCTCCTTCCAACTGGGTCTGGATGGAAACTTAGAACTACTCCCTGCCATTAAGCTGGCATCTGGAACGCTGGCAGCGCAGTATCGATATACCAGCGACGTGCCGCTTCTCAGCCTGAGCGGCGCAGTTACGGTCAATTTGCTGAATCTGAGCAGCATCGGCACAGGGTTTAGCACAACTTTTACCCCCAGCAATCCGTGCCTGCAAATTGGTCCTCTGCAGCGGCGATGGATTCTGGTGGATATGAACGAAAGCTTTGGTACGAATCTGCTGGGCACCGATGTCGTTGCCCGGGCATATCTTGATTTAGCGACAATGTACCTCCGGTTATGTCCCTCCGAAGGCCAGTTCATCGGCAGTATTCAGGGCGCCGGTGTTGCCGGTGCTTTGCTTCACGTAGCAGGAATTGGACACGTACCGTTCCACGCCGGCTTATCATTGAACTCCGATCTTTGTCTCCGCTATTCGCTCAAACTGGAAAATCGCCTTTCAACCTTCTGGGCACGGGCAAAAGCTGGCGCATTTTTGAACACCAGTGTGAATTTCGATTACTCCGGATGGTGGTCCTTGGGCTGGAAAGGAACGCAGGCGTGGGATCATATTCGCAACAATCCTCCGGTTACGTTGTCGCAGCACTGGTCACCGTGTGGTGGGGACAAGTGTAAGCAAGCCGCTATTGGCTTTACTTTTGGCAGCGTTCTCGAAGGAGAACTTTCTGTTCCCAAGGTGCAGATCACCGCAGGCAGCCATACTCTTGCAGTTCCCAACTGGCTCGGCAGTCGACCATCGATCCGTTATGGGTACTATGCTCGCGCTTCGTCCGGTGGCAGAGAATGGGCAAAGTCCGGAGGGAACAATTCAACATTGACGGATCAGGCACGATGGTGGAGTTGCAGCACCTTTGAAAATGAAGCGGATAACTGGGCAGAAGACAATCGCTCTCAGCAACAACCGCCGGTTTTCATTCGATTTACCGATCCTGCTTCGGGATTCCCAGCAGTCGAACCGGCAACGCCGACAATCACAGTAGTTTTTGGCGCGCCGATTAGCAACACCTGTACCGGCAGTGCCTCAACCCGATGCTGGTACATCGACCGCAGCACGCTCCAGTTCCGGCTCGAGGAGATGGAGAATGACCGGGCAACAGTACGCACATCCTGGCATTTAGGCATTGAGTTCGGGGATGACACGGCTCGGCTATCACCTCAGATTTCTGTAGGACCTGGTGTATGGGCAAATGCTGCGCTCACTCCCGGTTCGTGGTATCGCCTGGTGATCACTGGCACGATGCGATCACCGAATCCCTCAGCCGCATTACCACAGCGGGACACAATCTGGTTCCGCACCGCCGATCAGATGCTGGCTGCCCAGCTTGCCATTTATCTGCCCTCTGCCGGGATCGTTCGAAAGGGAGCGGTTGGTTCGTGGATTGGTGTGCTGGCAACCTCTCGCCCTATTGACCAGATCGATGTTCGCGAAGCTCTGGATACCGCAGTTTTTTCGTTCTATGCGCTCCATCCGGGACGGGACTGGTGGCTGGAAATCCGAAACCTTCGAACGGGTCGCCGATACTGGTGGCGCGGTACACCGATGCCGCCGGTGCAGGACACGATGCAGGTGCGGATTCTCGGAATACCCATCGGCACCAGATTCCTGCTGGATACTACGTACTTCCAACCGTTTGCGGCTGAACTTCCCAGTGCTGGGATCGACGATGGACACCATCGCTTTGTCCTCCAGTCCGGTATTTACGAATTCCGCCTCTATAAAACCAGCGGGACACCCAGTTCCCCGGCGGCACAAGCGTTTTTGGACGCACTGCCCAACCCAATTGCAAAGTGGCGAGTTGTAAAGCTGCCGTATGCCTCCTTACAAACAACGCTCCGATTAGCACTCCGGTGGCAATCACCGCCGGATCTTCGAGCACCCAGCGCGTGGGTACAGCTTCGGAATGCTGGCACCGCACCAATTTATCCGGGAACACCGTTGCAACTGCGTATCCAGAAATTTGTTGAATCGGACAAAGACACGACAGCCCTTACCACGACACTTCAAGTCCAGCTTCCAGCAGCATTGCTGCCGGGTCATTCTCTCACCATCCCGATCAGCCTGACTCCCAGCGTTGCAACGCTGGATGATTCGCACGACAGTTACCGAGTTGTAGGAATACGAATCGAAGTGGTCTCCGGATCTGCTGAATTTCAGTTGCAGGGTATCCGATGCATTTCCGCAGGATGGGTTCCTGTGCCCTGCCAACCCACAGATCGTGAAGACCAGAACGCTCGGTAAAAAAGATTGCTCAAGCACTGGCTGAAGCAACAAAGGGACGGCTGCCAATGAGGAAGTGCTGGATGCGTGTGACAAAGAAAAGGGGTGCTGTTTGGACCCTCAATGCCCTGTGGATCTGTCTGCTTGCGTTGCTCCTGGTGAGCCGTACGGAAGCGCAGTCACAGAAAAGTTCATTTTTTCTATGGACCTTTTCCACGCCGCAGGGCATTGCCTTAGGATGGTCGCTCCCTCACGATCATCCGCTGCCTTCGGTATGGCGGATTATGCGGCGCGTTGCTGGCGAAAAAGTTTATCAACCTATTGGCATCCAGAGACTCCTTCCTTTTGCCCAGTGGGATACTCAAATCCGTCGCCATCCCGGCGCCGACACTCTGCAGCAGCTTATTGCTGAAGCCCAACGTCAGGATCTACCAGATAGCGTTCGCCGCCTCATCATCGACCTCCTGAACACCGCACTGTTGATCGATTTTCCTCTGCTCCATCGAGTTTTTGGTACTGTATGGGTAGATTCCACGGTGCAGCGCGGTATTGCGTACGACTATGCGATTGAAGTTGCAGGAAAAATCATTGGCGAGGTGCGCTCCGTCCGCTGGGACGGGGAACAATTACCACTGCCGCCGTCTGGATTGGAAGCGGAGCCAGCAGACAGCAATCACATCCAGTTACGGTGGGACATTCGCGCTGCCCGCGCCAATGGTATCTGGGGATACATCGTCGAACGTCGGCGAGAGGATCAAAAAACCTGGGAGCAACTGACCCAGGAACCGGTGCGAGCCCTACTGCTCAATCCCGACCTGCCCATTCAATACCTGTACCTGGACACGGGTCTCACTCTGGGCACTCGATACTGGTACCGCGTCCGCTCGGTGGACTTGCTGTCCCGAACCAGCCCTCCCTCCGATTCAGTGATCGTTGCAGCAATGGACGCCCGTCCGCTTATTCCTCCTTTTGCGGTCATTGCCACAACCATTGGAGGACGCGTCTTTGTTCGATGGCATCCGTCTCCCGATACTCGAGTCGTTGGCTACAACCTGTACCGGTGGGAATGGGCAAAGGAGGATCAAAAGCAGCGTATGAACGCACAACCGCTCCGGGATACTTTCTTCGTGGATCAGCCGCAAACCAGTGCTGAATACATTGTCTATGCCGTAACCGCCGTCGACCAATACGGTCGCGAAAGCAATTTCTCCCTTCCACACGCCGTTCCGCAACCTGACACCGTCCCACCAGCACCGCCGACAAACATTGAGGCAACACCAGCCGTGGGTACCATCACGTTGCGATGGCAACCCAGCACGTCGCAAGATGCCTACGCTTATGAAGTGGTGCGGAGCATCGATCCCCAGCGCGGGGAATTTACTCTCGTTTCTGATTCCCTGCTAACGGACACGAGCTTTGTCGACCGGTTGCCAGTCGAAGCAGGACGCACCACCTTCTGGTATCGAGTCCGAACTGTTGACCGGGCGGGAAATCGGAGTCGCTGGAGTGTCCCCATTGCTGTCCGACTCCCGGACGTTGTACCGCCTCATCCTCCGTGGATCATTGGTGTCCAGGCACGACCGAACGCGCTGATCATCCGGTGGCAACCACCATATGACCCTGATCTCTACGGATACCTTCTCTTCCGTTACCAGGACACCACACTGCCACCGCTGCGGCTGACGCAGCAGCCGTTACCCAAAAACACAACCGTATACATTGACTCTACCGTTCTGCCGGGACAAACGTACTGGTATACGCTGGCTGCACTGGACAGCGCCGGGAACCTTTCCGCCTTCGCACCTCGTGTCCAGGGACACACGTATCTGCATACCCCACCGCCACCCCCTGTGATCGACTCAGTAGCTGTTGAACCCAATGCTGTCACCCTGTTTTTCTCCTATCCATACAAATCACCTCCAATTCATAGTTTTCTGGTGGAACGGAGCGTTGATGGTCGCCGCTTCGTACCCATCAGCCCTCTTTTATCCCCCCAGACTCGCCACTTTGTAGATCGGGCGATTCTTTGCCAGCCTGTGTGTTATTACCGCGTTCGAGCACGCTCTCTTTCCGGGGCATATAGTCTGCCCTCAAAGGTCCGGAAAGTTGTGCTGCCATAACAGGCTATGGCAACGTGGACAGAATAAATCAACAGACGCTATGGCAATAGCGAAAGGAGCCGGGAAGCGAACGGATCGATCTGCCAGCATTCATAGAGCAACATTCCCATCACAAGATAAGTAGCAATCGTTGCCATCATCGATGGTGCCCCAAACTTGAGCGCTGTGCCGAACGATTCCTTCGGTGAAAGCCGCACGCCTTCAAAATTGACGAAGGCAAAGAGCTCATCGATAACCAGATGCACTGCGTAGCCAAGGGTCATAGCAGCAGCAAGCCAGTGGCGTTCCAGCGGTAGCAGCGGTGGTGCTAACAGAAAGGTTACTGCACCGGCAACAATTGCCATAGGAATGCTATGGAAAATCCCGCGATGGACAGTTAGCTTTGTAAACACGACCCTCAGTCCCCACCCAACAACCACGTAAGCCGCAGCACCCAGAAGCAGAAGTGTTGACCATCGGAACTGAGCTGAAAACCGTTGGACCACAATAACCGGTGCCACGGCACTGAGCGTCTGGAAAAGCAGTTGATTTGGACGGCTTTCCTGCGAGTCAATATCCGGCAGTAAGCTGCCAACCGTACAAACCAGCCCAATCGCTGCCGCATCGGCGGCTGGCAGGTGCGCATAAACACTCGCTGCATACCCAACAGCAGCACCCGCAACAACACCACCGGTCAAATGATGGACAAAATTGCCCATTCATCAACACACTTCGGCAACTGGATTAATCCCGATTTCCACCGAGCAGCCGCAGCAGGAACAAAAAGAGGTTGATAAAATCCAGGTACAACGCCAGCGCACCCAGAATCGCTTTCTTCTTTCCCACAGCGGTTGCTTCTTCTCCTACTACATACTGTGCCTTCAACCGCTGCATATCATAAGCTGTAAGGACGGCAAACACACCAACGCCAATCAAAGAAATGGCGAAGTCCAGCGCATCACTCTGCAGGAAGAGGTTAACCAGCAAAGCGATTAAAATTCCAAACACGCCCATCAGGGCAAAACTGCCAAGACTGCTCAGATCCCGCTTCGTTAGATACCCATACACCGCCATCACAGCATACATCCCCGCAGCGGAGAAGAACGCAACCGCTATGCTTTCCTCAGTAAACGCCACAAAGACTGCCGAAAGTGTGAGTCCATTGAGCGCTGCATATCCCAGAAAAGCTGCCCTGGCTGCCGATACGGACATTTTGTCAATCCGGGCAGAAAGCCACACAACCAGACCCAACTCACCGATGATCAAACCAAAGAAGATAATGGGACTTCCCAGGACAATGGAAAGCAGGGCAGGCGAGCTACTCACAACAGCAGCGATTGTGCCGGTGAGTAACAATCCTCCGACCATCCATTGATAAATCCCAAGGATATATTCTCGCACTGCTTGCTGCAGCGCCTGCTGGGGTATCGACAACGTTGCCTGTCTCATTGTGTTTTCCCTCGCTTTTATTCCACAACCTTCACGAGCTTTTTCACTCAGACGAATGATCTGCTAAGGATAATGGCTGAATTCGGATTTTCTCCAGCCGTCGATCCGAACGCTCCAGTACCGTGAATTCATACCTATCAATTTGAATTTTCTCGTTCTCTTCCGGCAGCCGCTCACAGTGATAGATCAACAAGCCACCCAGTGTATCATACCGATCGCTTTCCGGCAGGGGATGGGGAAGGATGGCGTTCAGCTCGTGAATAGGAGTTGTTGCCCACGCCACAAAACTGCCATCCGGCTGAGAAACGACTTCCGGTTCTTCCTCATCGTACTCGTCACGAATTTCGCCAACCAATGCCTCCAGCACATCTTCCATAGTGACCAGTCCTGCCGTTCCTCCAAATTCATCCTGCACAATAGCCAGATGCACCCGGTATTGTTGCAAAGTTTGCAAAAGCGTGGACACAGCCATCGTTTCAGGGACAAAAAATGGCGATCGCAAAATGTCCTCCAGCACAATCAACTGGGGATGACGCAACAACGTCAGCAGGTCTTTAACGTA
>JALWUI010000086.1 GCA_027082775.1 Candidatus Kapaibacterium sp.
CAGCAAATACTGTTGACGTAGAAGGCGGAATTTTTCGACATCCTGCTGAATTGTCTGGAGCAATGGCAGTAAACTTTCGCCCGACCGGAGTCGTTCAACCAGTTGCCGACTCCCCGTGACTTTCTGGAGTTGTTTGAGTTTTGTTGCCTCGTTTAGATTCCGAAAAGCGTCGGGCAGCAGCATTCGCAGGATGTGGAGGATCTGGATGCCAGCAGAATACGGGGCAAAGCGTTGCGATTTCGGGAGGAATTGCAGCAAAAATCCCGGAACAGGTTGGTGCGCAAATAATCCGTAAAAGGGAGTGAATTGCGCCGGAACGAAGACGATGCCGGGAGCTGGACGCCGGGCAAGGACTTCCGCAAAGAGTGATTGCGGGAATTGGGGGTGGTAGAGCGCCTGAAAGGGCAGGGTTGTGCCGATACCAATGCCGATAATTCCCAGTTCTCCGAGGATGCCAACGGTGGCAGCGCCCCGGATAGCATCGACCGTTGGAATATGAGGGGAAGTGGGTATCCAGCGCAGGTCCGTGTCTTCCCAGGTCATCCAGCGTTCCCATCCCTGCATTGGAATGACCTGAAGGGAGCACAACCGCGGGATGGCATTGGAATCAAAGGGTAACCACCCTTCGCCATTGATCATTCGGGCTAATTCGCCGAACGTGCAACCGTGGATGTACGGTACAGGGATGGGGTTCACAAAGGAGGCATACATCGAATCCGGCAGATTGCCATCGATCAGCAGTCCACCAAGAGGATTCGGGCGATCCAGTACGATCAGTGGAATACGGTACTCTGCACACGCATCCATAACGTTGTACAGGGTCGCTAAGTACGTGTAGGAGCGAATCCCGATATCCTGGAGGTCAAAGACGACACAGTCGATGGAATCCAGCCATTCTTTCGGCGGGCGGCGATGCGTTCCGTACAGGGAGTAGACGGGAACATTGTACAACGTGTCCACCGTATCGATTTTTTCGCCAGCTCTCTGTGCCAGTGAGAAATAGCCGTGCTCTGGCGTCAGGATCATTCGGAGGTCGCAGGAATCGCACTCTGCCAGCAATTGAGCAGTCGGGATCAGGAAGCGATTCCGGCTGGCGTAATTGGCAACCAGAGCAATCCGTTTATGCCATAAAGGACGAAATTGCTGTTCCTGGAGAACATCGATGCCCAATTTCGTGTCGTAGCGAAAAACGAACTGGGCAAAGAGAGCGGCAGTGCAACACCAGAATACAGCGATGATTTTCAGACAACGCACCATCATCAGCCACGTGGATGGTAAGTTTTATACACTTCCTGCAGGTAGGCATTGTTGAGGTGGGTATAGATTTGCGTCGTCGCAATGCTGGCGTGTCCCAGCATTTCCTGCACAGCGCGCAAATCAGCACCGCCTTCCAGCAGGTGCGTGGCAAAGGAGTGGCGAAATGTGTGGGGCGAAATGGCTTTGTCGATTTTTGCCATCGCTGCGTATTTCTTGATCAATTGCCACACGGAAACCCGACTCATTTTTTTACCACTGCGATTCAGGAAGAGCACATCGTTACTCAGAGACGCAGAGCGGAGCAGCAGGGGACGAACTTCCTGCTGATAGGTTCGGATCCATTGTAGCGCCATACGTCCAATGGGTACCAATCGCTCTTTGCTCCCTTTGCCCATAACCCGTAGTAGCTGCGCCTCGTATTCAATGTCACGCTGGAGCAGATTGCACAGCTCGCTGACGCGCAAACCGCAACTGTACAGTGTTTCCAGTAGCGCGCGGTCGCGAATGCCCAGCGGCGTGTTGGTATCCGGTTGCGCCAGAAGCGAATCGATTTCTTCCACTGAAAGTACCTGGGGCAGTCGGGGCGGAAGGCGAGGCACATCCAGAAATTCTGCCTCGTTGGAAGCGATGATTCCTTCGGAGTGGAGGAAGGCAAAAAAGGTGCGGAAGGTACTCAAATACCGGGCTCTGGAACGCAGGGCAATGCCCAGGGAGTCCAGCGTCTGGAAGAATTTTTTAAGATGATGCCGATTGGCGGCGCTGAAAGAAGTAATCTGTTCATCCAGGAGAAAAGCTGCCAGTTTTACAAGGTCGGCTCGATATGCAGCGACGGTGTTTGCACTCAACCCTTTTTCCAGCCGGATGTACTGGAGAAATCGGGAAATTTCCTGTGCCATTGCTTCTGGTAAGTGTTCCAGATGGAGCAAGGCATTACCGTTGCGCTGCATCGCCATCTGATGTCCCCTGGCTTTGTTCTGAGGATTCCGGTGGAGTGGATGAAATAGTGCTGGACGCTCTGCCGGTTGCTCCACTTGATGGTTGCTCAAATTGCTGCTGGTTGGGATACCGAACTCGTGGATGTCCCATTCCTAAGAGGTGGCGCACAAGAGTACGCTGAATGATACGCAGCTCCCGAAATGAGAGGGGAGATTCATCGAACTGTCCGTCAAGGAAGCGGTCTTCGATGAGTTTTTCCACCGCTTTCTCAATTGTTTGCTGGTCGTAGTTAGAAAGAGTGCGGGCAAGCGCTTCAACGCCATCGGCGATCATCAAAATGGTGGTTTCTTTAGTCTGGGGTTTCGGACCGGGATAGCGGAAGTCTTCCTCGTTCACTTCCAGTCCCTTTTCTTTGGCAATTTCCAGCGCTTTCTGGTAAAAGTAGGCGATCAGCATAGTGCCGTGGTGCTGGGGAATGAAATCCAGAATCCGTTGCGGCAGTCCATACTGTTTTCCCAGCTCAATGCCTTCTTTTATGTGGTTGCGGATAATCAGGGCACTTTGCCACGGAGAAAGATGTTCGTGCTTGTTTTCAATGCCGATCTGGTTTTCGATGAAGTACTCTGCTTTTGGAATTTTCCCGATGTCGTGGTAGTATGCGCCGACCCGTGTGAGGAGTGCATTAGCGCCAATAGCTCGCGCAGCACTTTCTGCTAAATGAGCGATATTCAGCGTGTGCTGATAAGTCCCTGGTGCCCGTTCTTCTAATTGCTGGAGCAGTGGATGGTCCAGACGGTCGAATTCTAAGATGCGCAGATCAGTCGTGATATTGGTTGTTCGTTCCAGCAGCAGAACGATACCAAAAGTGAGAACCGGCGAGAAAACCGCATTGAGGAAAGCGAAGCCGAAAGCAAGAAAGAGTTGCCGGGAAGGAAGCAACTGTTCTGCAGCAATGACCAGAATCGCCAGGATAGAACCAACAAGGATGGAACCGATTGCTTTAAACAATTGTCCCCGACTTTGCAAATCCCGAACGGTATACGCTGCCAGTGTACCGGAGACCAGCAGTGCTAAAGCCGTTAGGTAGTCGCTGGATCGGATACCCGCTACCAGCATCGCCATCACAACAGTGGAGTAAAAAGCAGTTCGGGAATCGAAGAGGATAGCGATCAACATTGAAGTCGTTGGTAGCAGAATGAGAAATTGTGCCGGGACCTCTTTGGTGACCATCGTGGTGATCCAGGTCATCGCTGCAGTGCTGACCAGGATAGCACAGATGCCTGCGAGTTTCCAGTTGTCATAAAAAATGCGTTTGCGCAGGATGAACAAATACAAAAACAGAATGGTGCAGATCAGAAAGGCGTGTCCCAGGTTGCCAATCCAGCGGAGCAGCGGGGAAATTTGTTGTTGCTGCATTAGCCGATAGTGATAGTACGCAGCCAGTTTCAAAGCGGTAAGTTCGTCGATCCGTTCGCCCTCCCGAACAATGATCTCGCCCTTCTGGACGATGCCAACTGTTCGGGGGACAGAAGCTGCTAAAGCATTTTGCAGTTCCTGGGTGAGTTCGTGTGAGAATAGCAGATTGGGAATATGGAGGAGTTTGGTGAGGGTATCGATCAGTTCAGATTCCAGCGTGCGAGGCTGTCGCTTCACAAAGAACGTTGCCTCGGTGATGTAGTCGTTAACATCCAGAACGGTATGTTTGGGTAACCATAGCTCCTCGGTAGCAGACAGGCGCACCACAATGCTGTCCGAGCGGATGTTTTTCTTCAAAATGTTAATGTAGCCGCGGGAGTAAATGGATTTCTGGAACTCCAGCACTACCTGAGTCAGGCGGTTGATCAGTGCGTTGTACTGTTCGCTGGGAAGTGCATAGAGTGCCTGACGGGTTGGCGGTGAGAATGCTGTCAGCGTCTGGAGCGTATCTTTGGCAATGGTTTCCCACAGCAGCGATTCCAGAAAGCTGCGGACGATGTTTTCTGATTCGATCAAAGCAGCAGCATTCAGCAGAAAAACGGGTGGCGTTTGTTCCTTTACCTTCCGGATTTCTGCTTCATACTGCGATTTCGGTTTGAAAACGGGGAAAGTGTATTGCGCAACAAGCGTCGGCTGCGTCCATTGCATCCCGACCTTATACTGCAGTGGCTGCCGTTCGGTAGAGGGAAAGAAAGCAGTACAGAGAAGGATCGTCACACCGAGAATCAGCCAGCGCAGCCAGCCGGCATATCGGATGTTTTCTTCAGGATACTGCGGACGTTGTTGTTGCAATTCTTGAAAAAGGGTACGTTTAGAGTGCTCCGGCATTTAGATGACGCCAAATTCTTTGCCAACATCGATAAACGCTTCAATGGCACGATCCAGATGCTCTCGTGTATGGGCAGCCGAAATCTGTACCCGAATACGCGCCTGCCCCCGTGGCACAACCGGATAGAAAAAGCCGATGACGTAAATGCCTTTTTCCAGCAGTCGGTCCGCAAAGCGCTGTGCCAGCGGCGCATCGTAGAGCATAATGGGAACAATTGGATGGTTGCCCGGTTTCAGGTCGAACCCGGCTGCTGCCATCTGCTGCCGGAAGTATGCGGTGTTTTCTGCTAAGCGATTGCGCAGCTCAGAGGTTTCCGAAAGCATTGAGAAGACAGCAATAGAAGCGCCGACCACCATCGGCGGTAGGGAGTTACTGAACAAATAGGGGCGGGAACGCTGGCGGAGTGTATCGATAATTTCCTTCCGACCAGTGGTAAAGCCACCAATAGCGCCGCCAAAGGCTTTGCCCAGCGTGCCGGTGATAATGTCGACACGCCCGAAGACACCAAATTCTTCAGGCACACCACGTCCTGTCTTGCCCACGACACCCAGCGCGTGACTTTCGTCGATCATCACCAGTGCGTTGTACTTTTCTGCTAAGTCGCAAATCTTATCCAGTGGCGCCATATTGCCATCCATCGAGAAAACCGAGTCAGTAGCGATCAGCTTGCAGCGTGCTCCATCGGCATCTGCCTGTTTGAGCTTCTCTTCCAGATCCACCGGGTCGCAATTTTTGTATCGGTACCGCTTTGCTTTGCAGAGCCGAATGCCATCGATGATCGAAGCGTGATTGAGCTCGTCGGAAATAACCGCATCCTCCGGACCTAACAGGGTTTCAAAGAGTCCGGCATTCGCATCAAAACAACTGTTGTACAGAATAGCAGCATCGGTGTGGCAGAATTCTGCAATTTTCTTTTCCAGCTCTAAGTGCAGATCAGTTGTCCCGCAGATGAACCGGACGCTGGACATTCCATAGCCATACTTTTTCAGGGTTTCGATAGCCGCTTCGATAATTCGAGGATCGGAGGAAAGTCCCAGGTAGTTGTTGGCACAAAAATTCAACACAGGACCATCGATGCCTGCAACCGTAATTTCCGGACCCTGCGGGGAAGTAATCACCCGTTCATTTTTGTACAGTCCCGCTTCTTTCAATTGCGTGAGCTCTGCGATCAATCGATCTTTAATGCATCCATCCATCGCCGTTTTCCTTTTCGTTCAACCATTCTTCCGAACAAAACACGAAAATATCAAATTTTCCGCAGCCAGCGCACGATCTTCCGCAGGAGAGAAGGCAAACGAGAGTGTCGGTACCAGAAAGCGCTTACTGGGAGCACCGGCTTTCGTCGGCAAAGGAGTAAAAGAATGCACACTAAAGTGTGCGTTCCCAGTAGATGCACGCTAAAGCGTGCGCTCCCAGATAGGTTGGAGCGCCGACTTTCGTCAGCATATCACTGTGAGCGCCGACTTCAGTCGGCAAAAGAAAATGCACACGGAAGGGTGCGCTCCGGCTGGGGGCGCCGACTTTCGCCGGCAACGTTGCGAATGTGTAGGGGCGACCGGCCGGTCGCCCCTACGGGTGCGGATGCAATGTAGGGGTGCAGCGACGCTGCGCCCCTGCGGGATGGGCAGACGCGCAGATCCGTCCCTACTGTGAGCGCCGACTTCAGTCGGCAAAGAAAGTGCACACTGAAGCGTGCGTTCCCGGTAAATGCATCCTGAGGTATGCGCTCCCAGGCACACGGAAGGGTGCACTCCCGGTGCAGCGGTTGTTTGGTCGTTTCCAGAATTTTTTGTAGTTTGCACGCCGAATAGCAAGCCGGATGATACCATAACGGCGATGCGTGCAGGAGTAGCAGGAGATAAGGCACTT
>JALWUI010000087.1 GCA_027082775.1 Candidatus Kapaibacterium sp.
AGGTCCTCCCCCATGGCCCCCCCGGCCACACCCGACTTGAGCAGGTGGGCCTTCTTCATGGCCATGTCCTCGATCTGGAAGGTCAGCTTGGCGATCTCGAACTCCAGGCCGTTCTGCCGGTTGCGCGTGCCACTGCGGCTGCGCAATCGCGGTGCTTTCAGCAGGCGGTACACATCCTGCTTGCGAATCGAAATGCGTCGGCGGCGAACTTCTTCCTCTGCAATTGTATGCCAGTCTTTTTCTTCTGGCTGTTGCCCGTTGGACTGCGCTTCCAGTTGCAATTCCTGCTGCTTCTGGGCAATCTCGTATACGATTTGCTTTGCCAGTTTTCGCAGGATCGATGCCAGTTGCCGTTCCAGATTCCGAACTCCTGCTTCTTTGGTGTACTCCTGAATAATCGCCATAATCGCTGCATCGTGAAATCGAATCCGGTACCGCTCTAATCCGTGCGCCTTCAAAAGTCGGGGGATCAGGTGTCGTTTGGCAATCTCCAGCTTCTCGAAATCCAGATAACTGGTCAGCTCGATGAGCTCCATTCGATCCAGCAGTGGCTGGGGAATGTCAAATTTCACATTGGCAGTTGCAATGAACAGCACTTTGGACAGGTCGTAATCCACCTCCAGATAGTGATCGTTGAACGCATAGTTTTGCTCCGGATCCAGTACCTCCAGCAAGGCAGCCGCAGGATCGCCGCGAAAATCAATCCCCATCTTATCCACTTCATCCAGCAAGATCACTGGATTGATCGTCCCTGCACGTTTCATCGCTTGAATAATCTTGCCCGGCATTGCTCCTACGTACGTTCGACGATGCCCCCGAATTTCCGCCTCATCCCGCACACCGCCCAAGGAAATGCGCACGAACTTGCGTCCCAGCGCCCGCGCAATGGACTTTGCCAGCGACGTTTTACCAACGCCCGGAGGACCGACGAAACAGAGAATCTGCCCTCGCACCTCCCGGATTAAATTCAGCACTGCAATGTACTCTAAGATCCGTTCTTTGACCATCTCCAGCCCATAGTGATCTTCATCCAGAATTTTCCGCACGTGCTCGATATCCAGATTATCCGGCGTTGCTTCTGTCCAGGGAAGGGAGACCAGCCAGTCCAGGTAATTTCGGACAACCGTAAACTCTGGCGCCATCGGCGGAATCTTCTTCAGCTTTTCGAATTCCTCGTACGCTCTGGCTTTCACCACTTCCGGCATCTTTGCCGCTTCAATTGCCTCCTTGAGCTTTGCCAGCTCTGGATTCGCTTCTGCTTCCTCACCCAGCTCCTGCTGCAATGCCCGAATCTGTTCCTGGATAAGATACCGCCGTTGCGCTTTCTGGATCGTTTCCTGCACCCGCTGATCAATATCCTGTTCCAGTTTCAGCACATCGATCTCTGCTGTTAACTGGGCAATGAGCTCAAAGTACTGATCTTTCAGGTTGAAATGCTCCAAGATTTTCTGCTTCTGCTCCGCTTCCACCTGAAGATTTGCCACGGCATAGTAGAGTTTCTTGACCGGATCATCAATGTTATCAAATGCCGTTGCAACTTCCGGCGGCACCTCTCGATGATACTGCACATACTGGTGAAAAAGATCGCGGGCGTGCCGAATCAACGCCTGCAACTCCTTGTCCGTCGGATCAATTCCTTCCTGCACATTGAGCTGAACTTCCGCTTCCCAGTACCCTTCAGCAGTTTTGTATAACCTGGTCGCCTGCGCCTGGACCAATCCTTCCACCAGAATTTTGACTAAATCGTTCGGCAAGCGAACAACTTCCAGAATTTTGCCAACGGTTCCCGTTCGATACAGCGATTCAGCAGTTGGTTCTTCCTCTTCAGCATCTTTCTGCGTCAGCAGCAGGATAAACTTCCCTCGCTCCAATGCCTTCGCCACTGCTTTGAGCGAAGAAGCCCGACCAATGAGGATCGGATACATTGCAAACGGCACCACAACAATGTTGCGCAGTGGCAACACAGAAAGCACCGTCGGGATTGCTTCGACTTCCCGGACTTTTTCATCCAGCTCTTTGAGCGCTAACTCCGACCGATTTTCCATCACCAACCTCCTCGCCAATGGTACATATATGCTCCCAGCAGCGGATACTGCTCGAAAGTCAGGCAACAAGACGAAAAGCCTGTCCTTCCCGTCTTTTGCGACTTATTGGTCAACCAACAGGAAACGCTGAATATGCCCAGCATTGCACCCGATGTTCGCAAATACCTTCGCCCCGAGGTCGTTTCCCGACTTGGCTCGCTCCAGCTTAAAGCTCGACTGGTCGTTGAAGGTTTCCTCACAGGACTTCACCGCTCGCCTTACCACGGATTCAGCGTCGAATTTGCAGAGCATCGACAGTATATGCCGGGAGATGAACTGAAACACGTAGACTGGAAAGTGTATGGACGCACCGACCGATTTTACGTCAAACAGTACGAAGAAGAAACGAATGTGCGGGCGCTGCTGATTCTGGATTCCAGTGCTTCAATGCGATACGCTTCGGCGGGCAACATTCCCAAATTTGAATATGCCACATACCTGTCTGCGGCGCTGTCATATCTCTTGCTTCGTCAGCAGGATGCTATCGGGTTTGCACTGTATAACACCACATTGCAACACTACTTCCCACCGCGCTCGAAACTTTCATATCTCTACGCTATCCTCTCTGTTCTGGAAAAGATCACGCCTTCGGAGCAAACCAGTACCGCAACAGCGCTGCACCAGATTGCGGAGCGGCTCAAGCGGCGCAGTTTGGTCGTTTTGATCAGCGACTTTTTCGATCAGCCAGAAGAAATTGTCGGTGCCCTCAAGCATTTCCGCCATCGCAATCACGAACTGCTGGTGTTCCACATTCTGGACCCGCGGGAGCGCGATTTCGGTTTCACTCAGAGTGCCATTTTCGAGGATATGGAAACGGGCGAGCGCATCACGACTCATCCACAGCACATCCAGAAGAGCTATCAGGAAGCAATGGAGCGCCACATCCGTTTTCTCCAGCGGGAATGCCGCGAGCGTTCTATCGACTACGTCCTGTTCGACACCGCCCAACCCTTCGACTTAGCACTTCGTCATTTTCTCCACAAGCGCCGCCGCATCGCGGGATAGGGATAGAAGCGCACGGAACATCCTGCCGTTTTCAACACCCTAAAATCCGGCGAATTTCCAGATCCTGTGCATAGTTGCACGGTGTCTTCCCTGCATCGTCCCGGACAAAGACATTCGCCCCCGCCTGTTCAACTCAGTACCGAACGACGGCGGTACGTCCCCTGATAACTGCTTCGTGCAAAGCAGTTTTTCCACCAGCAGATCGCGCGTCTACGATGGCACCATACTGCACCAGAAGTTGCACAACTGACAACTCGCCTGCGCCCGTGACTGCTGCATACAAAGGGGTCGCACCATCAAAAGCTGATTTATTCACATTCGCTCCTTTGCTCAATAAACACTTTCTACTCATTCAGCGCTCAACAGGAGATGCTCCCGTTAAAGATTCCCAATCTCCCTCCGATCTCCAATACCTGCTGGCTTTCACGATGGTTATGCCAATCGCCCATTGGTCACCGGAAAAGTTACTTCTATATGCACTGCATTTCGGTAAAAATTTTTTCGACTCCTGAACCAGAGCATTCCAGCAGAACGAACCGTCAATCGCCGCTGTTGAAAACGAACCTGTCGTTTTAAGCAAATAGCTGGAACATCAGCCTGCAGATTCAGAGCAAGCCGACCCAATGCTGTTGCCGACGTTATCCATCCCACAGTTCCACCTGTACCCTACTATCTAACTCTATCCCAACCCACCGAACTTGCACGTTCTGTCCCTGCACAAATCGTTCTCCACCCGCAGGATAGAGCAAAATTAAAACGGAGATGTGATCAATGTGTACCGTATCCACCGCCAATGAATTCACGTGACAGATTAAAGTCAAACCCCAACGCCAACTATGGACCAATTATTAACCATCGTATACGGCTGCCATTCCCGTCAGGAAAAATCGCAAAATAGATACCAGGAGATAGCATATTTCGCATCTTCGCTCGAAGTTGCTCAATATCCCGTGCATACCCCTGTTGCACCGTTAATATCCGCTCCCCCAGGATATTATAAACATAGACCTGATCCTGGACGCCCGATACCTGCCAGCCGCTCTGCGGAATTCGCTTATCTCCAATTTCCATATTATCCTCAGGAACTGAAGTAACAAATTGAGGAACATTCAAAAGAAACAGGGTCTTCAGCCCACCTCCGGTAACAATGACTGATCCAGCTACTTTATCTCCGGAAGCATTCCAGTACAGACCAACAAATCGTGGCACACCATACCATGGCCCGGATTCATAAAACCAGGACTTCACCTGGAACAGTGTCCGCGAGCGCGCGACGATACGTTGCGTTTCCAGATCAACCACTACTACAACGCTATCTCCCTCCACTCCCAAAACATAGCGTCCATCACTGCTTATAACGTCTGAAACCACGTCCACCAAATCTGAAGGTATTGTGTACCGCCTTTCCTCTTCGCCTGAGCAATGAAAGCGCAAAAGCGTATGTTGATCCTTATAGAATTTTGAGAAATACCTTCCATTAAATCTGCTCATCTCCAATATTTCCGGAAATTCACCTGTGATCCCTTCCCACACCGAAAAACTTCGCTCCTCTATATCCAGAGTCCATATTGCTCTCCAGAAAATTTCACTTTCATCCATACCGACCAGATAATTTCCGCCAAAACAATATCGTAAAAACCAGATTACTTCTGGATACCTGGGAGGCATTGGTTGCGGATCATAAACGTTCCGTCCAATGACATCTATCTCATTCCCATTGAAATGCCGGATATGAATCTTCCCATCGTGCTCACCTGTTGCAATCTGGTACCGCAGAGGATCGAAAGCAATAGCAGTTACTGATGTATCGGTTTGAAACTGTGAAACAACTTGCATTTCCGGTAAGGAAAAGACAGTCACCTCCGTTGAAGTGGGAAATCCTGCAAATGCGACAAATTGATCATCCCAGCTAAATGCAATAGCATGTGGATACATTTGCAACCACGACTCATATTGCTTCCAGGAATCTGACACTGTTCTTACAACGGCACTGCCAGTTCGCACATCAAGGATTAATAGCTGTCCATTGGAACGCTGAATGCGTAAATATCTTCCCCGGGGTGATAATTCAAGTAGTAAACCGCTTTCTTCTGCGTGCTCTGGAATAGCATGAGACCAGAGATCACGGTAGTACACAGTATCGTTCTTAAAATCAAACACACAAAGAGCATTACCACCATCCCCATATATGGTATCGCCTGTAACCGAACTATACAAAACTCTAATATGCCTATAAACCCTGAGAGACTTCGTCTCCCCGGTCTCTAAATCCAACCTTCGAATCTCTCGTTTGCCTAATGTCTCCATCACATACTCAGCTACATAGCGTCCATCAGGGCTAATGGTCGACACATTACCATCAAGTTCCACATATCCTCCGCTCTCACGATCCCAGAGAATATTTGCTGCTACGATCCGTTTTGCCCCCTGACTCATCGCAACTTCTGTCCAGCCTCCTATTTCCAGAGCAAAGGGTAGATTCAATCGATCGATTTCTTGCCCATCTTGCAGATTCACTACCTGAATTCGGTATTGTCCAGCAAGAACCATCTCATCAGAATCATTTCGCAAGCAAAGCACGCTTGCACCCACCCTGTTAGGGATCCCATAAAGATACTTTCCTGTCGTCAAATCCCACACCCTTATACTATCTTCAGCAGTATAAAACTGAGGATCAACAAGAACAAGCTTTAACCGGGGATGGACAATAAAATATTTGTTCTCGTGGAAATAGCTCTTACTCCGTTCTAAGAACACAGAATCCAGAAACTTCGCCTGCAAGACATTATATGTCCTAATCACCGTACCTCGATGATCAGACCAACTACGCAAATAAACAATACTATCATTTAACCATCCTCCCGCGCGAATTTTCTCAGGAATATTAGGACCTCTCAGAGGAATATACCCTAATGCCTGTCCCGTTCGAAGATCCATTGCTATTGCATACTTCGAGCTTGATGAAGGGAAAAATATCTTTCCCCCTTCCTGATAGTAACGAAATTTCTTCGCTTCCACTGGCACTTCCCCATTCCCGGTCACCCAGACCAGATCTAACTGTTGCGTTCTACCCGCATAAGTAAAAACAAAAACAAATCCCATAATAAAATGAATGATTGTTCTCATCGGAGATCCCCCACAATTTCCAGAACTATTTTTTGCTTTGATTTACAAATTTACAAAATAATCACAAGATTTGCAAAAAAAAAAAAACAGAAT
>JALWUI010000088.1 GCA_027082775.1 Candidatus Kapaibacterium sp.
GGGAATAGCGGCAGCGCCGTACATCACGGGGTATGACTGGGGATGGCAGCGGATGCGGACGGTGCACAGCGGGCAGGTGGTGATTGGCAATGGCGGCAGCAATGCGGTGCGAATCGATACGGTGGTGCTGGAAGGGCAGGTCGAGCACTTCCGGATCACCGGGTATGAGTTTGCAGGAAGCGAGGTGGAAACACCGAAAGGGATCGTGCTGAATCCGCAGCAGGAGGTGGTGGTGCGGGTGGCATATGAGCCGCAGGTGGAGACGGCAGCCGGTGATACGCTGCGGGCAGTGATTCGGGCAGTGTTTGTGGATGCGGAGCCGGTGGAAGGAGAACTTCGAGGACAGGCGTATGTGCCGAAGATCGGAGCGGAAGGGTATCGGTTCGAGTGTGTGGAGTTAGGGCGGGAGTCAGCGGAGCGAGGGGAGGTAAAGATCTGGAATGCGGGAGCGGTGTGGCAGTTGCAGATCTGGTCGGTGGCGTTTGACGATGGGGTGATGAGTGATCCGCAGGCGTTCTGGGCAGAGAACTGGGTGCAGTTTCCGGTGACACTGGATGTAGGAGATACGCTGCGGCTTGGGGTGCGGTTTCGGGCACGGACGTATCCCGAAGACAGTGTGCAGGTGCGGATATGGAGTGATGCAGCAGCGGGACCGGAGGAGGCGCCACGGGTGGAAAGTGGGGTGATGGTGCGAGGGTGTGCAAAGGTAGTGGGGCTGGAAGCGGAAGGAACGACTATCGGACCGGTATTGGGGTGTGATGGCGGGGAAGGGGCGATTGTGGTGCGGAATGCAGGAAGCGTGGAGGTGGAGGTAGCGGATGTGCAGCTGGTAGGTGGGGATGTGAGTGAGTTTGCGATCACCGGACCGAAGGCGTTTACGCTCGGCGCTGGTGAGGAGCAGCGGGTAGGGGTACGGTTGCTGCCGGGCGAGGCGGGAACCTATCAGGTAATGGTGGAAGTGGAAAGCAGTGTGGGAGTGGAGCAGGTGGAAGTGCGAGGGAGGCGGGAGCAGGTGGGGATCGGGGTATGGGTAGAGGCAGTGGATGAGGAGAAGCTGCCGGGAGAGGAGGCGGAAGTGCGGGTGATGTATGCGGATAGCAGCGGGGAAGCGAAGGTGGAGGCATTGCAGATCGAGCTGGAATGGGACGGGCGAGTGCTGGGGTATCGCAGGCTGGAGGCGGTAGAAGGCGAGTGGGAGGTGATAGACGAAGGGATGGGGACGGTGCGGCTTGCGGGGCAGCGGTCGGGAGGATTTGGCAGTGGCGAAGTGGTGCGGCTGTGGTATGGGGTGTATGGCGGAACGGACCGGGAAGCGGTCGAGGTAAAGGTGAGCAGTGTAGATGTTGGGGATCGGGCGGTGTGTGTGGAAGCGGGGACGGGAATGGACACAGTGCGCTTAGGGGAGTACTGTTTGCGGGAGGTGCGGGAGATTCGGCTGGGGCAGGAGTACGGGCTGGAGGCGAAGCAGGAAGGGGAGGAGGTGGTAGTGCGGTACGGGATTGGGCTCAGTGGAGCGGTAGAGGTGGTGCTATATGACGGGTATGGGCGGAAGGAGGTGGTGATAGCGATAGGGCAGCAGGAAGCGGGGTGGAGGGAAGTACGGCTTGGGACGGAGGGGTTGAGCAGCGGGATACATTTTGTGCGTTTGCGGAGCGGGCGGTATATGAAGGTGGTGCCGGTGTGGGTGGTGAAGTAGGGGGTGCCGTCTGGCTATCAGGACAGAGTTACCTGTTTGCTGATAAGCACGTACGGCGTGCAATGTTGTAAGGGTGCTACAGTATGCCGCTTTTCCTGAAGATGTTTCTCATTGCCAGCGCAACCAGGCGGTATGATTTTTGTACTTTTTCTGGAAAGGGTTGGTGAGGAGTAGAATACGGGAAGTGGTGGCTTGTTTCCGGCAACTTTTGTATATTGGAATTTCCGTTTTTGCAGCAGCAGAGATTTCCAGATGAGATGGTGGCAGTATAGTCTGGGCACGATCCTTTTTCTTGCATTGTTTGCTGGATGCCGCACCCCGATGGTACAGCAGCGTTCCACGCCGCCGGTGGCGTCGGGGCGGATTACTCCCGTCGATGAGTTCTGGGAGCTGGATCAGCAGGAAGAGGGAGGAGCGCAGTATCAGGATGTTCTGAATATGACCTATGAGCTGGCACGTTTCCATTATGTGCGGGCTCTGGCTGCGATTGCTGATGGGGATACCACTGCGGCAGTGCAGTCGTTTGAACGGGCGATTCACGTGCTCAGTACGGTGGTTGATGATCCCGGTGTCGAAAACGATGAGGCTTTCCTGGATTTGATGATTTCCGTGCTGGAGGATTACGAAACCTATATCCAGGACATCGATCGCTTACCGCCATCTGCGCCCATAGCAATTCTGCGGAAAAAAGTATTCGAGGCGATTGAATCGACCCAGCCAGACACCATTATTGTAACGCCATTGCAGCCACCTGCTACGGCTGGTGCCGGTGATACGCTAACTTTATGGCAGATGCCGCAGCCGCTACAGGTGCCGATGGATCAGAACGTTTATGTGAAGCGAGCGATCAACTTTTTCACTCGAAAGAAGGGACGGCGTTTCTTCCAGGTGTGGCTGCAGCGGAGTGGACGGTGGTTCCCGATGATGCGGCAGATCGCACGGGAAGAAGGCGTCCCGGAAGAGCTGGTCTTTTTGTCGATGATAGAAAGTGGACTGGATCCTTTTGCTGTCTCGCCGGCACAGGCAGTGGGATTGTGGCAGTTTGTCAAGAGTACCGGGAAATTGTACGGGTTACAGGTGGATTTCTGGGTGGATGAACGGCGGGATCCGATCAAAAGCACAAGGGCAGCATTTCGCCATCTGCGGGATCTCTACAATGAGTTGGGGGACTGGCATCTGGCACTGGCAGCATACAATTACGGGCTGCGCGGCGTGCAGCGGGCTATCCTGCGAAGTCGGAAGAAAAATCCCACTTTCTGGGAAATCCGGCGATGGTTGCCGCGCGAAACGCGCAACTACGTCCCGCTCTATATCGCTACTGCAACCATAGCAATGAATGCCGAACGGTATGGTTTTACGGACGTTTCATTGCTGCCGCCGTTCCAGTTTGATACGCTCCAGCTTCGAGAACCCATCGATCTGCTCCCACTGGCAAAAGCTGCTGATATTTCACTGGACACCTTGCGGATGCTCAATCCGGAATTGCGTCGGCTCTCAACGCCGCCGGTCGAAGGCGTGTATGTGTTGCGAGTACCGGTGGGAATGCGGCAATCGCTGCGGATGGCACTTGCGCAGATTCCGGATTCAGTGCGCCGCTCCTGGATCGTGCACGTGGTGCAGCCGGGTGAAACCGTGGCGCGGGTGGCAAATCGGTATGGTATTACGCCGTGGACCCTGATTGCTGCCAATGATTTGTATTTGCAGGGCAACCGGTTGCGTCCCGGACAGCAGTTGCGGATTCCGCGTTCGAAAACGTTGTTTGAAGCATTGCTCAAAGAGGAACGAGGCAATGTTCCGGTTGCGATTTATCATCGAATCCGGCGTGGCGAAACCCTGATTTCCATTGCTCGACGGTATGGGGTAACGGTCCGGCAATTGCGGCAGTGGAATGGATTACGGTCCAACCGAATTATAGCGGGCAAAAAGTTGATCATCTATTTGCCGGGAGCTTCCCGGGTGGCGTGGCGATCGAAGTCATCGCGGCAACGTTCCGCTGCCTCACCTTCAACGGCTGCGCTGAAAGTAGTGAAGCATAAGGTGCGGCGAGGTGAGACGGTTGCCAGTATTGCCCGGAAATATGGGACGACTCCTGAGCAAATTCGGAAATATAACCGGCTGGATCGATCGTATCGGATTTATCCCGGACAGATTTTGAAGGTGCCAACAACTCGCGTTGTCTCCAGCACCGGGCAATCGCCCCGCTACCATCGGGTGAAGCGTGGCGAAACCCTGAGTCGCATTGCGCAGCGATACGGCGTGACGATCAGCGATCTTCGCCGCTGGAATCCGGGCAAAATCCGGGGGACAAAAATCATCGCTGGCTCCTTGCTGAAGATTTATCCTCAGAAGGAAAAGTCGTACGGTAGCACTGCCTCCAGCCGCAAGCCGGTGTACTACACGATTCGTCGAGGTGATACGCTGTATTCCATCGCTCGTAAATTTGGCACAACCGTGCGGAAGCTCCGACAGCTTAATCCATCCCTGAATCCCCGGAACCTCCGGATTGGTAAACGCATCCGCGTCCTCTGAGTTTCTTGGGAAACCGACCGGTACGTTTGGCTTGAAAGCCAACCAGTGCGGGAAAACCGGGTTGCTCAGGTTTTGAGCTATCGCCAGAGTGAACAGAAACTCGAACCAATGCTGATCACAAAGCAAAGAGCAGGAAGTATCCTCGGTGAGTTGAAGCGGGGAAGAGAATTGCAGCAAGAAAATCGGAACATATCCGGGCGTGTAAATACTGCAATTCTGCTGGTAGCAGGTACGACAAAAAAAGAAATTGGGGGGACGGAATAGCTTACTTGCTGCTGCACAAGCGCGGCTGCGGGCGATGTATGGGGCGCAGATTTTTGAGTGGAATAACTTGCTTGCTGCGGCGCAAGCCCGTTCTTAGAGAATGTATTTGCTCAAGTCTTCATCCTGGGCAATGCTGCTGAGTTTTTCGGTAACCTGCTCCTTCGTAATGCGAACTGTAGAATCTTCCAGATTGTCCGGAGCGTTGAAAAGAATATCTTCCAGCAACGTGCTGAGCACCGTATGAAGCCGGCGCGCACCGATGTTGGTGATTTCTTCGTTCACGTATGCCGCAATGCGAGCGATTTCCCGAATGGCATCATCGTCGAATTGCAGGGTTACACCTTCCGTCTTGAGAAGCGCCTGATACTGCTTGATCAGGGCATTTTCGGGGATGGTCAGAATCTTGTAGAAATCTTCTTCGGTCAGGCTGTGAAGCTCGACGCGGATGGGGAAACGCCCCTGTAGCTCCGGGATGAGATCGGAGGGCTTGGCGACGTGAAAGGCACCAGAGGCGATGAAGAGGATGTGATCAGTCTTCACCGGACCGTATTTCGTCGAAACGGTTGTTCCTTCAACAATTGGAAGGAGATCCCGCTGGACGCCCTGGCGGGAGACATCTGGACCACTGCCGGTTGAGCCAGTAGTTGCAATTTTGTCAATCTCGTCGATGAAAATAATCCCGCTGGTTTGCGCTAAAAAGAGCGCTTCCTGAACAACTGCGTCCATATCGATCATCTTTTCCGATTCTTCGTTGAGCAGCAGCGATCGAGCTTCAGCAATGGTTACTCTCCGCTTTTTCTTTTTCTTCGGGAATACACCGGAAAAAATTTCCTGAATGTTAATACCCAGCTCGTCCAGACCGATAGGACCCATCATATGCATCGTGGGAACCTGTTCTCTGGTCAGTTCAATTTCAATGGTGCGATCATCCAGTTCGCCGGCACGGAGCTTTTGCCGGAAAACCTCCCGCGTATTTTGCGTTGTTTCATCTTCCACCGTACCAAAGCTCAGCGTTGTGGGTGGTGGCGGGACTAAAAGATCCAGAATGCGTTCTTCCACCACTTTCTCGGCTGCCTTTCGAACTTCCTCGGTTTTTTGCTGCTTTACCATACTCACAGCTAAATCCGCCAGATCGCGCACCATTGATTCAACGTCCCGTCCCACGTAGCCGACTTCGGTGAATTTTGTAGCTTCCACTTTGAGAAATGGAGCATTGGCAATGCGGGCAAGGCGACGGGCGATTTCAGTTTTGCCGACACCCGTTGGACCAATGAGAATAATGTTGTTGGGCATAATTTCTTCCCGCATCTGCTCCGGCACCAGCAGCCGGCGCCAGCGGTTGCGGAGAGCAATAGCAACCACCTTTTTCGCCTCATCCTGTCCGATGATGTATTTGTTGAGCTCTTTGACAATTTGCTGCGGTGTTAATACAGCCATTTTGCGAGAAATTTTTTCAAAGAGTTTTTTCTCTACGCCGTTCTGAGCTGTCATTGTCCGTTTCTCACTTGATTTCACAACTCTTCAATTGTCAATGCTGTATTGGTGTAGATACACAGATCGGCTGCAATTTGCAGCGATTGTTCCACAATTTCTCTGGCTGATAACGAAGAATGCTTGAGTAAGGCTTGCGCTGCCGCATAGGCATAAGGACCACCGGAGCCGATGGCAATGACGTTGCTGTCGGGTTCCACGACGTCGCCAGTACCGGAAATCAGAAACATTTTTTCCTTGTTCATTGCAATGAGCATTGC
>JALWUI010000089.1 GCA_027082775.1 Candidatus Kapaibacterium sp.
CCATCTGGTGTTGAATTCAACACATTAGAGAAAAAATGCCCTTGCATTGTTGCCAGTAGCGCCGTATTTTTGTAACAAATTGAACAAGGATTTGAAAAGCAACCAAGGAGTCAACACGACCGGTGAGGGTTGACGGAGTAAGGCTCAAAGCAAAAAACGTAGATTTTCAAATAGAAAGGAAAGGGCACAAGATGAAGGTATGGAGGATTCTCTTTTGCCTGTGGCTTGTTCCGATCTTTGCGGTTGCACAGCCATTTCAGGTTCAATTCCAGCAGCTTCAACCGCCGACACCATTTTTGAATGACTGGGAACAAATTCCCTTTTTCCGCGCCACGATTCAGAATACTACACAGCAACTCCAGCAGTTTTACGTGGAACTCCAGTTCAGGAACAATCACACGGGAGAGGAATTTAGTACGATCAGCTACCGGATGCAGTTGGCGCCGCAGCAGGTGATCACTCTGGACAATACGCAAAAAGGAGCACAGGGGTTGATTGACTGGCAGGCAACGCGGCGGCGAAATTCGGGATTTAGCGCCGATCTGACGAAATTTTTGCTCACCGGTATTCTTCCAGAAGGAATCTATACGGTTTGTGCCCGGTTGTTAGCGGCTGATGGTGTCACCGAGATCCAGAAGGTACAGCCGTGTCTAACAATCGTTATCCAGCATCCTCCACAGCCACGGATTGTGCTACCACAGGACAAGAGCTACGTCTCGCACCAGCAGCCCACGTTTTTGATTCAGTGGGTCGCAACGCCACCGCTGGGAACGCGCCAGCAGTTTCGTTATCGGCTGCGAATGGTCGAGATGTTACCGGGACAGGCGCCGGAGCAGGCACTCCAGAGCGGGCGAGTGGTGTTCTCCACGGAACTGGTGCAGCAGACGCAATATCTCTACACGGTCGGCAAAGACCCAATGCTGACCCCCTACAGCACGTATGCTGTTGAAGTGCAGCAGGGGTATCAGTACAAGGGCAAGTTTATACCGGTTGGACAGAACAATGGCAGGTCAGTGCCAGTGCAGTTTGTGTATGGGGAGCAACTGTCGGCTATCACGATTACGTATCCGCAAAAGGGGGCATTGCTGACAATGAAGCAGCTACCGCTTGCCATTCAATGGCAGGGTCCGAAGCTAACAGCACCACTGGCGTACCGGCTGGTATGGGCGCCGTTGCCAGCGCAGGCAGATCCCGAAGGGCTATGGAATTATCCCAATCGACGAATGCGCGTGGTAATGCCGAAGCAAAAAGGGAATCAGTATCAGGCAGCACTGAGCAAGGCAGATCTTCCCGGTGCTGGACGCTACGGGTTGCGAGTCCAGATTGTGCGCCGGCTGGATCAACGGGTGATCGTTGAATCGCGAGCGATTGATTTTACGTTAGCCAATCTGACACAGCCATTGAAAATCCAGCTTATTGCTCCGCGTGATGAACAGAACTTTCCACTGAATCAATTCCCAGTCACGGTTCGATGGCGGATCAACCTCGCCAGCTTGCCCTCGCAGTATTTCTACCGCCTTCGCTGGGTACAACTACCGCGAGAAATGAGTCCTTCCGAGATTCGGCGGCGGTACATTACTCCTGCGCCGTTTGAGGATCTCCAGTGGTTTCTGGTTTCTGAGGAAACCCGGTCGCGGCAGGTGGGCGGGCAAATGCAGGTCGAGCGGTTTCCCGTTTACCTCATCATCAAGTCGAAGCGGACGTACACGGAATTTCGATACGATCCGAACACGGGGAAGTATCTGACCAAAGAAGGGAAACCGATCCCGGATCCGCACTTTGTGTGGCGAACGCAGTATGGCGATGCAGCATTGCAGAAATGGTTGCGAAGTTTGAACATTGCTGAGACGTTTATTCAGCGATACCGCCAGGTGCTGCAGAATCGAAAAGCGGTATTTGAAAAAACGCCCAAAGGATGGCGGTACGGGGAGATCGATGCCGGTGCCCGGTTAAGTGCAGACCTGACCTTAGAACAGTTGCGAAAAACCGGGAGTTATTTGTACCGGATTGAAATTGCCAGTCGTTCAGACGGACGAACAGTTCTGGCAAGCGATCCGCAGTTTTTGGGCGCTGCTATTCCGGTGATCACAAAGATCCTGTTTCCCAAAAAAGATCCGTATACCCAGCGGCGATGGGTGGACCACACCAAATTTCCGAAGCAATTCTGGATCAAGTGGAAATCAGACTTCCACGGCTTTGCCCGACCGTACGACTTTTCGTGGCGGGTGGATATCGTGGAATTACCCAATGAATTGTTGACGCCGCGGGAGGTTTTTCGGAATCTTACCAAACACAACTGGATTTCCCGGGAAGAAACTCCGGATGACTCGGCTGAAGTCCAGCCTCTGAAAGGAAAAAAGTTCATTCCGTATCGCTGGTACGCGGCTCGAATTGTAGGAGTATGGCAGCCGTCCGGTGGAAAAGCGCTGGAAATAGGGGATACGGTCTACACCCGCTTCCTGTACGGCAAACCTCCGGTAAAGGATTTTGTGATTCAGACACCACCGCACGGAAGTACCATTCCTTTGAATCTTTTGCCGCTGCGCGTTCGGTGGCAGAACCGGGCAGCCTTGCCGAAAGATGTGGAGTATCGGGTAGAGTGGGTGTTTCTCTCCGAGATAATGGGGGAGAAATGGCTGAAAATGAAGCGGGAGCAAATGACAAGAGAGGATCTGGAAGAGTTGCTCGGATTTTTTGCTTCCAAAAACCCGAACGTCAAAAAACGCTTTGTGCAGAGCGTGGGAACGAAAACCGAGGCGGTTTTGCCACTGGCAAAGACGCAAGCGCATTATCTGGCAATTCGGATTCAGTTATACGGCAAGAAATTGCAACGCCCGTTCTGGTATTCACCGGTGGTGGTGGTCAAACTGGATCTACCGGAGATAGTGATATCATCTCCGGGCATCACGCTTCGGGATACCAGCCGGCTGGCAACAGATGGGCAATTGCGGTGGCAAACGCAAGTAGAGCGCTCTTCCAGCCTTTCGGTGCTCCATTACCGTGTCACGATGTTCCAGCGGCGCCACGGTGAAGATGTCGAAAGTGCTATCAAGCGGGCGAAAATTTTCCAGAAAATTTACTCGCACAAAGAGGTGGAGCAGAAGCCAGCTTTTTATGATCCCAAGAAGCACGGTAAGCTGAAGTTGTACCATTCGTATGGCTACAAAGTTGAGCCGCTGCTCTATGATAGCACAACGAAGCAGTGGTATCAGTACGGAGGAGCGCCAGTAGCCACCTTTTTCGTCGGTCAGCCGCTGGATCCGGTGGTGCTCCTGAAGCCCTCGAAGTCGGAGATTGTCCCTGACGGCATTGTGGAATTTCTGTGGAAGGGGAGCCACCAGCGGCTGAAGAACTGGAAAGAATTTCGCTACGTGCTCAGTTTGGTGAAGGTCACGGGAGCAGATACCGCGAAGTTTCCGAGGACAGACACCATTCGGGATGCACAGAAGCGGCAGCAGGTGCAGAAAGCCAAGCAACGGCTGGCGGCTGAGCGCTTCTATCAGCCCTCCAAAGAGATCCCCATAGGATCGTCAGCATTGCTTCCGAAGTGGGAAAATCAGCAGGATACCAGCTATACGCTTCAGCAGGCACCGGACAACGATGCTCCGCTGCTGCTGGCGCGAGTTGAGGTGCGCTGGAAAAAGAACAACCAGCCAGTGGCGTGGAGTCGAACGGTGGAAATCCGGTGGAAAGAGAAGCTCACAGCGCCAGAGAAAGCCGACACAATTCCATTGCCGATAAAGTCTATTGCGTATCTGGTCTTGCCGCACAAAGATGTGATCCGGCAGAGCAGCGGCAAATCTGGAGTCAAGATTTACACTACGAAAAAGCCGGTGCCGCTGTACATTCCAGCACTTCGATTTTTATTCAAGGGCATTACACCCAGGATTTACGTTAGCTTCAAAAATGCGTGGATTAACTTCAAGACCTTCGAGATTGTAAAAGGACGGATCTTTGCCGGCGTTAATCCCGATCAGGTTAAGTCCAACAAGGATTACAAACCACTTTTGAAGATCGGATCGTTCCCCCTCTCCATTGCAGCAGTCGAGTATCGGGCGTACGACAAGAAGGACAAGCAGTCCAAAAATAAGCCGAATTTCTTTGTAACCTTAGGCTTACAAATTCCCGGATGGCTGGATCGCCCCATTTTGCTGAAGAATGTAACGCTGAGTGATAAAGGGCTGGAAGGACAGTTTACTTACGGGACGTATTCGAAAACGCACAAAGCGGATGAAAAACCCGTGCTGAAGTGGGATGTCATTCCGTATGGGGGACTATGGTTCACTCTGGATGGTATTACCGTGGATTTTGCTACAGGAAACGCTCCGGAAAAATGGAAGTTTCAGCTTTCTGGAGACATCGGAAGTCATTTGTTTGCAAAGGTTCAGAAGAGCACGGAAATTCCGAAGCCCTTGCATTACTTTGCGACAGTGTCGGTGCTTCCCAAAGGCGATGTGAAGGCGAACTTTGGACTGGATTTTACCCACTTTGAGAAAGATTCTCTCACCAAAAAAGCCCGAATTCCCTTTGGACTGTTTGATTTTATTCCGATGAAAGTCGGAAGTCAGCCACCGTACGAATTCACCCTGAACAAAGGACGCTTTACCTTCCGGCTGGCAGGAGTGCTAAACTTTCCGTTTCTGGGGAATAAAGCCCGCATTACCATTCGCCAGTGTACCTTTGATTCCAAAGATGGGATCACCTTTGATGCTGGGGCGCGGAGCGGACAGACGTTTGAGCTGTTCGGCTTTAAGTGGATTTTGAAACAGGTAAAACAGGGTGAAGATCCACTGAGTATCCGGTATGACAATCAGGCAAAAGAGCTGACCGTTACCCTCGGGGGTATTGTGGAGGTCCTGGGACACCAGGTTCGTTTTTCAGGATTGACATTTTCCAGCAAAAAAGGACCACGCTTCAGTACCATTGACTTGCTGTCCAAGCCAGTGACGCTGGTCAAACCGGATTGGCTGACGCTGCGGCGCGCACGCATTTACGGACCGGGCAAACAGGAAGGAAAACCAGTGGAGTTCGCACTGGCGCTGCAGTACCGCATTCCCTTCTACAGTAAGCAGGAGCAGTTCCAGATTCGGATTACCACCGATGGAAGAATCAAGGGCGGACATCAGCAGGTACTCTTTGATGAGCCGAGCGCCGTTGGGAACAAGGGAGACTGGACAGAAATATCCATCGATAGCTTGCTGACCATTGATCTGGTCTATTTCGATGCGAAGTTGCAGTTTGCTCACAGCGGAGAAAGGAGTGATCTGTCCATAGCCTTGCGAAGCGTTTTCGATCTGTACCTTGGAGCACCAGAAAACCGGTTGAGTCTGGGGAAACGGACGTGGCAGCAGAAAGGATCCATCAACATCACGCCTGGCTTTGAATTGACCTTCGATCCTTT
Source organism: Candidatus Kapaibacterium sp. (assembly GCA_027082775.1). Lineage (GTDB taxonomy): Bacteria > Bacteroidota > Ignavibacteria > Kapaibacteriales > WFXC01 > WFXC01. Next base: position 5,402 of record JALWUI010000089.1, read on the forward strand.
GAACCAGAAAGTTGATTATCGCTTCGGCAGCATTCAGGGTAAAAAGTTTCCGAAACCGGTGCCGATTATTCCAAAACTGCTGTCTGTAAAGGACTTTCAGTTGAAAGAGGGGCGATTGCCTTCGAAGGACAAGGATTCATTGCTGATCGTTTTCGGCGGAACAGCAGCGCTGGAAGCTGGCAAAGCAGTGGAGTCCTCGCTGCGTCTAGATGATTTTACGATTACGAACAAAGGGGTGCAATGGGATAAGTTCCGGATTCGTGCGGGACGACTCAACATTATGAGTGTGTTTGTTGCTGAGGTTGCGGATATTCAATACAACACCAAACCGGAAACCTTTACTGCAACCCGATTTGTGGATAACCCGAAGGAAGTGTTTAAGAACAACAAAGGATCGCTTCCCACGCAGCAACAGCAGGCTATCACGGTGGAGAAGTACCTGACCTTCACTGTCAAAGAATTGTCGTTGAACATTGGAGGAACGAAAGTCTTTCAGGGCAAATTGAAGAAGTTCCAGTACTATCGCACGAAGAATGACGGTGTAAGCATCCTGGTCCAGGGAGCATCGTTGCGCTTCGGGAGCAAAGATGCGGTCAGTATCGCTGGCGATTTTGAGTACACGCATATTCCCCAGCAGCGGACCGCAATGCTGATGGCGGGGAAGCTTGCGGTGCTGGAGGAGCAGATGTGCCAGATGACTACGCGTGGCTATGCCGGCCGCGGCTCGCCCGACCGGGTGGATGCGCTGGTGTGGGCGCTGACAGAACTGATGCTGTCCGGCGAGGCCGGGCGGCCACTCATCCGCACACTGTAAAAACC
>JALWUI010000090.1 GCA_027082775.1 Candidatus Kapaibacterium sp.
ACATCAACGGTGGCATTCTGGTGGTGTCCCAGTTTACCCTCTACGGAGAGCTGCGCAAAGGTACCCGTCCGAACTTTATCCGCGCAGCGCCAGCAGCGCAGGCGGAGCGGCTGTATCAGCAATTCCTCCAGCTCCTCCGGGAGCGTACCCATTGCACCGTCGCATCCGGTGTCTTCGGGGCACTGATGAATGTTGCCCTGACCAACGCTGGACCGGTGACAATCCTGTTGGAACGAGAAGCGCCGAACAATGCAGCAAGCCTTTGAACGGCAGTATTTTTATTTTCTGGATCGTGAAGGCGTTCTCTACCACGACAACACAGCACTAAGCGATCCCCGGTTTTTGAATTTCTTTTTCAAAAATCTGCGCCCAAATACAACGGGACTGTTCGAGGAAGAGTATCCTTTCATCTCTCCGTGCGGTCGGGAGATGAATTTTCTCAAACCGGAAGACACGCCGATAGTATTTCAGCGATTGGAGGATGGCAAACTCTTCTATGCACCGGGGCTTTCGGTTCCCTTTGTTCCTGAGGATCTCCGGTTTTCCCGGCAGGGAATACTGTACCATCCGGCACCTGTTGGGCAATGGGGACGCATTGCGGCGCGGATTGTGCAGCAGTGGATGGAGGATCTTACGGAATGGGGTCCCTGGTATGCACTGCGCTGGCAGCATCGGTGGGTGGTGATCCAGCCACGGGAAACCGACGAACGGTTTCAGTTTATTCCGCCGCGCCCGCAGAGTGTCTGCGCTGCGTGTGGACCGCAGAATCCAGCAAATCTTGGAATGCACTTTCTGTGGGATCGCCAGTTGCAGGCAGTGCGTAGCTGGTTTACACCTGATGAACGGTTGCAGGGACATCCCGGCTGGATGCACGGCGGCTATATTGCGCTGTTGCACGATGAAGTGATGGGGAAACTGCTGAGCTTCCGCTATGGTCCAGCAGCGACCGTTACGCTCCAGATCCACTTTTACAGGCCCCTGAAAATCGGCGTACAATACGAAATTCAGGCACACCAGCTTCGTCGCGAAGGTAAAACCTTCTTCCTGCAGAGTGTGATCCGGGCTGCAAATGCTCCGGATCCAATTCTCTCCACCGCCGAAGGACAATTCCAGTTGCTCCGGGCTCCCGGTGAAGAGGAGCCGCAAGGTTAGCCAGTAACGATGCGGATGGTAGGAGCAGGGCTTATGCCGAAAGTGCTGACCGGGAGTGCCGGCTTTAGCCAGCAACAAAAGTGCACCCTAAGGGGGTGCGTTTCCGGTGAATGCACACTGAAGTGTGCGCTCCCGAATCCTTTCCAATCCACATTTTCGGTCTTGCCTGTGTCCGGAATTTTTTGTATATTTGCTCCATCCTTGAACAGTCTGTTTCACAAATTCTGGAATCCTAAAATGACGAAACCAAAAACATTTTCTGCAAATCGTGTGTGTGTGTGTGTGTGTGTGTGTCTACACACTCCTGTTTGCGATGACCCTTCCAGCACTTGCCCAGGGCTTGCACGTCTTTGAACGCACCATCGGACTTTCCAACGCTGTGACCCGAACCTTTGATCTGGAAAAACCCGCCGTGGTCAGAGAAGCAATCGTGGGAGTCAATTACAAAGTGTACGGAGGATGGAATGAAATTGGGATCTGGGAAGTTGATTCGACGACAGCCCCACTGCAAGAATACGTTCGCTTTCGGGACACAGTGCTGTGGACGGAAGGTCGAGGAGTGATCCGCAGCGTGGATCGTCGGGGGTATTTGATCGTTGGCGTCGGTGTGGCAAGTCCCACCGATACATTGCTGTTTGTCGCACGGGCGGATACCACGAACTGGCAATTTGGTGGAACTATTCTCTGGGCGCAGCGTTTAATGTTGATGGATACGGGGGGAGTGCCGTATGAAGTTTCCGTGCCGACGGAGGTAGTGTTGTTTGATTCGGTGCAGGGATTGTACCTGATCTGCGGGTATGTGCGGCGAGGCAATGAGCAGGGAGCATTTTTGCTGCAAATAGATGATCAGGGAGTTGTGCGGTGGGTGCAGGTGTATTGGGATGAGGAGACAAAAGATCATCTGGCATCACCGCTGTGGTGCTGGGATATGGATTATCGAGCGGGCAAGGAGGTGGTGTTGTGTGGGAGTCGGGTAACGGAATTTGTGCGACCGGTGCCGCCGTCCAACTGTGAGAATGAGCGGCAACAGGGATGGTTGTTGGTAGTAGATGGATACAGCGGGATGCCGTTGGGAGACATTGTGTATGCGAGTGAGGAGCGGTGTAGTGAGTTTCGGCAGGTAGAGGTGGTGGAGAGTCGGAACCGGATCGATGTGGTGGCGGTAGGATGGGGGAATACGGAGATGGTGACAGGAGCGACGGTGACGTATGCCGGAGATCTGGGAAACGTGCTGGGAGGACGGACAGTGTGGAGTGAGACAGTGTTGCAGCATCCAGTAGAGATATTGGAGAACCGGTTGTACGACATAGAGGTGCGGATAGTAGCTGACACAGTTGATGACAAAGTTGGGTTGGTAGGATCATTTCGGGATAGTAGCGATGCGGGGCAGCGGATGTGGGTAGGGAAGTATCGAGATGGGGAGTATAACAAGGCACAATATGAGATATGGGAGCGAGGGGGGATGGATTACAATGAGTGGAACAACTGGCCCTGGCTGCCAGATGAAGAGGTCCGATGGATGGAGAGCAGTGGGGGAGAGGCGTTGTACTTAGCGGGATGGCGACAGGATTTTGCAGTGGTAAGGCGAGTGGAATGGCGGTTGAGTAAGAAAGGATCGGGGCAATGGGGAGAAGGGGCGTGTCATACGGCGCCAGGGTTTGCAACGTTCATTGAGAGTCGTGGGATGTATGTGGATCGGTTCCGGTGGGAACCGGCACTGGTGATTCCAAAGCGGGTAGATGTGGAGGTGAAAATACCGGATAACTCCCAAAATCCTTGTCAGGATCGCTGGCTGGATTGAGATCTTTTGATTGGGCAAGCAGCCAACGGAAGCGAAACGATGCGCGAGGAGGTGAGGATAGCGGTCATTGGGGGGATGTTGTGTATGATGTCGATGGCTATGGCGCAGGTCTGCGACCTGCGCCTGGCAAACGCCTACCTGGGTCGAGAATTCTATTTTGTCTTAGGGAACTTCCGGGGGAATGTTGGATCGGAGCATACGATCTCCGAAATCGTCGTATTTGCTCCCTATGGTGCAGAAGTTCGGCTGGCAGTTCCGGGGGAAGGATATCACAGCATATGCCAGTTCGGCTTCAGGCAGGGGAAGCGTACATTTATTCAACAGGACTGGGAAACATTCCGGATTTCGTATTGCGACCCACTGACCAGGGGCGAAAGATCGATCGAGTGATCCGGATTGTTGCCACACAACCGGTGGCAGTGTGGGCGTTTGTATCGGGGGACGGCGGAGTAGAACAAACCAGATATCAGGTGTATCCGACAGCAGTGTGGGGAGAACGATATCGATATGTGCTGCGGTACAACAACCACACCTGGAAATATGATCCCCCAATGACACAGATTCTGAACCCCAAGGGTGCAGTGATTATTGCAAAGGAAGATGGGACGAAGGTAACCATTCGGTTGCAGGGACAGGGTGCTGGATGGATTCGGATCAATGGACGGGATGAGTACGTGGAATTTCCCCGGGACCGAGGGAAAGTTTACACAGCGACGCTGAACGCCGGGGAAGCGTATGGAATTTGTGTCACCGGGTGGGTGGAAAGAAAAGGCAAAGATATTGACCTGACTGGGACAGAGATCGTCGGATCAGCACCCATTGCTGTAGTGCAATACCATCCAACCGCACCGGTACCATACGACAGGAAGACCCATGGTGCAGCAACAGCAGAGATGTTCCCACCAGTAGGGGCGTGGGGCAAGCATTACGTGGTGCGATCGTTTCGCCCACGGGGCGATGACTTCCGGGTGATCGCTGCCGAGGATAGCACCTATTTTGAGGTGCGGTGGTATGATGAGCAGACCGGACAGCTTCGAGGACAGTGGTCTGGATTTTTACGCCGGGCAGGGGATTATCAGGACTATGCTGTTGCTGGCGATCAGATCGACTGGATTAGCGGATACGCTGTGTGGGAAGCGACCAAACCCATCCTTGTTGTGCCGTTTGGAGGACCAAGCGAGTGGATACTGGTCAACGTAGATGAGCCATATAATACCACCTTTTTGTGGGCAATTGCGCCGGAGCAGTATGTGTGCGAACATTATTTTTACATTCGACCGGGACAGGGTCCGTTAACCAGCTGGGAGTATCTGCTGCATCTGCTGGTCGCTGCCGGTGGAGATGTGGAGAAGATCCGGTCGATCCGGGTCAATGGGGAGGCGTTGTGGCAGCAGGTGCCGGGGATACTGGGACAGCAAGTGCCGGGCACCGGGCAGTGGGCGATCCGGCTGTCGAACCTGTCGGCTGGCGGTTATCATATCCAGAGTGATGCCCTGATGGGCGTGATGCTGTACTCTGGATATTTCCGAGATGATCCTAATGATAACGCGGCGACGAGTCTTGGTGCGTGGAACCGATTGGGGAAGCTGGACACGGAAGCGCCACGATTGCAGCGGCAGGATAGCTGCGGCATCGCCACCGTTACCGCCCGTGATGATTCCCTCGATCTTCCATACGAAGATACCGGCATCAGCAGAGTGGAACTGCTCAGCGATCGGTCCTATAACTACCGCCTCCGAATGATCTCGCCACCGGTGCTGGAAAACCGCGGCGAGGGGTACTGGCGACAGATCCGCTTTCGACTGGAAGTGATCGATCCTGCCCGTGATGGCAAAGCGGTCTATGGGGTGGTGGACTGGCGGGGTAATGTGCGGCTGGATAGTGTGGTGTACGATGCACCGGAGGTGGCACTGAGCGACACGCTCCTGCTGTTTGGATCGGTGCGGGTGGGGACGAAAAAGCAGCAGGTGCTTCGGGTGGTGAACCGATCGGATTCAGTGGTGGTGATCGATACAGTGTGGTTGCATTGGGCAGCAGCATATCGGATCGTTGCAGTAACACCGCCACTGCCAGCTTTGCTTGCGTCGGGTGATACCCTCCAGGTGGTGATCGAGTATGAGCCGAAGCGGGAGCGAGCAGATGAAACGGATTGGGAACGGGATACGGTTCAGATCGTAGCAGCGTGTGCCCGCTGGCAGGTTGCCCTGGAGGGGCAGGGCGTACAGCCGCACATCGCCGTTGGCGACTGGAATGCCCGGCAGGTGGCAGCAGGGGAGCAGCGGTGTAACAGCGAAAATCTCTACGACTTTGCCCAGACGATCCGGATCGAGAATCGGGGCAGTGCGCCATTGCGGATTGATACGATCCGGGGCGTGGAGCCACCGTTTTTCATTGCCGATGATGCGGATACGTTTCCACTGGTGATCACACCGGGAGAGGTGGTGTACTGGAAGGGCGCGTGTTTTGCACCGCAGGTGGCGGGACAGTATGAGATTTCGGTGGAATTTGTCAGTGATGCCCCGCCGGGGGATGACAACATTTCTCTGTGGAAGGGAGAGGGAATAGCAGCAGCGCCGTACATCACGGGGTATGACTGGGGGTGGCAGCGGATGCGGACGGTGCACAGCGGGCAGGTGGTGATAGGCAATGGCGGCAGCAATGCGGTGCGGATCGATACGGTGGTGCTGGAAGGGCAGGTCGAACACTTCCGGATCACCGGGTATGAGTTTGCGGGAAGCGAGGTGGAAACACCGAAAGGGATAGTGCTGAATCCGCAGCAGGAGGTGGTGGTGCGGGTAGAATATGAGCCGCAGGTGGAGACCGGAGCCGGTGACACGCTGCGGGCAGTGATTCGGGCAGTGTTTGTGGATGCGGAGCCGGTGGCAGGGGAGCTTCGAGGGCAGGCGTATGTGCCGAAGATCGGAGCGGAAGGGTATCGGTTCGAGTGTGTGGAGCTGGGAAAGGAGTCGGAGGAGCGAGGGGAGGTAAGGATCTGGAATGCGGGAGCGGTATGGCAATTGCAGATCTGGTCGGTGGAGTTTGACGATGGAGTGATGAGTGATCCGCAGGCGTTCTGGGCGGAGAATTGGCCCCAATTTCCGGTGACACTGGATGTAGGAGATACGCTTCGGCTTGGGGTGCGGTTTCGGGCACGGACGTATCCCGAAGACAGTGTGCAGGTGCGGATATGGAGTGATGCAGCAGCGGGACCGGAGGAGGCGCCACGGGTGGAAAGTGGGGTGATGGTGCGAGGG
>JALWUI010000091.1 GCA_027082775.1 Candidatus Kapaibacterium sp.
CCTGATCCTACAGCATTGGACACAAATTCTATCGAGGTGGGGGTGAATTGATCGCTCAGATCGGGTTCGGAGGAATTGGTACTCCTGCCAATCGCCTCAATTCCTATTTTGCTGGCAATGTGGGCATTGGAACCAATGCACCAACCAACAGGCTACACATTGTTGCCGCCAGCAATCCACTGCGGTTGGAAGGGTTACAGCCACTGAGTAACGCCACAACGATCTTAGCCGTCGATGCCAATGGCGTCGTCTACACCACCAGTGCCAGCAGTCTGGGTAGCGGCAATGCCTGGCTGCTTACCGGCAATAGTGGAACCAATCCAGCAAGCCATTTCTTGGGCACTACCGACAACCAGCCGCTGGTGATTCGGACCAACAACACCGAAGCAATGCGCATTACCGCTACCGGCAACGTCGGCATTGGAACGACTACACCACAGAACAAGCTGGAAGTCTACGGTGGCGATATCGCCATCAGTGACAACACTCATCGGATGGGCAAAATCCGCCTCTGGCAAGAAGCAAACAACGCGGATGCTTATGTCTCTCACGCCATCGGCACGGAACCCTTTTACAATACCTATGGTGCTGGCAGTTCCTATCCCAACAGCATTGGACACAAATTCTATCGAGGTGGGGGTGAATTGATCGCTCAGATCGGGTTCGGAGGAATTGGTACTCCTGCCAATCGCCTCAATTCCTATTTTGCTGGCAACGTCGGCATTGGGACGACCAATCCGGGAGCGAAATTAGCAGTGTCAGCTTCAGTGAATAACAACTGGGCTGCTATCATATACAATGCTGGAGGATCAGGATATGGGCTAAAACTTCAAGCTGGAGCTGCTGCTGCCACTCCAGTCCTGGGAGTCTTTGATAACTATGGGAACGAACGTTTCAGAGTTCAATCAAATGGCAATGTGGGCATTGGAACGACCAATCCACAGAACAAGCTGGAAGTCTACAATGGTGACATTGCCATCACCGACAACACTCATCGGATGGGCAAAATCCGCCTCTGGCAAGAAGCAAACAACGCGGATGCTTATGTCTCTCACGCCATCGGCACGGAACCCTTTTACAACACCTATGGTGCAGGAAGTGCTTATGGCAACAGCATTGGACACAAATTCTATCGAGGTGGCGGTGAATTGATCGCTCAGATCGGGTTCGGAGGAATTGGTACTCCTGCCAATCGCCTCAATTCCTATTTTGCTGGCAATGTGGGCATTGGAACAGCAACGCCGCAGGCCAATCTCCACGTATATGGAGGTTCAGATGCTGAAATAAGGTTAGATGGGACAAATAAAGGCCGACTCTTAGCATACAGTGGAGGAGAGCTCTGGATCCAGTCAGGATCTGCCTGGACCACTGGTTCGACAGCGGACATTAAGTTCAGTGGAATGTTCGGAACGCCCGTCCATATGATCATCAAAGGTAATGGCAACGTTGGCATTGGCACAACGAATCCGCAGGGACTGCTGGATGTCTACGGAGGAAACTCGCCAACTTCGGCTCTGTTCGTTCGATCGAATCCTTCGGTGCCAGAACAAGGAGGCGTGATCCATCACCAGAGTTCTACGTATGCCTGGCAGGTTGTTTCCCAAGGAACAGCTTACCTGAACGATGGAAGGCTGGAATTCCACTATGTAGCACGATCAGACCCTTCAGTGAAGCACCGACAGCACGTCCTGGTACTACGGAGTAATGGGTACGTTGGAATCGGAACACCATCGCCGTCGCAAATGCTCCATCTGGATCAAGGTGGAATTCTTTTAGACAACAATCCGTACCTGTCGTTCAACTCGGAGATCTCAACAGCGATTCGGATTACGGCTACAAGCGGATGGGCTCGAGGATATGGAATCGTCGATGCCAGCAATGCGGCGAAAGTGCTCTTTGGCGGTTATGGAACGGGTACCTCTTTGACATATGCCTACATTGGAACAACCTACAGTAGTCCGTGGATGGTCATTCGTTCCAATGGGGAAGTTGGCATCGGCACCACAACTCCAGGCGGTTTCCTCTTAGCGGTAAACGGTTCTGCCGCAAAGCCGGGAGGTGGAGCGTGGGCGAACTTCTCAGATCGGCGTATTAAAACTAACATCGCTCCTTTTCGCCTGGGATTAGAAACCCTGAGACGCATTCGTCCCGTGTGGTACGAGTACGACTCTGCTGCGTACCAGCGTATCTTCGGGAACGCAGATCGCATCGCGCATCGCCAATTCGTTGGGGTCATTGCGCAGGACCTCGCACAGATTGCACCGTTTATGGTGTACCAAGCAGCATATGATTCCACGCTGCAAGATTCCATCTTAGCCGTCGATCCCTCCGCCTTCACGTATATGCTCATCAACGCCGTTCAACAACTCTCCAGGCAAGTAGAGCAGCAACAGCAACGGATTGCCCGGTTGGAACAGGAGAAGCAGCGGCTAATGCAGATTGAAAAGACGCTGGCACAAATGCAGCAAGAAAACAAATTGCTACGGCAGCGGCTGCAAAGAGTTGAGCAACTCCAACGACAACTGAATCTGCTTCTGCAGACCCACGTCAGCGCTCGAAACGCTGGCAATTAGCCTACGTATGCTCTTGCTGACTGCTCCGGAAAAGCACCAACGGAATGCATTTGTCAACCATCGCCGCCCTCTCATTAACGTACGTTTCCGGAGCTGCCCGCAGGTGAAGCACCATTTCATTCCTCATACTACACTGGAAATGCACGCTCTCAGGCATGCACCTTCTGGAAGCGAATCCTTTAGGGGGTGTCTCCTTTACCCTCACCTTCTCTCGCAAAGGGAGGAAATTATGTTTGCTGACGAAAGCCGGTGCTCCCGGTCGGTGCTCCCGGTCGGCGCAACCCGGCTGGTCGCCACCACCCACACCCGTAGGGGCGACCGGCCGGTCGCCCCCACACATTTACGTCAGTGCCTCCTTCTATTCTTTGCCGGCGAAAGCCGGCGCTCCTGTAGGATATGCCCAGCATCGGCACTCATAGCGGAACGTTTTCAGCACTCCTGAGACCGTGCGTATGCAATGCCACAAGCAAGGATGCGTTTTCTGGCTTTGTGCTCAAAGCGACGGGTATCAACAATACGGAAAGCGTGATGCAGCGGTTTGCAATTATTATGGCTGGTGGTGTTGGTGAACGGCTCTGGCCCCTGAGCCGACGACATCGCCCAAAGCAGTTACTGAGTTTCGGTTCCTCTGAATCTCTGCTCCAACAAACGGTTCAGCGATTGCTGCCCATCATCGACGCTGAGCATATCTGGGTTATTACCAGCACTGCTCTGCTGGACGCAGTCCGTACCGAGTTGCGTTCCCTGCTGCCAGCAGAGAATGTTTATGCAGAGCCAGCAAAGCGCAATACTGCCGGGTGCGTTGCTTACGCTACCGCCCTGCTTCAGTCCCGCTATCCCGACACTCCTATCAGTGTTGGCATCTTTCCCGCCGATCATTTCATCCATCCCGCTGAACCATTTCACGCCGCTGTTACCACTGCCTTTGCTGCGGTCGAAACACAGCCGGTCATCGCCACAATCGGCATCCGTCCCCGGTATCCTGCAACCGGTTATGGCTACATAGAAGTCGAATCCGAAGTTTCTGAAGGGACTGTTATTCCAGTACGCCAGTTTCGTGAAAAGCCAGATCGGGTAACGGCAGAAAAATTCCTTCAAACTGCCCGTTTCCTCTGGAATAGTGGAATGTTTTTCTGGTCGCTACAAACGATCATCTCCACTCTGGAGACAACGGCGCCCGCCATTGGACAGATGCTTCCGAAAATGGTAGCGGCATTACAGCAGCAGGACACCTCAGCTTTGGCTACCGCGTTTCATCAGTTGCCGAATATTTCCATCGACTATGCAGTGATGGAGAAAGCAACGAATCTGGTTGTTGTTCCGGCAACTTTCCAGTGGAGCGACATCGGATCTCTGTCCGCACTGGAAGACATCCTGCCTCGCGATCCAGCAGGTAACGCAGTACAGGGCGAGCAACTTTTCATTATGGATAGCCAGTCGAACATTCTATGGAATGCCGGAAGCACTCCGGTAGTAACGCTTGGCGTTGAGGATCTGATTGTCGTTGCGCTGGAAGATGTTATCCTTATCTGCCGAAAAGGCCAGGCGCAGCAGGTCCGCAAAGTTGTCCAGTATCTCCGGGATCACGGTCGAACTGATTTGATTGAATAAAATGTCCACTCCAGTTCAACCAGCCAGTGGAGCCGGTCTATTGCCGAAGGTCGCAAAACAAAGAGGGAAGCGCTAATGCGAATCGCCATCCCCGAACATCCTTTTTACCAGCCACTCACTGCAAATGCCGATGCTGTTTCCCGGCAATTCGGGCTGCAGCTCCGCCGTGGCTCAGAACTCGAATGCGCCGTCTGGCTGAAGAATAACGCCGTATCCTTAGCCCTGCTTTCTCCGCTTGGCTACGGACTGGGTGTGCAGAGTGTCGACTACCGCATCATTGCTGGTCCGGTTCTGGAGTTAGACAATTGCACTCACGCTGCCAGCATTTACCTTAACCCTTCCCTGCGAGCAGCGGCCGAGTTACGGTTTGCTTCTCCCGCCGTTGAAGATTTCCTCATTCGCCTCGGCACTTTTGTGTTCCAGGAAAAATACGATCGGGTTACCCACCTTTTTCGTGCCGATGGCACCATTGGTGAGCTGCTCCAGCAGTATGATGGCGTCGTTTCCTGGGGATTTGATCCTGCTTTTGAGCCAAGTCTGGACATCAGCGAGGAATGGCGGGATCTGGCGAATGCTCCGCTGCCCGCCGCTGTGTGGGTCTGCCGTCCGGAAGACATGCGGGCAAACGTCACGACCATTGTCAAAGCAATGCAAGATTCTACCCTTCCGGCAGAGCGCACGATCCAGTGCCAGGGCATTAGCCGTACGGGCAGTATTCGGTATCAGTGGGGTGAATACACCGAAGAAGCGCTGGCGCTGGTGCTGGAATTCCTGTTTTACTACCAGCAATTGCCACGCATTCCGGCAGTAAAAATCTGGGAGCGTGATCCGTTTGAGGAGTAAAAAACATCTCCGGAATTTTTCTGGCTTGCTTCGCCAGGAAGTATTATTGCTGTCACCCGCCCAGCTCCTGTATATTGCTCAACGGCAGTTTTCCGCGCGGTGTTTCCTTTGCCAAAACTTTATGGCATCCTTGGCGGCGTCAAAGAAGTTTTCTTTTCCTCGATAGTGTCTGGCGAAGGGCGATGAACGGCGCCGATGAAAGGAGTAACATCCTCAAACAACCCTTCATTCGATTCCTGGTAAATGTACTCCACGACTTTTTCCAGACTACCCGTTTCTTTGTACACCCGCAACTGCCGATCCGCGCTGGTACCCGTCTCCAGAATTTCATAGATGTAGTTGATCTCCTCTCGCGATCCAAGCTCATCAACGACATCGTCGATGAAATCCAGCAACTCGTGGATCAGGTCTCTGGCGGGCAATTCTTTCTGTTTACCAAAGTCGATCAGCTTTCCATCGATGCCATAGCGCACAGCTCGCCATTTGTTCTCCTGCAGCAGTTCAGGTCGGTAGATTCGAAAGCTCATATTCTGCGCATACAAAGAATACAACTTTGCCGCCACTGCCTGACACAAAGCAGCGATAGCAATGGTTTCATCAATCCGCATCGGCAGGTCGCAAATGCGAATTTCTAAGGTGGGGAAGAAGGGATGCGGACGAATGTCCCACCAGATCTTCTTCGCATTATCAATGCAACCGGTGCGGATCAGGATATTGACAAAATTCTCAAACTCTGCCCAACTGGCAAAGTATCCCGGAATTCCCGTTCGAGGGAAGCGCTCGAACACTTTGGAACGGAAAGACTTCAGGCCCGTGTCAACTCCTTCCCAGAAGGGCGAACTGGTACTCAATGCCAGAATATGGGGCAGAAAGTATCGCATTTCGTTCATAATCTGAATCTGTGTCTCCCGATTTTCAATGCCGATGTGAATGTGCAATCCAAAAATCAGGAGCGAACGTGCCAGCAACTGCATATCCTGCACAATGGTGTAGTAGCGTTCGTTTGGAAAAATCTTTTGCTCCTGCCATCGGGCAAAGGGATGGGTACTGGCAGCACCGATCACCAGTCCGTGCTGCTTTGCCAGATGGGCAACGATCGATCGGATTTTGGTAATCTCGAACCGGGCTTCCTGAATATTGCGGCAGACGCCCGTACCAATTTCCAGCATAGACCCCAGAAGTTCCGGTTTAATGTGCTCGTGCAATACCATCTGCCCGCGGGATAAAAGTTCCAGATCCAGATGGGTCTTTAAGTTCCAGGTCTCCGGATCCAGCACCATATACTCTTCCTCGATACCCAGTGAGAAGCTGGGGCGCTGCTGCGGATCCCACGATTCAAAATTGCCTCCCCGATGATCCGGATGCCTCATTGGTATCCCCAGTTTATGCTACATCCTGATTTATCGCCACAACAACCACGCTTTGAGCCAGAGCCGCAGCGCGATCAGCGCTTTATGAGCCATTGAAACTCGAATGTTCTTCTGGAAAACGTTGTAATTGTTCAATTCGATTTTCTCCAGCAGGCGATAGTAAATCCGGTCCATTATTTGCGGTGCTACCAGACGGCGGCGTTCATCCGATCGGAGCATCGAACGGGCTTTGTGGTAGTAAGACCGGGCACGCTGCACTTCAAACTGCATCAATTCAATAAAAGCATCATTGTACACCTCCCTCAGCAGCTCCTGCTCGGAATATCCAAATCGCCGCAAATCTTCCAGCGGCAGATAGATGCGCCCCCGGTCTTTATCTGCTTTGACATCCCGCAAAATATTCGTGAGCTGCAGAGCATACCCCAGATTGACCGCGTAGGACTTTGTTTGTTCGTACCGATACCCAAAAATTTCGATAACAATTAACCCTACAATGCTGGCAACGCTATAGCAGTATTCCCGTAACTCTTCGAAGGTTTCATACCGATGGACGATCAAATCGCGTTCGATCCCGTCTAACAGGGTAAGAAAGTACTGTTTCGGAATGTTAAACCGCCGAACGACCCAATAGAGAGAACGGAAAAAAGGATGGCGCGCTTCCCCGGCATAACAGGCTTCGATTTCTTCCCGTAGCCACTGCAACCGCTGGCGTTTGAGCTCGACGGAATGGTCGGCGCTGCCTCCGTACCCATCGACGACATCATCAGCATAGCGACAGAAGGCATACACTGTATAGATAGCTTCCCGCTCTTCCTTCGGCAAAAACTGAAAGGAATAGAAAAAGTTCGTCTTAGCAGAACTGGGATAATATGCTGCCGTTTTCCCCATCGGCATCGTTGTGCGCACCCAAATTACTTTGCCCACCGTTTTATTCCGTTCGTAAAGATACGGAGAAAATCCCGATTGTGCAATAAAATGCGATCAGCAACAAACAGGTGCGTACCTGCTGCTTGCAGTTTCTCTACCATAACACTTGCTCCTCCGAAAATAAGCCTGAGAAATAACCGCCAGCGCCCGGTCAGCAACGCCGGCAAAATGGCCGCTTTGTTGAGAAAAAACTGCGTTGTTCCCAGCACCTGCTTGAGAATATGGTGCTGCTGGCTGCGCGTAAGTCGCTGGTGATAGAAATCCTCAACCGAAGCGCCAACAGCACTGAGCACCTGTTCGGGAATATAGCAACGACGGCGCTGCCGATCGGCTGCCAGATCCTGCCAGAAGTTGATCAACTGCAACGCCGTGCAGAGGGCATCGGAAAATGGGAGGATAGAACGTCGATGTTGTCGAGCAATCAACAATACCGCTTCCCCCACGGGATCTGCAGAGTGATGACAATACCATCGCAATTGTTTCCAGCTCGGGAAAGGACGAAAATCCAGATCATACCGAAAAGCGATCAGCAGGCGGTGAAAGATCGATGGCGGCATCTGATACCGTTCCATCGTGTCATAGACCGCTTCCAGAAATGGGTGGACAGGCTGCCGCTGCGCAATTGCTGTCTCCAATCGATCCAGTGCTGCCAGCCGTTGCGAAGTCGTCAAAGGAAGATCCGGACGATCGGCAATGTCATCTGCAACGCGTGCAAAGGTGTAAAACGCTGCCAGCGCTCGCCGTTCGGAGCGTCGGAGGAAAAAGCTCACAACAGGAAAATTTTCGTAGTGCGATTGTGCCACCGTAATGCAGTGCCTATAAGCCTCCCGCACCGTCCACTGGGGTGCTGGATGAGCATCCGGCACTGCAATGTGCAGAGCAATATGGTCTAATAACGCTTCCACCTCAGTGAATCGACCCCTGACGATCTCGCAAATGTCCACCACGTCTGCCGTGGAGCACGGCGATGATCTCTGCAATTACACTCAACGCAATTTCCATCGGCGTTTCCGACGCGATATCCAGTCCGGTCGGGAAATAAAGCACCGGCGACAGGGCTTCCACTGCGACTCCCTCATCCGTTAACTCCTGAAAGATTCGGCGCGTCCGGCGCTTTGGACCAATGATGCCACAATACCGCAAGCGATCTGCAACGGCGGTCAGCGCTCGCAAAATTTCTTTGTCACGAAGATACTGATGGGTCATCAGGAGCACGGCTGAAGGGATCGGGAATGCTGCCGGCTGCACATATTGTTCCGGTTCCTGAACCACGATCCGACTGTTCGGAAACCGCTCCGGTGTTGCCAGCAACGACCGATGATCCACAATCGTCACCTCCCACCCCAGTTGTGCTGCCAACGATGCCACTGGCTGCACATCATCATCGGCACCGAAGATCACCAATGGGAACGGTGGCGGAATCCGCTCCACCAGCCACTGACCGGTGTGCTGCTGAGGATCGATGGCCACCGTCGCAGCGTTTCGGTCGGGAAACAATGGCAATTCTGATCGGACTTTTTCCAGCAATTGTTCCACGGCACCTGCAACCTGTTCCGAAACCGCCGCTCCAATCCGCTGAGTATCCACCCAGGCAACAACGTCGCCGGGACGAACCGCAAGATCTGAATTGCCATCAATGGCGGTGCACAACCAGCCAGTACGATAGTCGGAGCGAATCCGGGTCCACAATTGCTCCAGGATCGAGCGTTTTTCCGGCAGTAATGGCTCCAGAAGAATCTTACTTACCCCACCGCAACCAACACCAGTTCCCCACAGAAGGTCTTCTTCCGTTGTCGTATCATACACGATCACCTCTGGCTGCGCTGGTGGTGCATACTGAATGCGGGTTTGCAGGTCTTTTTCCACGCACCCACTGCTGACATTGCCAATAGCAGTGCCATCAGGGGTCAATAGCAGCTTTGCTCCCGGCCGTCGATAAGCAGAACCTGTAACCTCGATGACCGTTGCAAGAAATAGAGGTTGCTTTGTTGACAAACGGCGCAAGGCATCGGCGATATGCTGCTCATCCAGATTCATCCGCTGGTCCCTTTCCGAACGAATCGATGAATAAAACGCTCAAGACTCTCGATGTTATACACCGTTGCTTCCCCCGCAAGCCATTGCCGGACTGCCGCCAGCGCAGTAGTTTGCGGCTGCTGCTGATTTCGCACCGGCAGTGGATAAAGCCACCAGATGGAGCGAACGCGCTGGGCAATACGGCGCATTGCAGCCTGCAAAAGCGTTGTCTCGCCAAAATCCAGTCCATCACTGACAACAATCAGGTGCGTATTCGCGCTTAGCAAAGCCGCATACTCCAGACGAAATTGCTCAAAAGCCGTTCCAATGCGGGTTCCGCCACCGTGTTCTGGAAAAATTTCCGGTAAAATCCGGTGAAATTGCTCCGGCGCGCTCCGATGCATCCACGGGGTAAGCCGCTGGAGCTCTGTGCTGAAAACGAACACCTCCGTTGCCGGTAACGACTGGACGGCGGCATAGAGGAAATGGAGAAAGAAGCGAGCGAAGCGCTCCATCGAACGGCTCACATCGCAGACGAAGACAAACCGGGGTTTCTGACGCTCTCGCTGCCGGAACTGGAGTTCCAATGGCAAGCCGCCGTAGCGCAGGCTTTTCCGGATCGTCTGCCGAAATGCCAGTACCCCACTACGGGATTGCTCTGTATACCGCCGGCGCAGGCGGACTGCAAACGAACGCCCCAACTGATACGCCACGGGCAGAAGCCGGGCAACGGTTGCCGGATCCAATGCCGCTATCTCCTGGCGTCCCAGCGCTGCATACGGACTATACAACGTCTGCTGTTGGGTTTCTTCCACCGTCTGGTGTTTACCTTCCCCCCATTTGCGAATGTCCAGCAATGCCAATGAAGTTTTTGTTTGCTGCTGCTCTGACGAGGACTGGAGCACCTGCTGCCAGTAGTGTTCGAACAGTTCATCGAACAACTGCGCAAAAGCTGCGCTTTTCACCAGTGTTACCCGCAGCGCTTCTCGAAACACCAGAGGATCTGTCACCGGCACTGCCTGTAACGCCCGGAGCGCACTCAGGGCTTCCCCAACACCAACGGGCAATCCCCGGCTGCGCGCATAGCGGAGAAAGTGGATCAGATGTTCCGACAGATTATACTTTTTCCGAAAACTCATCTGATGGAGCTGATGACTGTTCCTGCCGCACTTCTGCCAGGCGGAATCGAACGTGGAGTCGCTCCAGAAACTCCATAAACGAGGTCTTCATCACCTCGATGTCTTCGCGATCCTTGAACAATACTCCAATTGCCATTGCCAGGGTATCGGGCGTTAAGTGATCTTTGTGCAACGAAACCAACGCCCGCGCCCAATCCAAAGTTTCAGCAATACCGGGTCGCTTCTGCAACTGCCGTCGTCGCACCTGCTGCACAAACTGACAAATCTGCTCTGCCAGGTTTTCATCCAGCTCCGGTACTTTCTCCCGCACAATCGCCAGCTCTTTTTCATAACTGGGGTAATCGATCCACAGGTACAGGCAGCGGCGGCGCAAAGCATCAGACAGTTCTCGAAAGCGATTACTGGTGATGATTACGTACGGAATCGAAGTCGCACGAATAGTTCCAATTTCCGGAATGGATATTTGCCAGTCCGAAAGCACTTCCAGTAAAAAACTTTCAAACTCTTCATCCGCTCGATCAATTTCGTCGATCAACAAAACCGGTGGCTTCGGCTGCGTAATCGCTCGAAGTAGGGGGCGTTTCAAAAGAAACTTTTCGCTGAATATCGTTGACTCTTTCTCCTCTATGGTCTGATCCGACTGCTCGGTCAGCTTGATGTGCAAGAGCTGATGCTGGTAGTTCCACTCGTACAGTGCAGCATTTGCATCCAGTCCTTCATAGCACTGGAGACGAATCAACTCTGTGTTCAGCACCTGCGCCAGCACTTTGGCAATTTCTGTTTTTCCCACACCCGGTGGTCCTTCGATCAGCAGGGGTTTCTGCAGCCGCATCGAGAGAAAAACAGCCACGGCTATTTGCCGATCAGCGATATAGTGCTGCCGGCGAAATTGCTCAATGATGTCCTCAAACGTTGGCAAATTGGTACGCATCGTCCTTATCGCCCTTTATACTTGATTCCTCGCCCTTCTGCCACACATCCGTTGACGCATTGAGCGGGACAACATTACCCATCAGCCATTTGCCAGGGGAATCCCATCTTTTCTCTGTAACAGCCGCATCAGGAACGCTACTATTGCCGGCGCAGTGCCGGGTAGGCTACGGGCTCATTTCTCCCCAAAAACCATTAAACTCCGGGCGTTGAAGAGGGTCTATAGCCAGCGCAAACGGTTGTTCCAGTAAAGCTCAGGATAACCGATGCGGTGGCCAGCAACATTGCTCATCTGGATCTGGGTGGCAACGTCTGCCGGGGCGCAGCTATCGCAACAGTTGCAGGATGTTTTGCATCAATACCAGAAAACGCTGAATATTATTGGCGTCAGTGCTTCTGTCGCTGCTCCTCAAATCGGCGTATGGAATGGTACTGCTGGCTGGATTGACACGCTCAATGGGACGCCGCTGGATACGAACACCCTGTTTGGCATCGGCAGTATCACCAAAACGGTTACAGCCGTCGTAGCGCTTCAACTGTGGGAAGAAAAAGTGTGGAATCTGGATGATCCAATTGCCCGGCTTCTACCGTCTTTCCACCATCCGTTTATTGATTCCAGCATCACCCTGCGTCAACTGTTGAATCATACCAGTGGGCTGGGTGATTACGCCCGTGCGCTCGACTCTGTGGCCACCATTGATCCCGGCGCTTACTGGCATCCGGATTCCCTTTTCTCACTGATCCCGCCACCCATTAGCGCTCCGAACGACACATTCTATTACAGCAACACCAACTACCTCGTGGTAGGAAAGATGATTATCGAGCACACCAATCAGCCGCTTTCTCGATGCTACCGCCAGCGGATCTTTTCTCGGCTTGGGCCAGGCATTTATCTCTTTCCGGAAGAAGCGCTACCGGCTGATTACCCCCTTGCGCATCCTCACTATGATCTGGACGGCGATCGCAGAACGATGGAAGACGCAAGCGCAATTCCTCTGATTGCCCGCTTTAGCGGCGCATGGGCAGCCGGCGGAATTATGGCAACAGCGAAGCAGGTTCGGAGCTTTATTGATTCGCTGTTCAGAACGCAAACCCTGTTGTCTCCAGCAGCCTTGCAGGAAATGCTGACACCTTCGGCGCTTTCGCGCTACACCTACGCTCTGGGCATTGCTCGAAGAACCGTATTTAACACTCCGGTGTGGGTGCACGGCGGTTCTATCAAAGGCTATGCGGCTTTCTACCTTTATGCTCCTGAGCATCAGATCAGCATCGCGGTACTGGTAAACCAGCAAAAGGCACCGGTTCGGCTGATCGCGCTGGCGCTCCTTCAAACACTCCTCAACAGTCCTACCACTGTTGCGCCCACCGAAAGATCGGCGCAGCCCATTGAGATTCGTGCGGCGCACAATGGCATCTGCATCGCCAACCATACGAATGACACTGTGGAACTACGGGTTTATTCACTGCACGGCGCACTGCTGGGAATCTACGATTGCACACCGGGTACAAAAACGATTCCTACCTTGCAATTTCCGAGAGGAACATACATTCTGGTCTTTCGCCAGCACCATATTCCCATCCTGATCGAGCAGCTTTTCCTTCCATAGCAGCACATTGGGATTTCAGGCTTTTCCTTGCAGCCGCGACGTTCGACGCAGAGCGCGCCACAGTTGCATCCAGCATCCAAGGGCAAGAAGCTGAAGCATTCCAACACTCAGCGGCACCATTGATGGCTGTTGCTTATACATCCATCCGATCATGGTCCCGCCGATCAGCCAACCGACCCCATAGATGGTGTTGAAAATCCCATACGCAAACGCCCGGCGATGGGGTGCAATGGCATCTGCAACGAAAGCACGCAGTACGGTCTCGTGAAGCGCCATTGTCATTCCCCACAGCACTGCTGCAATCAGCAGGGGAACAAAGCTCCATCGAAATGCCACGGCAGCAAGCGCAGCAGTCAGGAGCGGCACTCCCCATAAAATTCGGATTGAGAACCGATCGTACCATTTCCCGAACAGCAGCGCAGCAAGACTATCGGCTCCCATTGCAACAGCATAGAGTCCGGCGATCCAGGCAGGCGAGAGTAACTGGTGTTGCTCTGCGTGATACGCAATGAGCGGATACTGCACAAAGCCAACAGCGCTCCAGAAAGCAAAGGCAAGGTACCACCAGAAAAAAGCAGGATATGGCTGCTTCCCTTCCTGTTCCTCAGAATCCTCGTAACGTTGCGGCTGTGGAGAATGGCGACGGGCAATCCAGAGGAAAAGCAGCAGCAGGGCAAGGGGAATTGCGGTCCATCGTAACACCCCAGCATAATCTGCATTATGACTGAGCAACCACGCAAAGAGCAGGGGACCAATAACCGCACCGATCTGATCGACTGCTTCGTGCAGCGCAAAGCCCCAGCCCCGCCCTACTGGCGCCGTTGCGTAACTCAGGATGGTATCGCGGGCAGGAGTCCGCAACGCTTTGCCCAGCCGCTCCAGCACGAACAACACGGCAACGGTTTCCCACGCTGATGCCCATCCTGCCAGCGGAATAGCGGCAATCAGCGCATACCCCCACAGTGTAAATCCCCAGTAGTATCGAGTACGCTGCGCCAGGTATCCGAAAGCGAATCGGAGCCCATATCCAACAAATTCACCAATACCGGCGATAACACCAACCACAACGGCTGATGCTCCCAGGGTCTGCAAATACGGTCCGAGGATGCTCCGACCACTCTCATAGATCAAATCCCCGAGAAGGCTCACGATACCAAACAGGAAAATGAGCTCGTATGCGCGCCGTTTCCGCGACCTTCCAGATTCAGAAACTGCCATTGTTGCAAACACGCTCGCTTCCCGACTGACCGCTCGATCCTTGCTCTGACACCATCGATCCTCTCCATTACCGCGCTGCGAGCGGCATTAGAACGGCGCTGCTCCGGCTTCCAGAGAATGGCGAAAGAGCAATCTTCCAGCTACCTGCACCGCCCGTTCTCGATGCTGCCTCCGGCAACTTCTTTCCTCGTCAGCACACCGGTGCCTTTAAGGTAGAAGCACCACCTGCGACCACAGCATGCGCTGCCCATCATCGATGCGTATCGCGTAGCTCCCGGATGCTAAAGGCGGCAGCGTCCATCGCCACGGCTGCGAAGGGGCAACGGTAAACGTACGGCTCCAGAGGCGCTGTCCCTGCACCGTGTACAGTGTGGCGCGCAGGAAAGGATACGACCGCTGACTGCTGACTTCCAGCGCTGGAGGATTCTGATGGAGTATGCGAACATCCAGACCAGCATTGGAATGCTCTGGCACACTGGTCACGGTCCCGGTGCCAACTAACTGCACCGTTACTGTTCCATTATCTGCGTCACTTTCCACCCGGAGCACAGCAGTGCGATTGCCCTCGACCGCTGGCTGGAATCGAATGCCCAGCGTTTTTTCCTCTCCCGGCTGAATCTTGTTCGGGAGTTTGTTGATCAGCGTAAATTCATCCTGTTGAGCATTCTGCGGCTGAATTGCAACGGAGGTGATCGTTACTGGCGCCTGTCCGGTGTTCCGGAAGCGTACAAACTGCGTTGCCGTTGCGCCGACAGTGACACTTCCAAAATCCAGCGTTGAAACACTTGCTTCCAGCACCTTCGGAATCGGTGCTTCCTCGTACGGCAGATTCAAATAGCCCAGACCGCGGGGACCGACATTCCAAATCCGCACTGTTGAGCCTCGCCAGCTCAGCGCTGCCATCCGGGTCTGGGTCAATTCCCGGGTCAGCATCACTTCCCACGAACTGCCATTATCTTCCGTCGCCAGAACTCGTCCGTTGTCATCAATGAGGTAATTCCACCGTGAATTTGCGGGGGCAAATGCCATCACGGGGGTAATTCCCGCTTGCGTCAGCCGTACATTTAAAGGCTGCCAGGTTGCCCCACCATCTGTCGTTGCGGCAACGAACGTTTCTCGAAAACTTCCCTGTCCCTTTTGGTACAAAGCAATTCCCTTTTGCGGCGTGGTGAAGGACAAAAACACCACCATAGCGGTCGGATCGATCGTGGCTACCTTCCAGGTTGCTCCCTTATCGGTTGTGTAAAACACCCGCCCTCTGGTCGTTCCAAACCACCCGGCTTCATCGAGCCAGAACCGCGATCCCACCAATCCAGTTTCCTGCGGCTGTGGCGCTGGCAAGCCAGTCTGAACTTTCCACGTTACTCCTCCATCCGTTGTTCGAGCAACGCCCCAGCGTCCCCCCTTAGGATCTCCCAGAAAGATGCCTTCATTTGGATTGAAAAAGTGGAGATCGTTGATAAAGTCCGTAATATGAGCAACGCTAACCGTCCGCCATTGTTGACCTCCGTCGGTAGTACGCCAGATGGTGGTATTCCCTCCGTTGGACCCATTTGTCGAAATCCACGCTCGCTGGAGATCCAGTGCTGCAACGGCAAAGGCAGGATCGGCGGCGAAATTCGAGAACGTACCCAAACCCGCACCGACAATCTGGGACTGGGAAGCAACCAGATAGGCGGCACCAGCACCGGGGAGAAATCCTACCGCCCAGAAAACAGAAGGCGAAGGCGACTCCGCATCAAAGTATGAAACGTGCGTAAATGCTGGATGGGGAAGTGGGAAAGCGACATAGGTATGCGGAGAAGAAATCCGGACAGGGAGTTCGATACGCTGATAGTCCACATAATCGCCATCCTGGAACACGACCAGAAAGTCCACCGTTCCTTCAAACCATCCCTGTAGCGGAGAAAGCTGGATGGTAACATCCACATTCTGAGAATCCAGTGTACCAATGCTCCCCACCGTAATTGGTTGATCGGGCAGGATGGTAAAACCATCAAAGCTGAACAGGCGAAGCTGAAGATTGGACGTTGGCGCCAGGAAATTTTTGATCGTTAATCGAACCTGCACAGGATCATAAGTAGAAATCACACCATTTGCCGCAGCAATGCCAATCGCTGTGATCTCCACACCCGGTATCCGGTCACCAGAAGAAAAACTCTGGTTAAACTGTACTGCTTTGTATGCATTGACTCTGCCATACAAAAAGGGACGAAGGCCAGGATTTTGCTGCACCTGCGGGAACACATTGTCCACCGTACTCCGGATCTGGTGCGCAACCTGTTTCGGTGTCCAATCTGGATGGAGTGTTCGAACCAGGGCAGCAATACCGGAAACTATCGGTGCAGAAAATGAAGTACCGCTCCAATTCGGATGCGACAGATAGCTATTCCCCGGCATCGTACTCCAGTTAGCAACACCGGGCGCATAGACATCAACGGCAGTCCCGTAATGGGTAAAGGACGCTGGATTGTCGTTGTGATCGCTGGCGCCAACGTTCAGCACATTATCGTACTGTGCGGGAAAATACGGAATGTTCACATCCGTAAACATTGAGGCATTACCAGAAGCCGCTACTATCAGACTCCCCATCGCTGTTGCCTGGTTAATCACATCCTGTTCGTAACTGGCATACTGCGGACTGCCCCAACTGAGATTGATAACGTCGGCTCCTAACCGGGCAGCATACAGGATTGCTTCATACCCTCGAAAAATCCCGCCGATAGGTCGGTCAGAGGCTAATTTCACCGGGATCAATTTGCATTGATAGCCAATACTGGCAATGCCTTTGCCATTGTTCGTTACCGCTGAAGCATTACCAGCAACATTTGTACCGTGACTGCGAGTGTCATTGGCTCCTGGCGGTGTGATATTCCGAACCTTGGGATCATTATCCTCGCGGAAAATGCCCTGCTGCACATCCTGAACGCTCACGTCCCCCACGAAATCCCACCCGTGCACATCATCAACTTTGCCATTGCCATCATCATCCACGCCATTGTCAGGAATCTCATTCGGATTGGTCCAGATATTGTCCCGCAAATCTTCGTGTTCCCAATCGGTGCCGGAGTCCAGAATAGCGATCGTAACTTCTCCGCTGCCTTTCGTAACATCCCACGCTCTGGCTGCCTGAATCAGGTCCAGGGCTTTTTGCTGGGAAAATCGGGGATCATTGGGTCGAAACAGCGGTTGTCGGATATAGAGTGGCTCTGCATATTCAATCTCCGGATGCTGCTCCAGCTCGCGACACAGGTCAACCGGATCCACCGGCGCTGTATAGCGGACTTCGTAAATGCGGCGCACCCCAACATAGTCTACCATCTGCTGCAACTGTGCAGCGTTGCCGCCAAACGGCTGGCGAATCGAGCGGATCCCGTAGAGTTTGAAGATGGAATTCAAGCTGCTTCCGCCCAGCGCGCGATTTCCGTCGACTACTGGAAACTGCTGCCGCGTTTTGATCACAACAACGCCCGGCAAATAGCTGTTCGGTTCTGGAACGCTATATGGTCGAACCCTTGCGGGCGTAAACAAGCCATCGGCTCGCTTCTGCCCAGAAGCAATGATCGTCGCCGGTCGCAGCGACGAAATTGCCCCAATACCCTGCCCGTTATGGCTGGCAAACGCCTGCATCGTTGCCGGAGACACCGTAGGCATTGATCCGTTATTATGCGGCATCCCACCTAATAATTTTGCTTCTACAGAAACCTGCATCACAAAGCAGCACAGAGCGATGGCAAAAATCCACTGTCGCATTCGGATACTCCCCGGTTTGTTCCCGAACTTACTCTGGAAAAGTTCAAAAATACAGCTTTCGAGCGCAAAACCTTATACCATTGCAGTCCAACGGTCAACATTCTCATCGCTCCAGTTTTCCCGGCGTTCTGCAGGGTCCAACCTGAGGCTTCAGCATCTCCGCAAATGACGTGGTGCTCGCAAAGCACCAGCAGCAACCGCTACTCGTCTGAACAGCAGTCGTAACCGAAATGAATGCAGCACAGGATGTTCCATCGTATCATTGACCGGATCTTTCACCTCCTGCCAGCGCCGAGAGTATCTTTCAAATTTCGACTTACTTTCTGGTACTCCTTCTTTGCAACAGTGACCCTGCTCATCTTCATTGCCATCGTATACTACTCGGCAACCGAGGAGGTGCAGGACAGTCTGGATTCCTCTATGCTGCGCGTTGCAACGTCGCTGGACTATATTGTCCGAAAAAAGCAGCAGGAGACGCAACAGCCACTGCGTCCAGCGCGGCAGCCGGGGCAACAAAGGAACTCCCGGTTTGCCTTCCTTCAACAGGACACTCTCCCAAATTTCGTTGGTCCGTTGCGCCCGCAACCGGACACTGCCCGCCTTCACACCGATCCGGTGTGGACAGCGGTCTATGAACACATTCTGCTCAATCCCAAAAACTACCTGATTCAGATCGCGGACAGCAGTGGCCAGGTAGTATGGAAATCGGCAAATCTGCGAGATCACGTTTTGCCTACAGCAAAAGACCTTCCGTATTTTCCACCAACCGTACCCGCCCATCTTTTTCAGGATGCCTACTGGCAAGACGGAGAGGTGATGCGTGTTCTGTTTTATCGATCCGATTTGTTGCAGATTACCATTGCTTACACCATCGACGAAGTGCGCAGCACGCTCAATGAGCTTTTCAGTCTGATGCTCTACCTTCTGCCGCTCATTTTCTTCGTATCCTTAGTAGGGGGATGGTGGCTGGCTTCTTATTCTTTGCAGCCCATCGAGAAGATTACGCAAACGGCGCGTGAAATTACTGCGCGCCGCCTGGACCAGCGGATTCCTTCGCCACCAGCCGATGATGAAATTGCCCGATTAGTTGCGACTCTCAATGATATGATCGCCCGCCTGGAAGCTTCGTTCCAGCAGATTCGGCAGTTCACCAGTGATGTATCACACGAACTCCGCACTCCACTTTCCATCCTGATGGGCGAACTGGAATTAGCACTCCGCTCCCGTCGCTCGCCGGAAGAGTATGAACGCATTCTCTCGACCGCTTTGGAAGAAGTTGTGCGGCTGTCAAAACTGGTGCAGAACCTGCTGGAATTGTCCCGTGCAGAAACGGGGCAAATCAACCTCACAATGGAGCAACTGGATCTTTCACTTTTGTTGCACGACATCGTGGAAGATGCTGAGATCTTAGCAGAAGCCAAAAATATCCAGGTGCACTCTTCCATCGAAACACCCCTGTGGATCCAGGGGGACAAACACCGGCTGTACCAGGCTTTCCTGAATCTGGTTGATAACGCCGTGAAATATACACCGGAGAACCAGACCATCGCTATTCGGGGCGCCCGGCAAGGAAAAAGCGTGGTTGTTGAAATTGAAGACACGGGCATTGGGATTCCGGAGAAAGAAATTCCGCTCATCTTCCGCCGTTTTTACCGGGTCGACAAAGCTCGATCACGCAAAATTCAGGGACAGGGGCTGGGCTTAGCTATCGTACAATGGATCATCCACTCCCACGGGGGCGAAATTCAGGTTGAAAGCACACCGGGCAAAGGAAGTTGCTTCCGGGTCATCCTGCCAGCCGTGCATCCTGAGCAGGTGCCAGCGACCACTACCAGTGTTTCTTCGTAAAACCGGTCGTTGCGGCTGGATCTCCGCTTGTATACCGCTATTGTAAACCGCTACCTCCTACCGGTTTGCACTCTCTGAAGTACCAGAATTCCCCCTCTTGCAGCTCTGACAAACCTGGATTGGACCGATACTTCACTTACAGGAGCGAAAAATTCAAGTAGCGATTCCACTGGAGAAACAACTGCCACGTTGCCCGGACATCATGGAGACAGTATTCAGCGATCGGCAACAATTTTCCCTGTCGGAAAAATTCGCCAACGGTATAGCCGTGCACTTCCCCACCTTTCGGCGATGGGATACCGAAGGCGTGAGCATAGAAGTCAAAGTTATACCGACGTTGGGGCCCGGTCTGTCCACCACCAAAGAAGCTCAGCTCATCTGCCAGATCCGTATGTCGATCGTATCGCCAGCGCGTTCCCGCCATCAGGTTCACTGATGGACGGATACGCAGGACGGCGGAACGGAGCATCAGGAATGGCGCATCAAACGTTCGTCCATTAAAGGTCACCAGATGTGCCTGAGCATAGCGTTCTAAGGTTTTCCAGAAAAGGCGGAGTACCTGGGTTTCCGTTGCAGCAATGACCGGTGTACCGTCCTCTAATTGCAACCTCCGCTGCTCCTCGCCTGAGCACTGGGGATCCACTAAAAGCACCGCTTCTTTCTCGACATCCCCTTCGTACCCTTCCTCCCGCCGCTGCTGATCATACCGATACAGCGCAAGGCCAATGCAGACTATCTGCGCTGTCAACGGCGATAAAGCCATCAACTGCTTTTGTTCTTCTCGCGCTGCTTCCGTTTCACACCCTCGCAATAAATACTCCTGCTGCGACGGCGCCAATTGATCCCACTCAATCCCTGCGGTTTCGATATCAAAAACCAGAAACAACTTCTCAGCCATCGTGCTGTCTTTCTTCCCCGGAACGACACAACAGTTGATACAGTTCAGGACGGCGATCGCTAAAGAGATCGTTCAGATCATTCAACCGCTTTCGTCGAACCTTCAACGGCTGAAGGGATGCGACTGCTATCCCCTCATTTTCCTGATCCAGTTGCGCCATCAACTGCCCATTGTAATGGACTACGGCTGAACCGCCCATAAAGTGGAGCTGTTTACCTTCCCGCTCCTCTGATCCACAGCGATCAGCAACTGCAATATACACTTTGTTTTCTATCGCCCGTATGCGGACGATGTCCAGCCAGATGGGGGTCACAAAATTTGCGGGGAGCGCAATACAATCGGCTCCCTGTAGCGCCAGCGACCGGGCAACTTCGGGAAAGCGGAAATCATAGCAAATCATTACTCCCAGCCGCAGTCGATTCTGCAAAACGGGAAAAACAGTTAGTTCTCGATCACCAGGCGCAAACACCATTTTTTCCTTGTAGAACAAATGCGCTTTCCGATATGTCCACACCGCAAGAGAAGGATCAAACACCCACGCACTGTTAAAAAGTCGTTGCGTCGTCCCATCCCACTCCGGCGCTCCGACGACAATCACACACCGGGTTGTTGCAGCAAGGCGCTGGAAATGGCGTACCTGCGGATGCTCCCGCTCCCACGCCAGAGGACGGAGCTCATCTGGCGAAAGGAAAAAATACCCTGAAGTTGCCAGTTCGGGAAAGATCAGCACATCGACCGCAGAAGCAGCGTCGGTAACAATACGCACCATTCGCTCAACGTTTCCATTTCGATCTCCCCATCGGGGAACAAACTGGACAACTCCTATCCGAATTTCCTCATCCCTGTGCTTTGGAGCTTCTTCCATTGTATTCGATCCCTTCACGATCGCCAGCACGGATTTCTGACCGCCCGGCTCCCAACTCGTTCCTTCCCCGGTGTTGAAATAGTCTCACTTCTCTTCTCAGCCGCTTCCCTGAGGGTCAAGTAGCATTCCCGGACTGTTTACCGGCAAATTTGCGAATCGCAAGACTTTACTTTTTCTTCTGCTTCTTCTGTTTCTTTGCCGTAGATTTCTTTGCCGAAGCCTTTTTTGCCGTAGTACGCTTCTTTGCTGTGGAAGATTTTGTTGTCTTTGTTGCTTTCTTTGCCGTCTGCTTTTTTGTTTTCCCGGCTGTAGCAGCCTTTGTCTTTTTTGTCGTGCTCTTTTTCTCCTGCTGAGCACGCTTCTTTTTCTTCGTTGCCGTTTTCTTCTTTTTCGTCTCCTGCTGCTCTGGGATTTCTGCCGGTGCTTCAGTTACCGGTTCGGCGGCTTCCTTTACCGTAGGGGGTTCCGCTGCCTTGGGT
>JALWUI010000092.1:0-10139 GCA_027082775.1 Candidatus Kapaibacterium sp.
CTTCTCCACCACCATTGGGGTGATCGATCGGATTCATTGCCATTCCCCGGGTCTGGGGTCGTACGCCCAGCCACCGCATCCGTCCGGCTTTGCCGTACAAAATATTTTCGTGATCGCTGTTGCCAACTTCGCCAATGGTTGCCATACACGTATTGAGAATACGCCGAATCTCACCGGACGGCAACTTCAGATGCACGTAACGCTCCTCCCGTCCCACGATCTGCGCTGAAGTACCAGCGCTTCGTGCTAATTGCCCTCCTTTACCGGGCTTGAGCTCGATGTTATGAACCACTGTTCCAACCGGAATCTTACCCAACGGCAGAGCATTTCCTACTTTGATCTCTGCATCAGGACCCGATCGGATAATATCGCCGACTTTTAAACCATCAGGAGCCAAGATATACCGCAACTCGCCATCTTCATACTTTACCAGCGCAATACGTGCTGAACGGTTGGGATCATATTCGATCGCCTCAACCGTTGCATTCATCCCGATTTTATTGCGCTTGAAATCAATAATCCGATACCGTCGCTTATGCCGTCCTCCGCGATGCCGGGAAGTAATACGTCCTAAGTTATTCCGCCCTCCCGTGCTTTTCAGCGGAGTCAACAAAGATTTCTCCGGCTCCGCCTTCGTAATCTCCTCGAAGGTTGGCACGCTATAAAACCGCGTGCCTGGCGTAATGGGTTTTAACATTCGGATGCCCATTGCTCTCTATGCCTTTCTATTCCTCAACTCCGACACTAAAGATGTCAATTTCATAGCCCGGCTGCAACGTCACGTACGCCTTTTTCATATGCGATCGCCGTCCTTCCAGCACACCGTGACGGGTAAACATTCGACGATGTTTCCCCCGAATTCGAACGATCCGCACTTTCTTGACCTTCACATTAAAAATATGCTCCACAGCGTGTTTAATCAACGCTTTATTTGCCCGAGGATCGACTTCAAACACATAGCACCGCTGTGTTTCCTGCAAATGTGTCGCCTTTTCTGTCAGAATGGGGCGCTTTAACACATCCCAGATTGTCATACCAATTGCCCCTCTGCTAATTGTTCGACCAAAACCTGAATAGCGCCCTGGTGCAACAGCACCTTATGATGGCTGAGGATATCGTATGCTGACACCATAAAAGCCGGCATTGTGGTCAACTTCGGCAAATTGCGACCGGATAACATAACATTTGGCTTCGGCTCTGGTAACAATTGCAGCGTCTTTACCTCACTGAGTCCCAGTGCCTCCAGCACTGCGAGCATCTGCTTTGTTTTCGGACGCTCGAAATCAAAGTCTTCAACCACGATTAAATTGTTTTCTCTGGCACGGGCAGATAGTGCGGATTTCCGAGCCAGCCGTTTCAGCTTACGCGGCAAGTTCATTGAATAATCCCGGGGGCGTGGACCGTGAACTTTGCCACCACCTATCCACAGAGGCGAGCGGATCGAGCCAGCCCGTGCTACCCCACGACCTTTCTGGGGCCACGGTTTGCGCCCACCGCCAGAAACTTCTGCCCGCGTTTTGACCTTATGCGTTCCCTGCCGACGATTATTCAAGTAGGCACGGACTGCCATATACATTGCATATTCGTGGGGCTCGATATTAAACACTTCATCTGGTAATTCTACCTGCCCCTTCACCTGACCATCACTGGTATAGAGATCTACCACCATCGTCTATTCCTCACTGCTCCATTTTCACAATTTCCACCAGGGAATTCGGTGCTCCGGGTACGCTGCCTTTGACCACCAGCAAATTCGCGTCGGGGAAGATCGCAACGACTTCCAGATTCCGCACCGTTACTCTACGTCCTCCCATCCGTCCAGCCATACGCAAACCTTTCCAGACTCGAGAAGGAAAGGACGAAGCTCCAATTGATCCCGGATGCCGCTGCCGATTGTGCTGCCCGTGGGTAGCGCCACCAACACCAGCAAACCGATGGCGCTTCACCACCCCCTGAAATCCCCGTCCTTTGCTCAACCCCGAAATTTTAACTCGATCTCCAACCGCAAAATCGCTGACGGTAATAACATCACCAACCTGATAGTCTCCTGCGACGTTGCGGAACTCCCGCAAATATCGAGTGGGTTCCACACCCGCTTTCGCAAAATGCCCCTGCAAAGGTTTATTCAACTTGCGGCGCGGCATTTTTCCCCATCCAATCTGGAGCGCTTCATAGCCATCTCGCTCTATGGTCCGCCGCATCACGACCGGGCAGGGACCAGCTTCAATGACCGTACAACCGACATATTCACCGGTTGGTAGGTACAGACTGGTCATCCCCACTTTTTTGCCTAACAACACGCTCATTTTCAAACTCACACTTTAATTTCAACATCGACCCCGGCGGGCAATTCCAGCCGCATCAATGAATCAACCGTCTTCGGCGTCGCGTTGTAAATGTCAATCAACCGCTTGTGAATGCGGATCTCAAAATGTTCCATTGACGTCTTATTCACATGCGGCGATCGCAGCACGGTAAAAACGCTCCGCCGCGTCGGTAATGGAATCGGACCGGCAACGACAGCCCCCGTTGCCTGAACCGTCTTCACAATTCGCTCCGCCGACTTATCCACCAGATTGTGATCGTAGGACTTCAACTTAATCCGAATTTTCTGTGTTGCCGCCACCGCTCTCTTCTCACTTTTGTGAAACAAACAAAAAGGGGATGCTGACAGCACCCCCTTTTTATCGTTCTGCTGATTATTCGATGATCTTCGTTACAACGCCTGCACCAACGGTTCGGCCACCTTCCCGGATAGCGAATCGCAATCCTTCTTCCATTGCCACCGGCGAAATCAGTTCAATTTCCAGATCATCCACATTATCGCCCGGCATCACCATCTCAACACCCGGCGGCAACTGCACCACACCCGTGACGTCTGTCGTGCGGAAGTAGAATTGCGGACGATAGCCGGAGAAAAAGGGCGTATGGCGACCACCTTCTTCTTTGGTCAGCACGTACACCTGCGCCTTAAACTTATGATGGGGCGTAATGCTGCCGGGTTTCGCGATGACCATTCCACGCTCAATTTCATCCTTGGCAATACCCCGCAGCAACAATCCCACATTATCACCAGCTTGCCCTTCATCCAGTAGCTTCCGGAACATTTCAATTCCTGTTACCACCGTCTTCTTTTGCATTCCAAAACCAACGATCTCTACCTCATCATTCAGCCGAATAACACCGCGCTCAATCCGCCCTGTCGCAACCGTTCCGCGACCGGTAATGCTGAACACGTCTTCAACAGGCATCAAGAATGGCTTATCAATATCACGCTGCGGCGTTGGAATGTATTCATCGATCGCATCCAGCAGTTCCCAGATCGGTTGAAATCGGGGATCATCGGCTGTAGTATTCGGATCCAGCGCTGCCTCCAGTGCCTGGAGTGCTGATCCTCGAATGACCGGGGCATCATCCCCAGGAAACTCGTACTTATTCAGCAATTCCCGAACTTCCAGCTCCACCAGATCGATCAACTCAGGATCTGCAATATCCACTTTATTCAAGAACACGACGATATAGGGCACACCCACCTGACGGGCTAACAAGATATGCTCCCGCGTCTGCGGCATTGGACCATCCGTGGCAGCAACCACCAGAATTGCCCCGTCCATCTGTGCCGCACCGGTGATCATATTCTTGACGTAATCTGCGTGACCGGGACAATCAACGTGTGCATAGTGCCGCTTGTCAGTCTGGTACTCCACGTGTGCCGTTGCAATGGTGATTCCCCGCGCTTTTTCCTCCGGTGCCTTATCGATAGCATCGAATGGTGTAAACTCCGCCAACCCTTTCTTTGCTAACGCACCGGTAATAGCAGCCGTCAAGGTCGTTTTCCCATGGTCAACGTGACCGATGGTCCCAATGTTCACGTGCGGTTTCGTTCGCTCGAACTTTTCCTTTGCCATTGTTCAACTCCTTTTAATGAAACTTGTTTATCACGACTGAGTCAAAAATTTATACCAAAATTGCTTTTGCAACTTCTGCTGGTACTTCTTCGTAATGTGAAAACTTCATTGTGTACACCGCTCGTCCCTGGGTAATCGACCGCAACCGCGTTACATAGCCAAACATTTCTGACAATGGAACCTTCGCAACAATCACCTGTGCATTCCCCCGCGGCTCGATTTTTTCAATTTTCCCCCGTCGAGCATTGAGATCGCCAATCACTTCACCCATATATTCTTCCGGCGTAATTACTTCCACCTCCATAATGGGCTCCAGCAACACCGGATCTGCTTTTTTTGCCGCCTCCTGAAATGCCATAGAAGCAGCAATTTTGAAAGCCAATTCCGAGGAATCAACCGGGTGGAATGATCCATCAAAGAGCTTGACTTTGACATCAACCATTGGATAACCGCCCAGAGGACCGGTCTGCATTGCTTCCCGAATCCCCTGTTCCACCGCAGGAATATACTCGCGAGGAATGACGCCACCTACAATCGCATTTTCAAACTCAAAACCTGAACCTTTGGGCAACGGCGACACTTCAATCCACACATGTCCATACTGCCCGCGCCCACCGGTCTGCCGAATGAACTTTCCTTCCTGCGTCACTGTCTTCCGAATCGTTTCCCGATAAGCAACCTGCGGCTTCCCGGTATTGACTTCGACGCCAAACTCTCGCTTGAGCCGATCAATCATAATTTCCAGATGCAACTCCCCAACACCACTAATAATGGTTTGCCCTGTCTCCTCATCGATCCGATAATGGAACGTGGGATCCTCGTCTGCCAGCTTTTGCAATGCCTGCCCCAACTTCTCCTGATCCGCGCGAGTCTTGGGCTCAATGGCTAACTCAATCACCGGCTCTGCAAAAGCAATTTTTTCCAGAATGATCGGATGATCCGGATCGCTCAGCGTATCTCCTGTCTTGGTGTTCTTCAATCCCACAATACCCACGATCGCACCGGTATAGGCATCGGGGATTTCTTCCCGGCGGTCAGCGTGGATCCGGAGAATTCGAGCAATTCGTTCTTTCTTCCCTTTCGTGGTATTCAGCACATAACTGCCGCTTTCCAGCCGTCCGGAGTAAATCCGAATGTAGGTCAGACGTCCAACGTACTGATCTGTAATAACCTTAAACGCCAGTGCGCAGAACGGCTCATCATCAGAGGGTTTGCGGCTGACAATATTCCCTTCTAAATCCTCGCCGGTAATTTCGCCAATATCGATGGGGGAAGGCAGATACCACACAATGCCATCCAGCAATTGCTGAATTCCCTTATTCTTGAAAGCAGAACCACAGAACACTGGCGTGATTTGATTTGCAATGGTTCCCTTACGCAACGCCTGCCGAATTTCCTCTTCGGTCAGTTCCGCGCCATCCAGATATTTCATTAACAACTCTTCATCCAGCTCTGCGGCATGCTCCACCAACTGATGGCGCCAATGTTCCACCGCTTCCTGATACTCTGCGGGAATCTCCTGCTCGAAAAACCGCAATCCCTGCGTTTCCTCATCATACGTGATCAGCTTCCGGGTAATCAGATCAATAACGCCCTGGAACTGATCCTCCTTCCCATACGGGATCTGCACAGGAACGGGTTTTGCGCCCAATCGTTCTTTCATCATCTCCAGCACATTAAAGAAATCAGCGCCGACCCGATCCATTTTATTGACAAAAGCAATCCGGGGGACATTGTATTCATCTGCCTGCCGCCACACGGTCTCAGACTGTGGCTCCACCCCTTCGACGGCGGAAAACAGTGCTACGGCACCATCCAGCACTCGCAAAGACCGCTGTACTTCCGCTGTAAAATCGACGTGTCCCGGCGTGTCGATAATATTGATCTGATGATCTTTCCATTCGCACGTCGTTGCTGCAGAGGTAATCGTAATTCCTCGTTCTCGCTCCTGCTCCATATAATCCATCACCGCCGTTCCAGAGTCGACCTCCCCGATGCGATGCACGACTCCGGTATAAAACAAAATCCGCTCTGTTGTTGTGGTCTTTCCGGCGTCAATATGCGCCATAATCCCAATATTTCGGACCCGTTCTAAAGGAAACGCTCTACTCATAGTCGCTAACCCTTATTTCCTGATTTTTGTTCAACATCTTCTTAGCACCTACCCACATCTACGTTTTACAGCAATTACCATCGGAAATGAGCAAATGCCCGATTTGCCTCCGCCATTCGATGCGTATCATCCCGCTTTTTCACCGCTGCGCCCTCACCTTTTGCCGCATCCATCAATTCTGCTGCTAACTTCTCCGCCATACTTTTGCCCCGCCGATTGCGTGCCGCCAGCTTAATCCATCGAATTGCTAAGGCAATGCGCCGATCCTGCGGCACTTCCATCGGCACCTGATACGTTGCTCCTCCGATACGACGGGGGCGTACTTCCACCAGCGGCGCCACATTCTCGATGGCTTTATGAAAAACTTTCAGCTCGTCTTCTTTGGTTTTTTGCTTGATGATCTCCAGTGCCTTGTACATTATCTTTCGCGCGATGGTCTTCTTGCCATCCCGCATAATGTTGTTGATAAAGCGTTCCACCGTGACATCCTGATAAATCGGATCCGGTTTACGCTCCCGTTTTTCAGCTCGCCGACGTCGCATGCTTCTCTACACCGTTTATTTCTTTGGTCGTTTTGTTCCATACTTTGAGCGCCCCTGCCGACGTCCTTCGACGCCCTGGGCATCCAGCGCTCCCCGAATAATGTGATACCGCACGCCCGGCAGATCTTTCACCCGTCCGCCCCGGACTAAAACAATGGAGTGTTCTTGCAAGTTATGGCCTTCGCCCGGGATATACGCCGTTACTTCAATGCCGTTGGTCAAACGTACCCGGGCAACTTTCCGCATAGCAGAATTCGGCTTTTTGGGAGTCGTCGTATAGACCCGAACGCAGACACCTCGCCGTTGTGGACATCCCTGTAAAGCCGGCGATTTGCTCTTGTACCGGACTTTCTGCCGCCCTTTCCGTATCAACTGGTTAATTGTCGGCACTTTGATCTCTACTTTTTATGACACTTTTCCACTTTTAAAAAGTCTTCTAAATTACGAAATTCTACGCTTATAGCCAAACTCTATACCGCTTCGGATGTCAGGTTTTACTGAAAAAACACGAAAAAAAGCGCCTTATCAGCGCTTTTCCTCCACCAGACAGCTACTTTCCTGAATTAATCCGGGGGTAGCTGTCTGTTTCCGCAGGCGCTATAACGAGCAGATCACCGAAAAATTGGATAACGAAACCCGGAACAAAAAAGGCTTCTCAAGAACCCGTCTTGAGAAGCCTTTGCAATGAAATACTGGAAGATTGCCGAAAGATCAGTGCGCAGCCAGTGGCGCCCCGGCACCTCGAGGAATGCGGACGTGGTCGACAATTTCCTGCACTTCTGGTGGCGGCGGTGGCGTTATCCGGGAAACCACATAAGCAACGATGAAATTCAAGACCATACCGATAGTACCAATCCCCTCAGGGGAAATACCGAACCACCAGTGCTGCGGATTATTTGCTGCCGGATTCACGAATTTGAAGTAAATAATGTAAGCAGCCGTAAAGATAATCCCGACCAGCATTCCAGCGATGGCACCCTCTTTGTTCATCCGCCGCGAGAATACCCCCATAATGATGATGGGGAAAAAGCTGGAAGCTGCCAATCCAAAAGCAAATGCCACTACCTGAGCAACGAATGCTGGAGGATTGATTCCAAAATACCCTGCCAACATCACAGCGAACGCTGCGGCAATTCGAGCATACAATAGCTCCTCTTTTTCCGTTGTCTGCGGTCGAAAGACGCGCTTAATCAAATCGTGCGAAATAGCGGTTGAGATCACCAGCAACAATCCCGCTGCGGTCGATAACGCTGCCGCTAATCCTCCAGCAGCCACCAAACCAACGACCCAGGCTGGCAGATTAGCAATCTCCGGATTTGCCAGAACGATAATATCCCGGTCCACATACAACTCGTTTTCAGAATCCGTCGGCTTATTGGCAACAACGCGCTGACCGTACTTACCGACTTGATCAGTAAACTTCGGCTTACCGACAAAAGCTTTACCGGGACGAAACTGAATGATTCCATCATCGTTTTTATCCACCCAGGCAATCAATCCTGAATGCTCCCAGGTCTTAAACCACTGAGGCACCTGTTGGTATGGCTTATCATTGACGGTCAGAATCAAATTCGTACGGGCAAAGGCAGCGACTGCCGGTGCTGTTGTATAGAGCAAACCAATAAACACCAATGCCCAACCGGCAGACAGGCGAGCATCTCGAACTTTTGGTACCGTATAGAAGCGGATAATGACGTGCGGCAATCCCGCCGTACCCACCATCAGGGAGAAGGTAATTGCAAACACATCGATCATCGACTTAATCCCACTGGTATACGGTGCGAATCCCAATTCCCGATGCAGTTGGTCCAGCTTATCCAGCAAGTAAACACCCGGCTCACTTGCCAGTGTATCGCCAAATGCCAGTTGCGGGATGGGATTCCCCGTCATCAGGATTGCAATGAAAATGGCAGGTACCAGATAAGCAATGATCAGCACGCAATACTGTGCGACCTGCGTATAGGTAATTCCCTTCATCCCACCAAGCACTGCATAGATGAAAACAATTGCCATTCCAATGATCACTCCCAGATTCACATCGACCTCCAGGAAGCGAGCAAACACAATACCAACCCCCCGCATCTGCCCGGCAACATACGTAAAGGAAACGAAGATCGCTGACAAAACGGCAACAACCCGCGCAGCCTGCGAATAATAGCGGTCACCCACAAAATCCGGAACGGTAAACTTCCCAAACTTTCTTAGATACGGCGCCAGCAGCAACGCCAGTAACACATACCCTCCGGTCCATCCCATCAAATACACCGCACCATCCCGTCCAATAAACGAGATCAACCCTGCCATTGAGATAAAGGACGCTGCTGACATCCAATCTGCCGCAGTCGCCATCCCGTTGGCTACTGGAGGTACCCGCGTTCCAGCAACATAGAACTCCTTTGTACTTGCTGCCCTCGACCAAATCGCAATTCCGATGTAGAGCGCAAAACTCAATCCAACAATCACTAAAGTCCATATCTGTACCGCTTCCATGTATGTTCCCCTTGTTTAGTGAAACATCTTTTTTGTCAATCTTCGTGTACGTCGTATTCTCGATCCAGCTTATTCATCAGCGAGACATAAGCGAAGATCAAAATAATGAACACGATGATCGATCCCTGCTGTGCAAACCAGAAACCCAGCTTAAAACCAGCGATTTTAATGTTGTCAAGCTGATCCACAAAGAAAATGCTCAATACATATCCAACAAAAAACCACACCGCCAACAGTGACAACACATACCGAATATTTTTCTTCCAGTACTCTTCCAATCGACTATTGTTGTTGCTCATTCGAAAACTCCTGATTTATGAAACATGACTCCCATTGACTTCTCAAAAATGAAGGGAAGGGAGCCCTGCAGAGGTTCTCCCTTCCTCATTGCTTTGTTTGACAAACACAGTCCATCGACTGGCTCTCAGAAGAAGAGGTATCCGGCAAACAACAGGCGGATATTCGAGACAGGATCTTTGGTCTGCTCCGGTTTGCCCTTGGTGTCCCAGGTTTCGGCGTAAGTTGCTTGCGTATACTCCAGTTCAATTGCCAACCACGCCTTTCCAGACTTGAACACAACCCGTGGGGAAACCCGCATCACACTGGCAATATTTGCTCCTCGAGCATAGACCTTACTGCCAATATCATCAGCAGCGCCCAGGTTCTGGGTGTAGCCAGCGAAGAGTCCAAATTCCGTATTGCCGCCGTAAATTAGCTCAAACCACGCAGAAAGCGTCTGATACGGTGTGTAGGCAGTTGAATCATCTTTTTTCGTCGCATAGCCTCCCAGCATCAATCCATCGTATACATTCTGCCCATACAGTCCCCACAATTTCACAGTCACTGGCTTCAGATTCAGGCGTACATATCCTAACCCGGACACACCACTCACCATATTATCCGATGCCAGCGTAGGTCGCAGCGATTTATATCCTCCTCCAAATCCTATCAGATGATTGCCAACGTGAAGCTGCACCTGTCCCTGCAGATCGGGGATCACGGCATTGCGAAGATAAATGGAGCCAGTTCCCTGAGGTCCAGGACTGGCAAAATCCCGCTGCGACCTACGCTGGCATCGGATAATAT
>JALWUI010000092.1:10149-22044 GCA_027082775.1 Candidatus Kapaibacterium sp.
CAGCTAAGATCACACTGGCAGGTCCCATCTTCGTTGTCAGCCGAATCTGCGGATTGCGGGAGAAAAACTGGATCGGCACCCCGGTATTAAACGATACAACGCCAGGGAACGCCTGCGTTACAAAGAAAGGATGCCAATACTGCCCCAGAATCAGGTTGGTATTTCCCCAATCCAGCTTCAGGAACGCATGCCGGAGACGAAATCCATTGATATCAGCATTGGTATGGCCAAAAAAGGCTCCTTCAATCACCCCGCTGACCTTTGCACCAAACGCATCGGGCGCAGAAATAACTCCCGTTAAGCGAGTTTGAACCGCTAAAATGTTAAAACTTGGATTGGCATTCAAATCCTTCCCATCAGCATCCAGCACCTCTTGCTTTGGATACAACAAGAAATGCCCTTCACGCGCAGCCACAACCTGGCGAGTGTCGAAAAAGTAATCTGCTTTGACAAAGCCTTTGAACTTAATGCCCCACTGCTGAGCATATCCTGCGGAAATCAGTGCGAAAAAAGCACCCATCGCAAACAGAAGCCCTCTTCTCATTCGGGTACTCCCCATTTTGTGAAACAAACACCGGAACACTTCACCCCAAGCCCAGATCAAAATCACCGCAATTCTACACAAAAATTTTCAACAATGCAATATTGTGTAAAACTAAAATTTGTGCTATATTTGTGGTTCTTTTTTGAATCGGTGGAGGGAAGAGAGTGATTTTGCACGCATTTTTGCGGAAAATAAAAAGTTTTACGACCACTGCTTCCGCCCTCTTTGTCCTGATCAACGTACTGATTGTTACTGTGAACGTGTTGCTCCGCTATGTTTTCGATATTGGAATTGTTGCCCTGCAGGAGCTGGAATGGTGGAGTTATTCCTTGATTTTCCTGTTAGGGGCTACTGCAACATTCCTTGAAGATCGACACGTTCGAATTGATATTCTCATCCAGCATCTTTCGCCTTCGATCAGAGAAAAAATCACCTTGTATGGAACGCTAATTTTTCTTCTCCCGTTCTGCTTTGCACTCCTGCCTTCTGCCCTCCGCTTTGCCTGGAATTCTTTCCTCATCAGCGAACAATCCAGCGATCCCGGAGGAATGCCTGCTGTCTACCTGATTAAAGCAGCAATACCGCTCAGCCTTGTACTCCTGATCATTGCAGGTATTGGCACGTTCGTGCAAACAAGGCTACGCGCTCAGAAAAAGCAATGATCGGGTTACTCCTGTTTGCCTTAGCATTGATCCTGTTGCTTACTGGATATCCTGTTGCCTTCGTTTTAGGCAGCAGTGCGCTGATTATGGCTCTCCTCACGGACAATCTCCACCTGTTTGGAATGATGCCCTATCGCATTTATGCGATTATGACCAACATCACTTTAATGGCAGTGCCATTGTTCATCTATATGGGCGTGGTTTTGGAGAAGTCCGGATTGGCAGAACAGATGCTGGTCTCAATGGGAAAATTGTTCGGCAGGCTTCGTGGGGGACTGGCGATTGCTACGATTCTGGTAGGGACTTTAATGGCGGCTGCTACCGGTGTCGTGGGAGCTTCCGTTGTTGCTATGGCAATTATTTCCCTGCCGGTAATGCTCAAACGTCGCTATAATCCCGCGCTGGCTGCTGGAACGATCTGTGCAGCAGGCACACTTGGGCAAATTATACCACCCTCCATTGTCCTCATCATTCTGGGTGAAGTTCTGCAAATATCGGTTGGTGATCTCTTTCAGGCAGCTCTTTTGCCCGGTCTCCTATTGTCCGGTAGCTACATTGCCTACATTGTCTTCCGCGTCCTCTTTTCCCCCCAGGAGGCGCCGGCACTCCCGGAAACTGATGGTTTTTCCCTCCGCTTGTTTCTGCATACTGCCGGAACTCTCTTTCCAACCCTCCTTCTAATCATTCTGGTACTGGGATCAATATTTGCTGGCATTGCGACTCCCACTGAATCAGCCGCAGTGGGTGCAGTTGGGAGTGTCGTGCTCAGCTTTGCCTATCGCCGCGGCTCGTGGCGCCTTATCTGGACAGCCGCCAAGGAGACCGCCCACATTACCTCGATGGTTTTCTTCGTACTCATCGGTGCGACCGCTTTCTCAATGGTGTTTTCTTATACGGGCGGCGAAGCGCTCGTCAAAGATTTCTTTCTTAACGCCCCCGGCGGCATCTGGGGTTTTCTGTTTCTCTCGATGCTGCTTATTTTTTTTCTCGGCTTCTTTCTGGACTTTGTGGAAATCTCGACGATCGTTGTACCGATTCTCTACGCTGTGGCGCAACAGTATGGCATTGATCCTCTGTGGTTTGGCATTTTAATTGCTTTGAATCTGCAAAGCTCCTTTCTCACGCCTCCCTTTGGCTTCAGTCTTTTTTACCTCAAAGGCGTTGCAAAGGATCTGCCTACGTCTACCATCTATCGTGGGGTTGTACCATTTATCATCTTACAACTGGCGGTCCTTGCTATCTTCTTGATCTTTCCGCAATGGTTTGGCTTTTCCCCGACAGGATAACCGGTTCGTCGCAACGACTTTTCGTAGACCTGAGCGCTGGAAAATGAAATGAAACGACACTCGTTGCTTGTAAATTCTAAGAGTAAAGCGAGACAGCAATGACGACACAACGCGTTCTGCCCGGCTACTGGATCCTGGTTGGACTTTTTTTATGGCTACCGCTCGCACGTGCACAACACTTTACCGCTAACCAGTTACTCCAGCATCCGGCAATGCATACTGTTGCGCTCTTCACAACCTCTGGACAAACCCTGCGATACCAGGCTGTTCGATTGCAGCAGTTGCTCCCTTCTCCAACCCCACGCAATTTGGTCCTTTATCTTCACACGAAGGATACGATCCAGTTTCTCTGGCGCTCCCTGCAACAAAGCCAACTGTTACTGCTATGCATCCGACCACTGGACCGTGCAGCCCGGCACGACACCCTGAAACTACGATTCAACCATCAGGACACCCTCTCTCTGGATCTGTTCACCGCTGAATTCAATCGCGCAGTGGTCGAAGACATCTACCTTCCCACCAGCCAATTTCCTTCGTGTCTGACCAGCACCCCCGGTATGTGGCTACTTCGAGTAACTGCCAGCGGAAAAATCCGATGCTACGCTCGCATACAAAGCTTCAAATTCCGGGAAGTCCAACAAATGTCAGAAGAACAATGAAGAAAATTCCACTTTCCAAAATCGCCCATGCTCGAAGTGGTGATAAAGGAAATGCCGCAAACTGCGGCGTTATTGCTTACCGCAAGGAGTGGTATCCCATCCTGGCGGAATACCTGACGGCAGAACGTGTTAAAAAGCACTTTGAAGGAATCTGCCTGGGACCGGTGGAGCGATACGAACTGCCGAACTTGTGGGCTTTAAATTTCATTCTGCACGATACGCTGGGCGGTGGAGGAACAGTTTCTCTCAAATTAGATGCCCAGGGCAAAACCATTGCCTCTGCAATGTTGCTGATGGAAATTGAGGTTCCGGATGATTTTCCAGTCGATTAGACAAACTTACGGCGCCAGGCGTTCGATGATCCATTGTCCATTTTCTTTACGGTACCGGATCCGATCGTGCAGGCGTGCCTGTCGTCCCTGCCAGAATTCAAACTGGGTTGGAATGATCCGGAAGCCGCCCCAGTGAGGTGGGACAGGCACATTGCCGTCTGCATAGCGAGCAGCAAGTTTTGCAAAAGCTTTTTCAATTTCAAAGCGACTGGCGATCGGCTGGCTCTGTGGTGAAACCCACGCTCCAATGCGACTTGCAAAAGGACGGGTCTGGAAATATGCCTCCACAATCTCCCGTTCCAGCTCTTCCGCTACCCCTTCGACCCGAACCTGCCGTTCCAGTTCAGGCCAAAAGAAAACGACAGCCACGTGAGGATTCTGCCGCAACTGCTGCGCTTTTGGACTGTTCAGATTCGTGTAAAACCGCAAACCGTGATCCACACCTTTAAGCAACACCATCCGGACAGCAGGCGTTCCATCCGGTTTGACCGTTGCCAGTGCCATCGCATTGGGCTCCCATACCTGCGCCTGTATCGCTTCATCCAGCCAGCGCAAAAACTGTTTCAGCGGATCTGGATCAACCTCCTTTTCGCTCAACCGGGCTTTTTTGTACTCCCGTCGCATCTGCTCCAGCCGCCGCTCCAGCGCTGCCGGATCAACTTGTTGATCTTTCCTGCGACGCCAAAATTTCCACATTTCCCTGGACTAACCAGCTCAATACAACACTCGAACGCGAATGGTTGCCTTGACCCGATGAAGCTCCTCTAACAACGACGGTTGATAATCCCGATCCACATCGGTAATGACATAACCGATGTCTTCGTTGGTCCGCAAATACTGCGACAAAATATTCACATTATTGCGGGCAAACACCGCATTTAATTCGGACAGAACGCCCGGAATATTCCGGTGGATATGGATCAGTCGATGGGCATTCTGAACCGGTGGCAACTGCACATTGGGAAAATTCACGCTAAGCGTTGTCGTACCCGTTCGGTAGTAATCCAACAGCTTCTGCGCCACGAACCGTCCGATATTTTCCTGTGCTTCCTCCGTACTTCCACCGATGTGCGGTGTTAAGATCACGTTTGGTAATCCCTGTAGCGGAGTTTGAAAAGTATCACTGGAATTCCGGGGCTCTTGCGGAAATACGTCAATTCCTGCCCCCGCCAGCTTTCCTGACACCAATGCATCATAGAGCGCTTGCAAGTCCACCACGTAACCCCGGCTCAAATTTAAAAAAATCGCTCCATCTTTCATCTTCGCAAATTCTTCACGCCCAATCAGATTACGGTTTTCAGGACGCCCGTCAACGTGAACCGTCACTACATCAGCGATGGCGAGAAGTTCATCCAGCGATGCAACCGGCTTTGCATTGCCCAGGCTCAGTTTATCAGCAATATCGTAGTAATACACTTCCATCCCTAAATCTTCCGCCAGATGCCCTACCTGCGATCCAATATTGCCATAACCAATGATTCCCAGCTTCTTGCCCCGGGTTTCGTAGCTGCCGCGACTACTCTTTTCCCATCGCCCCTGATGCATCTTCAGGATTTTGTCGACGACATTTCGGAGCAACATCACAATCTCTGCTATCGTGAGCTCAGCAACACTCCGTGCACTGCTGTACGGAGCATTAAACACGGGAATGCCACGCAGCATTGCTTCTTTCAGGGCAATGTTATTGGTGCCAATGGAAAATGCACCGATTGCCAGCAGCAATGGTGCCTGTTCCAGCACAGCATCCGATAGCTGCGTTCGAGATCGGACCCCAATAAACACCGCATCGTGGATCTCTTTTGCCAATTCCTCGGCCTCTAACGCTGCCGGGAACTGTCTGACCGTAAATCCCGCCTGCCGGAGGATTTCAGCAGCCGCGGCGTGAATGTTTTCCAGCAACAAAACTTTCATCGACTTTCTTCCGCACATTGTTGCACAGCTTCCATCAGGTGATCAAAAGACTCAACAACCCAATCTGCCACGGCGACGACGGGGGGACGCCGAACATTTTCAACAAACGCCGCAAAGCGGTGAGCGATCTGTGCTTTCCGCAGCTCATAATCGTTATACCCATCTCCAACAACCAAAATCGGTGTGCGTAAATTGAGCTGCTGTGCCAGCCGCACTTTCCCTTCATCAGCAGCAAGAGGAACGGACGGATCCACCCCGATGATTTTGCCCTGCGCATTTGCAACAAACCGATTTGCAAAAATACGATCAGGCGCAAAACCCAGAGGATGGAGCACCGGAACAA
Source organism: Candidatus Kapaibacterium sp. (assembly GCA_027082775.1). Classification (GTDB taxonomy): domain Bacteria; phylum Bacteroidota; class Ignavibacteria; order Kapaibacteriales; family WFXC01; genus WFXC01. The sequence continues at coordinate 15,887 of JALWUI010000092.1, forward strand.
TAAACTCAATGAAGCCTCCAGAAAACACATAAACCTCCCAATCGGAATCCAATACTTGGGGGAGATTACGAAGAAGCGAGGGAGTATAAAGTCGCCGCAATTGGTCAATCAATACCGGCAAGTGATACGCATACGCCTGGAGCAACTGGATGCGCTTCTCCAGTGCTTCGGCAAAAGAAATCCTTCCCTCCATTGCCGCCTCAGTCAATGCTTTAATCTGCTGATACCGCTCCTGCCGGTTGGGCACTGTTGCCAGCGCAATTTGCGCCAGCAACTCCAGAGATTCCACCTGTACCAACGTGCTGTCAAAATCCAGAATCAGCGTACGGAACTGCATAGATCCGAGTGATCCATTCCCACTCTATGACATTCGAAACACGATATCCTGTCGGTTCGGACTGGTAGAAATCATCCGAATCGGTACTTGCAAAAATTCCTCGATAAAGCCCACATACCGTTGCGCTTGCACCGGTAGTTGATCAAACCGCCGGATCCCCTGGAGAGAAGTTTTCCATCCCGGCAACGTGGTGTACTCTGGTACCACTCGCTCCAGCGTCGGTGGATCAACAGGGAAGCTCTTTAAAATTTCTCCATCGATCCGATAGGCCGTTGCCACCGGAATCTCCGGAAAGGTGCTCAGAACATCTAACTTCGTCAATGCGATGCTCGTAAACCCATTTACCATTGCCGAATATCGCAGGGCAACCAGATCCAGCCAGCCGCAGCGGCGCGGTCGCCCTGTTGTTGCTCCAAACTCCTGCCCCTGCTTCCGCAACTGATCCCCAACTGCTCCTGTCTGCTCAGTTGGGAAGGGACCATTGCCAACCCGGGTTGTGTACGCTTTGACAATGCCGATAATCTCGGTAATGACCGTTGGGGGAATCCCGACCCCCGTACACGCGCCGCCGCTGGTCGGATTGGAGCTGGTCACATATGGATAAGTTCCGTGATCCACATCTAACAACGCACCTTGAGCACCTTCCAGCAGAATATTTCTTCCCTCTGCAATTGCCTGGTGCAACAGCCCGGTAACGTCCCGGACATACGGATCGATCTTTTTATCAAACGCCAGGTACTCCTGCACCATCGCTTCGACATCAAAATTGGGCGTAATGCCGTAGTACTGCTGTAACAATGCTGTTTTCTCAGCAATATTTTTTCGCAACTTTTGTTCCAGATGATGAGGATCCAGAAGATCCACGATGCGAATGCCTGTGCGGTTAATTTTGTCCGCATAAGCAGGTCCAATCCCACGGCCAGTTGTACCAATACTCTGCCGCTGCTCATTCGCCGCATCCAGTGCTTTATGGTAGGGCATAATAACGTGGGCTTTGTGGCTGATATAAAGGCGGCCTTCTGTCGGTATCCCGTGCTCCTGCAGCATTGCAATTTCTTCCAGCAGCGCAACGGGATCCACCACTACCCCATTGCCAATGACACAAATAGGTTTAGCGTGCAAAATACCGGCTGGAATTAAATGCAAAATATACTGCTGGTTTCCCACAACGATGGTATGCCCCGCATTAGCGCCCCCCTGATAGCGAGCAACAATATCAGCATCTTCACTGAGCACATCCACAATTTTGCCCTTGCCTTCATCTCCCCATTGGGCACCGACAACAACGGTGACAGCCATTCGGATGTCCGCTTATTGCTCCTGTTGGCTGAAATACTTGAGTGCCTCCTCCACGGAAGGAAATTGCTGAAAGACACGATCCAGGTGGGTAATGACCAGAAGCCGCTGTATTTTCTCCGGAACGGCTGCCAACACCAGCTCTGCCCCGAACTTGCGGACCGTCGTCAAACTGCTTACCAACATTCCCAATCCGGAACTATTCATTACTTCCACAGAGGACAAATCAACGATGAAGCCTCGCTTCCCTTGTCCAACGAAGTCCCGAATTCTGGTGGTAAACTCTACTGCCTGGACACCTCCAAAAACGTGCGGCTCTAAGGTAATAACCAGAACGGCCGGTTGATCTTTGACTTCTGTAAACTTCACGGTATTGTCCTTACGTTGCTGTTGCTGCGACAACTTTCTTCTTCCCTTTGCGCCGCTCAATGTACCAGATGGTCAGCGCACTGGCAACATAAATGGATGAATACGTTCCGACCACAATCCCCAACAACATAATAAAGGCAAAACCCTGGAGAACCGCTCCGCCGAATAATGTTAGCACGAGCAAGACCAGAAATGTTGTCAATGAGGTATTAACCGTTCGGCTGAGGGTTTGATTAATGCTCATATTCATCAATTCCACCAGTGGTAATCCCCGGTGAATCTCCCGGTTCTCCCGAATTCGATCAAAGATCACCACGGTATCGTTAATCGAAAATCCCAGGACGGTAAGCACAGCTGCAATCGTGCTTTGATTGACCTCCATAGAAATAATCCCTAACTGTCCTGCGATGACCGCCCAGGTAAAGGCAATAATAATATCGTGCACCAACGCCAGCACCGCTCCCAGCGCAAAGGCAAATTCAAACCGCAAGGAAACATAGAGCAAAATAGCCAGTACTGCCAGAATCAGGGCAATCAGCGCATCAGTCCGCAATTCTTTTCCTACTTTGGGACCAATAACATCAGCTTTGAGCACAGTCACCGTCAGGTCTGGAAACTGCTTTTGAAATGCTTCTTTCAACTTTGCAGCAATTTCCCCTGCGCCTTTTGTTTGCTGCACCCGAATGAGAAACTGATTAGGAGCACCGTAGGTTTTAATCTCGCTGCGGGCAAATTCCGTTTGTGCCACTACTGCCCGCACCTGCGAAATATCCAGTGGTTTTGAGAATCGCAAGGCAATTTCCGTCCCACCTGTGAAGTCAATCCCAAAGGGAATGCCCAGGATTGCCACACCCAAAATGCCAATCGCCATCAATGCAAATGAGACATATTTAAAAAGATGCCGTTTGCCCAGAAAATCAATATTCGGATTACGAAAAAATTCCATCCTTTATACCCTTCAATTTACTTTGCGGCTGCAACTTTTGGTTGTCCCAGGTTAATCGTTTGAACGCCCCGCGCCAGCAAAATCTGGAAGATGGAGCGTCCGACAACCAGCACGGTAAAGAGTGTCATCACAATACCAATCATCAGGGTAACAGCAAATCCCTGAATAGGACCCGATCCAAAGTAAAACAGGATCAAGCCGCTGATAAAGGTTGTGATATTGGAATCCAGAATTGCACTCAATGCTTTTCGAAACCCTTCATCAATAGCAGCTCGAATGGTTCGCCCTTTATAAAGTTCTTCTCGAGCCCGTTCATAAATCAGAATATTCGCATCCACCGCCATCCCAATCGTCAGAATAAGTCCCGCAATGCCCGGCAACGTCAAGGTTCCACCAAAGGCTGCCAGCATTGCAAGGATCAGCAAGAGATTCAAAAAGAGCGTGAGATCTGCGATGATCCCGGCAAATGAATAATAGACCACCATAAAGAGCACTACCAGTGCTAAAGCAATCAAGCTGGCAGTTAATCCCCGGCGGATGGAATCTTCACCCAGGGATGGTCCCACTACTCGCTCCTCGATGATTTTTACTGGCGCTTTCAACGCTCCCGCTTTCAACACAATTTCCAGCAACCGGGCTTCCTGAATGGAGGACAAACCAGTAATCTGGGACCGCCCCCCCGTAATGCGAGTCTGCACTACCGGAGCAGAATACACCCGCCCATCCAGAACAATCGCGATTCGCTTGCCAACATTCGCACCCGTGATCCGTGCCCAGCGTTCTGCTCCATCTGCATTCATCGTCATCAACACAATCGGCGAGTTCGTGGTAGGATCAAATGTTGCCCGAGCGTCAACAATAACTTCGCCTGTGAGCTCTGGCTCTGCTTTGAGCACATAGAATGGGTAGACCCGCTGCGGCGATCCTTCTGTCTCTGCCCGCGGCTTAGCTGCAAGGGCAATCATATAATCCGTACCGATGATTCGCATCACATCGGGGCGCTGGAGGATTGCTTCAAACTGCGGAATGTTCGACTCCAGAATTTCGAAATAGTATTCTCCTTCGGGGAAATTTTTCCGGACATAATCAATCGGCACATACCGGTTGTTTTCCCGGTCGATATAGTAAGTCACAAACAGGGAAGTAAAGGGATGGTCTCGCCGATACGCTTCCCGTGCTTCTTCATCGGACAGTCCTGCGTATGGATTCGTTGTATCGCTTTGAACCGTCGTATCAGCTTTTGCAGTGTCCCCTTGCTGTCCAGTAGTATCTATCGGATTCTGCGCCGTGACCGTTTTCTCGATTGAGCTCGTATCGGCTGGCTCTCTGGCTGCCTGCTCCTGACGCAACAATTCATCAACCTGAGCAAAAGCCTGGACGATTTCAACATTCTGGCGCAATAGATGAAATTGCAATCGAGCTGTGGTCTGGAGCAACTGCCGTACTTCCTTTTCATTCGTTACGCCCGGAAGCTCCAGCACGATGCGCCGCCCTCCCTGCTTTTGAATCGACGGCTCACTCACTCCATATTTATCGATCCGCTGGCGGATGATTTCCATCGCCTGATCCACTGCATCCTCGATGTTTTGCTCCAGCCGATCGATAATATCCTCTTCGGTAAGATCCCGCACATCGCCAAACTCAAAGTAGGAAAAGAGCGTTCGCCCTTTCGGGCGAGCGATCTGGTCAAAGTAGCGCAGGAAAATATCCAGCACCGGCTCATCACTCCGCTCAGCCTCCTGCCGGGTCTTCCGCATTACTTCCTGAAACACCTCATCGATAGCATCCCGCTGCGCCGATTCTTCCAGAAGGCGAAGCACATCTACTTCCAGCGTAATGTACATACCACCGCGCAGATCCAATCCTAACTTCAGCCGGCGGAGTTTCAACTCTCGCAACGTCTCGCCATACTCTTTCTCAAATTGCGCCAGCGCGGCACTATCCTGCGCCAACTGTTCCTTTTCTTTCTCCAATTCCCACGCCCGATACGTCGGATACAGCAACCAGATTGCTGCAATGATTGGAAAGATTATCACCACGTATGTCCCAAAACCTACCTTTCGCAAGAGAGTCCCCTTCTCGCTGAATTTACAGACTTGCAAATTTACGAAAAGATTTGCAATTTACAGAATTTTGTGGAAAGAAGAAACAGAAGCAGTCCGGAGGAACCTCCTCTGTCTGCGAGGTATTTGCTTCGCTATTCAGACCGCTTCCCGGAAAGGCTTCGTCGTCGTGCGGAACGCTGTCCTCCTGGCACTCGCTGATTGACTGAGTTCTTTGGCGCCCAGCATCCGAACCCTGCGGAATTTTTCTCTCCCAGCCCACAATCATAGGCGACCTGAATCAACTCAGGACTTCCCTCCAGATGGATCGGTGCCCGGAAACCCTTTATTGCGATCTCCCGATAGGTGCCATCTGGCTGGCGATCAAAAAACCGTCGTAAGACAGTCACGGCTGGAGATTCCGCTCCCCCCTTTCGCTCTACATACTCGCGGTCCACGGTAATGGTAATATCCAGATCGGCTGATTCTCGTTGATGGAGGGTGCTGTACTTGTATTGCAGATTCTTGCGCAACTGTTCGGGAACCCGTGGATCCAGCGCCCGAAGATACTCGGTACTGCCATCGGGTCGGAGCAGCGAAACCACCACCGGCGAAAGCAAGATCGCTGTTGTGCTGCCAGCGCTGAAGTCTTCCGGTTTCAAAACCTCAATTCTCTGAATCCTGAACTCTGCCTTAGCCGCTTCCGGGATCACGATCGGGAGTTTGTTGTTCTTTTTAAAAAACCCGGTGACCAGCAATGTTAACAGCCGGTCCTCCAGCGGCGAACTGAAGTACAGATACAACCGCTGTCGCCTGCGGATAACGTATCCAATATCAGTTTGGTCCCGTTTGCGCAGCGGACGCAAATCCGAGAAAACAAAAAACTTATACCGGCGATTGTGGTGTGCCTGATACCCATCTTCGTGCAAGAACGTTGCATATCCCGGATCTGCTTCCCGGAGGCAACGATAAAACGCCGCCTGCAAGGCGTACTGATAATTCCACGGCAGAACCTGATCTCGAACCGATTCGAAGGTAATCCGAAACCGCATCAATCGTTCCCCCCGCCAAAGATGGCTGCAACCTGATCCCGCCCTAAGAATTCCTCGCAGCTTTGGAGAATCGCCGGATACTGCTGCATCACATCCTCAACCTGGACATATGTGCC
>JALWUI010000093.1 GCA_027082775.1 Candidatus Kapaibacterium sp.
ACCTATCTCCAACGCCATTACCCTGGGCAGCGGTGGTGCTGGGGGGACGATGGCGCCCGCACTCAAAACTGGTGCTCTCTTTGGCTTCTGTCTCGGCTCCATCATCCAGTTGGTGCTTCCAGAAACCCAGCCCGGCTTTTATGCTCTGGTCTGCGCTGCTGCCGTTCTGGCAGGCACCTTCCAGATTCCCTTAGCAGGTGGCATTATCCTCTTTGAAATCAGCGGTAATTACGACCTGATCCTTCCTCTGCTCTTTTCTTCTGTCTTCGCTTCCTTCATTGTGCAGCGTTTCAACGTTCGTACCTTTAACCCCATCCAGGAAAAAATCACCCGCCGCTCTGTTACGCCCTTTACCATTCCCAAGGAATTGCTCAAGGAGTAACCGCAAAGTTCCTACTGCGAATCCACATAGATCCACTCGTACAACTGCGCTTCATCTTCGGTAAACTCTTCGGTGGCGGGCAAAAAATCAAAGCCGGCACGCAAGCACGCATCTTCAAACATCGGCGCCCGATCCAGCGCAACCAGATATTTCACCGCATACCGGTTTTCGACCTCTTCAACGTGCTGTGCATAGCCAACCAGTACATCCATCAGAGCAGAATCCGACTGCACAAAGTCTTGCATAAACTCCTGCAACCGTTCCAGAAATTCTTCTGGCTGCTCTCCAGCATTCGACAGAATTGTCACAATCGTTAGCCGTCTCATTGCCTGTAGCATTTTGTTTGAAAAGCTGCGGAGCATATCTACTCGATGGTGCAAAGACGGAAACCAGTGCTTCAAATTCTGCTTTTCAGCCTCCTGACCTCAACTGCTGTAGGGCAAACAGCGCCAGCGATCTGGCATCACCTCCAGCAACAATTCTTCCGCACTCCGGAAACGAAGCTGGTTCTTCAATCACAAACGGGGCAAAAACTGACGCTGTATTACCAGCATCCCTATCGGTTTCGAATGTACCTGAACGGGATCAGGATCTACAGCGACGGGGAAACACTCTGGCTCTACCAGCCGGAGCAAAACAAAGTGATCATTGCGCAAGCAACGCCCCGGCTGAATACCCCAATCCTTGCCCTTCTCTTGGATACCACGCGCCATCCGGAACAGTTGCGCCTGCTCCGTGTGCATTCTTCGGAAAATCCGACCATCCGATGGATGCTGCACGCTACATTTCCCGAAGGAACAGGTGCTATTCAACGAGTGGAGTTTGCCCTCACTCAGCAGTATCACCCGCAATCGGTAACGGTTCATTATGCGAATGGGATGACGGAGCACTGGACTGTAGAAGAACTGCACCCGCTACACCCGCATCCTCTTTCATTCTTTACCCCAACCCTTCCCGATTCGGTCGAAACGATCGACTTACGCCCGTCAACCCGTCCACAGCAATCCCCTTAAAATACCAGCGGCGTGCCACTGCGGCGAATTGATTTGCAGGAACAGCTTGCAAGGAGCAAGTCTAAAACTCCAATTGCTCACCACCGCGAAGCACAACAACTGTTGGCAGATCAGTTGCAATATCGCGCAACACCTCCGCTTCAAGCTCGGGCTTCCAGTGCACTGCATATATGGTGACATCCGTGCGGCGCACAATACGGAGATCTTCTCGCAGCAACTGCGGCGTATAATGTCCTACCGCTGCTGCTTCAGCAGAAAGACGATTGGGGAGTGAAACTTCCGTTATCACCGCCTTAATCTGCGCATCGGCATTCACCATTTCCCACACCTGAGGATTCGGTCCGGTATCAGAAGTAAAGGCAAATCCTCGATCACCCTGCTTCACCACATATCCAAGGGTTGGCACCGGGTGATTGCTGCGAAAGGGAATGACATAATACGAATCAATGCGGAAGAGTTGTCCGGCTTCAACGGATTCGAAGTGCACGACTGGGTCCTGTCCGTCCGGCAAGCGCAAGTTGCGAAAGTCCGTCCAGATCGTGTCATTGAACAAATGTTGCTGCACCGCCTGCAATGTGGCAGGATGTCCATAGATCCGAAGCGGCATTTGCCGCTGCTGCCACGTACAGCCAAGTAGAAATGGGAGATCTGCAATATGATCAAAATGAGCGTGGGTCAACAAAACGACTTCTATGGATTGCCACTGCTCAACGGGCAGTGCGCCCAGATGTCCTGCGTCGATCAGCAAATGGGTATCGACCTGCAAGCAGGTTGCACTATAAACCCCACATCGACTTCCGGCAGCTCCCAATACGGTCACTTTCATTCGTACTGCATCCCCCTGTTTAACCTTTGCCCTGTCCGTTTCCAGCAATTAGCATCTATCCGGTCATCTGGATTGCCGTTCTCACACGAAGGGAAGGGAATGGATCCGCACCGGAAACTCTCGCTTGCCACGGCGTACTTTCAATTCGGTCCCTTCTGTACTGTATTCCACCGGCACGTATCCCATTCCGATCCCCTCCTTGCGAATTGGTGAGATATTGCCACTGGTAACCGTGCCGACAACCTCGTCATTAGCAACGATTTCATAACCGTGGCGAGGAATGTAGCGTTCAGAACCGGTAACAAACCCAACCAATCGACGTCGAACTCCTTCCTCTTTCACTTTCAGCAAAGCCTCTCGTCCAATAAAATCCCCTTTTTTGAGCTTCGTGATCCACCCCAGCCCTGCTTCCAGCGGATTGGTCGTTTCGTCAATGTCATTGCCATACAGACAGTATCCTTTTTCCAGACGCAGCGTATCGCGAGCGCCCAATCCCGCTGGCTCAATGCCGAACTCTTCACCCGCTTCCATAATGGCATTCCATACCTTTTCCGCCACTGCTTCATCACCGCGGAAATACAGCTCAAACCCCAGCTCACCGGTATATCCTGTGCGGGAAATGATCATTTCCACACCCGCCACTTCTCCCCACACCCAGTGGTAATACTTAACCGGCTCCAGATCCACCGATGCAATCTTTTGCAGCGTTTTCAGCGAATTTGGTCCCTGCACCGCCAGCAGATTGATGGCATCGCTTAAATCCTCAATTTCCACATCAAAAGACTGGCGATGCGCTTGCAGCCATTCATAGTCCTTTTGAATATTTGCCGCATTCACCACCATCATATATCGATCGCCCAGGTGATAAACCAGCAGGTCATCAATCAACCCACCATCTGTTTTACACATTGCCGAATACTGCGCCCGACCTTCATACAGCTTTTTCACATCGTTAATGGTCACGTATTGCAAAAAAGCCTCGGCATCGACACCCCGGATTTCAAACTCGCCCATATGGGAAACATCAAAAAGCCCAACCGATTGCCGCACTGCCAGATGCTCGTGGATGATCCCCTTTGGGTACTGTACGGGCATAGCAAAGCCTGCAAAATCGACGATTTTAGCGCCCAGACGCTGATGGATTGCAAAAAACCGTGTTTTTTTCATTGCCTTCCCTTTCCTTAAATCTCGAACCCACTACGTTGCACGTGTGCACGAAACTTCAAAAATACAAAAACTCCGGCAGGTGTAGCGACGCTTCCTGCTTTCCGGTTTCCGACCCACTGGTCAGAGTTTCGTATCTTTGCGGTTTCTGAAGTGAAGAAACAAAAGCTGGCGTGTAGAACTATCCCCCGCTGTCGGACGGCTGCTTTTCAGAAAGCCACGCCGCAGCGGGTAAGCGATATCAATTGTCTGGTAGAGGTTGTTTCTACCAAAAACGGAGCCTTGAGGATCTAATAAACCGGCAACAACGGGAAACATCCAATGCTCGCTGGACTTGTAAAGCAACAAACAAGAGGGGCGATGCTAAAATCAATTATTCCGCTTATTCTCTTTGTCGGAGCTTTCTTGTTCATCGCAGGCTGTTCGCAAGAGGAAGCAACCATTGCAGCGTTCCGCCCTGCCGCCGGTGGAAAATTCTATGGCGGCATTTTTCGTGTCAACGAAACCGGTGAGCTCCGCTCTTTAGATCCCGTTCGGATCAATGATGCAACCTCCGCCCACATCGCTGAGCAAATCTACGACGGATTGCTGTACATTGATGAAAATCTTCGGCTCCAGCCGGCGCTGGCAAAGCGCTGGGAAGTTTCCGAAGATGGGCTCACCTACACCTATCACCTCCGAACGGATGTGTACTTCCACGATAACCCGTGCTTTCCCAACGGGAAAGGTCGGCGCCTCACCGCCTTCGATGTTGAATACTGCTTCCATCGCCTGTGCGACTTCCGCAGTGGAACGATTGGGTTCGACTACTTCCGCGGCAAAGTGCTGGGCGCTGATGCGTACTATGAAGCCACGAAAAAAGCAGCAACCGAAAATGTTCCCCTGACGGTTTCCCGAATCGAAGGATTCAAAGCGTTGAACGATTCCACATTCCAGATCCGCCTGCTGAAACCCTTCGCTCCCTTTGAATACTACGTGGCTCTCAGTTTTTGCTACATCTACCCGAAGGAAGCCGTGGAATTCTATAAACAGGATTTTTTCAAAAATCCGGTTGGAAGCGGTCCCTTCATCTTTGAATACTGGAAGCCTGACCAGGAGCTTCGTTTACGACGGAATCCGAATTACTGGATGCGAGACTCAGCAGGGAACCAGCTTCCGTTTCTGGATGCGATTGTTTTCAGTTTCATCAAAGACAACAAAACCCAACTGCTGGAATTCCGGCAGGGGAACTTAGAAGAATGCTACCGAATCCCTTCGGAATTCTTCCCGGACATCATCGATGAAAACAAACAGGCGAAGGGAGAATACAAAAAATACCAGCTCTTTCGCGTGCCCGCCCTTTCCACGCAGTACTACGGAATGCTGACCACCAGCGATATTTTCAAAGACAAACGGATCCGACAGGCATTCTGCTACGCAGTGGACCGAGAACGCATCATCCGGTACGTTCTGCACGGACAGGCAGCAGGACCTGCGCATTATGGGTTAGTACCTCCCTCGATGCCAGACTATCCAGCGGAGCAAATCCGCGGGTATCGCTTCGATCCAGAAAAAGCGCAGCAACTGCTGGCAGAAGCTGGCTACCCCGGCGGCAAAGGATTTCCCGAAATTACCCTGCAACTCAACAGTGGTGGTGGGCGCAATGTACAGATTGCCGAAGCGATCCAGTCAATGCTGCAGGAAAACTTAGGCATCACCGTGCACCTCAAGCAGGTGGAATGGGCTCGGCATCTGGAAGAAATCGATGCCGGAAAAGCTCCGTTCTTTCGCCTGGGGTGGATCGCTGACTATCCAGACCCCGAAAATTTCCTGAATCTGTTGTACGGAAAGTTAGTCCCTCCCGATGGTGGCATTAGTCCCATCAATTCAACACGCTATCAGAATCCAGAATTCGATCGGATCTTTGAACAAGCACTGCAAACCTTAGACAAGCAGGAACGAATGAAGTTGTATTTGCAAGCGGAGCAGATCGCTATCAATGATGCGCCAATGCTGCTGATTTTCTACGACGAAGATTATCGATTCGTTCAACCTTACGTTCGGGACTACCGGAACAACTCAATGGATCGGCGATTGTATAAGTTCATCTGGTTCGATCCTCAACAATATGAACAGTACCAGTAATCGCAGAAAACACAATGTACGAAGGCATTCTTTTTCTGCACGCCTGGATTCGCTGGATTCTTCTGGCACTGCTGGGCTTTGCGCTGTACCGCTCCACCCGCTTTAGAACGGTGTGGGAAGACAGAGATACACAAATTGTCCACGGGATTGCTACCCTCGTGACTCTGCAACTGATCTTGGGACTGCTGCTCTATGCTTTCTTTAGCATCCCTGTCTCCCAGGCACTTGCCAATCCAGGCTTAGCAATGCGAACAACGTCCTTACGCTTCTGGTTTCTGGAACATCCGGTGCTGATGCTCATTACTGTGGCGCTGGCGCATCTCCAGCGAATGAAAGTTCAGCGGCAGGAGCAAGTTAAACAGAAGCGGAAAACCGTTTTGCTGTGGAGTGGCATAATGATCATTCTGATCCTTGCAGGTTCTCCGTTTCCGTGGAGCCCTGTTTCCCGACCACTTTTCTACATCCCTTAACTTTTCAGATGGATTGGCGCAAAATAACCTGCTCAATATCCTCCGCCAATCGCAAAGCCTCCGCCGCTTCTTCTGCTGAAACAGCCGGCGGACGTCCCTGCAGAATAGACTCCAGAAACACCTGTTGCTCCAGCAGTAACGGATTCCCCTGGGGTGTCTCTGGACGTTCATAAACAATCGTTCGTTCCTCCACTCCATCCTCGATCGATCCCAGAATCCTCGCTAAGTGGTGCGATGATACTTCTTGCTTTGGCATCAGGCGATAGACTTCAACCTGCTGATCTGCAAAATCCACAGAAAAATATGCTCCTTCCTGAAAGATCCGCATTTTGCGCAGCACCTTACGGGATAGTCGCGAGGCGGTAAGATTGACAACTGTCCGGTCAAAAGTGAGTCGGACATTGGCAATGTCGGTATGCGGAGTGAGAACGGCGACTCCATTTGCAATAACGTCTTTTGGATACTGCTTCAGCAGCCAGAGGACGATGTCCAGATCGTGGATCATCAAGTCAAACACAACGGAAACATCCAGTGATCGCGGCTTGAACGGTGCCAGTCGATGTGCTTCAATAAACACAGGATGCAGCTCGTACTGCTTCAGCACCTGCAACGCAGGATTAAACCGCTCAATATGTCCCACCTGCAACACAACGCGTTGCTGTGCAGCCAGCGCCGCCAGCTCCTGTGCCTGCGCATACGTGGATGTAATGGGCTTTTCAATAAAACAATGCTTTCCCCGCTCCATCGCCTCCTTTGCTAAGGTGTAGTGTGTTGTTGTCGGTGTCACGATAGCGACCGCATCCACTTGCTGGAGTAAGGCTGAAAAACTGGGAAATGCTTCTACCGCTAAGGCTGCTGCAATTTCGGCAGTCCGTCCCCGATCAATGTCGTACACTCCGACAAGTTGGGCAGCAGGCTGCTGCTTCCACAGCCGCGCGTGGATCCGCCCCAGATGCCCAACACCAGCAACGCCGATCCGTACCTGTTCCATCACTATGCTCGCGGATGCGCCGTACGATAGGATCGCTTCAAATGCTCAATGCTGACGTGCGTATAAACCTGCGTGGTCCGCAATGACTGATGTCCCAGAAATTCTCCGACCGCTCGCAGATCCGCTCCTCGATTCAGCAGGTGGGTTGCAAACGTATGCCGGAGCAGGTGTGGGCTTTTGCGTGGCGCCTCGATATTTCCTTCTTCCAGCACCCGTCGAACTAGCCGGTAGATATCCGAGTAAGAGAGTGGTTTGCCAGATTTAGAAACAAAAAATATATCTGTTTTGGGTTTGAACAGGGTATCTCGAATTTCCAGATAGTGCATCACCGCCCGTCGTGCCTGCTCTCCCATAGGCACAAGACGCTCTTTGCCTCCCTTACCAACAATGCGCACCACCCGCAGCGCCAGGTTCACGTCGACAATGGTTAACCGCAGAAGCTCTCCCACCCGCATTCCCGTAGCATAGAGTAACTCGAAGATCGCCCAATTACGAATCTTGATCGGATCCCGGCTTTCGATTGCCTCCTTTTCAAGCCTGGCTAAAATAGCATTGATTTCTTCTTCCCGAAGGAATCCCGGCAGTCGCTGCTCCGTTTTCGGGATTGCAAGAAGCTGCGCAGGATTCTGCTCCAGCCATCCCTGCTGCACACAGTACTTAAAAAAAGACCGGACAGCGGCAATTTTTGTCCCTATGCTGCGCAACGAAAGCCCCTGATCATAGAGATACCCAACGAAGAGGCGGAGGAGAGCAAGGGAAATATGCTGTAACGGAATTTTTCGTTGCTGTGTCTCTTCAACCAGAAAATCATAGAGTTGAGACAATGCGTGGCTATAAACCTGCAACGTATGATCCGAGCATCCACGCTCTACGCCACAGTACTGGAGAAACTGTTTCATTGCTTCTACAAAATGCATCATCGTCTGCCTTTTACGTGCCTTTTTTCCCGAAAAATTTTATCGATTTCCGCACAGGTGTTGTGCATTTCAAAATTTTGTCGTAAATTTACATTTCGATTGACGCTTGCCTGCTTTATGTCCGCAGCAGCATAAAGCAGTTGCAACCGAAGAAGTTTCAAAAAAGACGGAAGAGAAACAGTAGGGACAGACGGAAGCTCCTTCCGGGGAGTACTTCCATCGTGTCCCTACAGGAGCGAGACGGTAAGGCATGCAGCATCTTTTATCGACACGGTCTCTATGGATCGTCGTTACCGGCATTGTACTGGCAGGCATCGGCGCTGCCACTGGGCTGTGGAAAGCCCGCATGCCCATTACGAAAATCCAGATTACCGGCTGCCAGCTTCTCGACCCTGCGGAGTTGCAGGCTCTTCTTTCGGATTCCGCGATAGCCCGTGCACATAGTTCGGGAAATTTCGCAACGATCGCTTCTTCATTGCTCCGTCATCCTTTTGTTCAACACGTTTCGCTGCATCGAAGTTATCAGACATTGACCATTCACGTTGTTGAAAAACGCCCTGTAGCGTTTGTAGTAGTAAGAAATTCCGTGCCAAAACTTTTACTTCCCGATACCCTTGTTCCCTACCGTTCCTTCCGCACGCCTCTGAGTTTGCCGATTCTGCACGTTCATTCCGCCTCCACCGCTCGCCTCCTTGCGCAATCACTCTCTCAATTTCCAGCTCTTTCACAACGAATTTCTGAAATTATGCTACGTGATGACTATTATGGCGTTGCTACGACTATCCCCACGACGACGGTTTTGCTCTTCGATCCTCAGCAGTTACCGCAGCAATGGGACAAAGCAGAACAATTGCTCCAGACACCGGCAGGACAACAGCTTTTCGCGTACACCCAACTGATAGATTTCCGGTGGAAACAGAGAGTTATAATATCCAAAAAAAGGGCGCGCCGATGGCACAACGCCAGCAATCTTCAAGCCAGGGCGGCTATGCCGACGGCACAATATTAGCCGCGTTAGATATTGGTACAACCAAAATCTGTGCACTCATCGCTGTTGTCGAACAGGGCGCACCGACGATCGTCGGCATTGGGCAAGCTGATAGCCAGGGGCTTCACCGTGGCGTTGTGGTTAATATCCAGAAAACCGTACAGGCAATTCAAAGTGCTATGGAAGCGGCTCAACAACAGGCTGGTACGCAGGTAGATGAGGTCATTGCTGGCATTGCGGGCGATCATATCGAAACCATCCAAACGACTTCGTTGATTTCAATCGCCAATCCGGACCACGAAATCACCGAGGAGGACCTGCATCGCCTGTTATCAGAAGCGCAACGTATTCCCTTATCCAGCGATCGGCGCATTTTGCACCTCATCCCCCAGGAATACATCATCGATGGGCAGGATGGGATCATCGATCCTGTCGGAATGAGCGGCATTCGGATGGAGGCAAAAATTCAGTTGGTGACGGCTCTGATCACCGCGGTCGAAAACATTCATCGCTGTGTCAGGCGCGCTGGTTTTGAAGTTTCTGATCTGGTCCTTGAGCCCATTGCCAGTGCCAAAGCAGTCCTGACCCCTGAAGAAATGGAAGTAGGGGTGGCTCTCATAGACATTGGAGGCGGAACAACGGACATTGCCGTTTTTGAATCTCAGGTGCTTCGTTATGCGGACGTCATCGGCATCGGCGGCAACCAGGTTACCGACGACATTCGCCGCGCTTTTGGCATCTTATCGCAACAGGCTGAACAACTGAAACGGGAGTACGGACACACGTTCCGGGATTCCCTCGCGGAGGATGAAACGATCCTGCTACCGGGAATTGGAGGACGTGCTCCGCTGGAACTTTCCCGGTCACTGCTGACAGAAATTATCCAGCCGCGGATGGAGGAAATTGTCGAGTTTGTAATGGCAGATCTGGTCCAATCTTCCTACGCAGAACACCTGTCAGCCGGTATCGTTTTTACTGGTGGTGGTGCCCTCATTCCGGGCTTAGAGGAACTGTCGGCAAAAATCACCGGTATGCCGGTGCGCATTGGATTTCCTCAACATATCAATCCTTCAGGATTAGCGCAGGAAGTGTACGCGCCGCAATATGCAACGGGTATCGGACTACTGCTGTATGCTCTGGAACATCCGCCGGTCACCGATTCTCCATCTTACAGCCGGATATCCAGCTCATTTCCCAGGACGGTTCTGGAAAAAGTTCGCAGGTTTCTGCAAGAATTGTGAGAACAAAAGGGTGTAGCAATAAATAGAAAGGGGCGAGCCGTGATTGATTACGTGACAACTTCGACACCGGGCGCTTGTATCCGAGTAGTGGGTGTCGGCGGGGGCGGCGGTAATGCAGTTGATAATATGATCCGCCGCGAACTGCAAGGGGTGGAGTACATCGTGGCAAATACCGACTTGCAGGCACTGGAACGCAGTCTGGCACCCATCAAGGTGCAATTGGGAAAAGAGCTAACCAAAGGCTTAGGTGCCGGAGCAAATCCCGATATTGGGCGAAAAGCCGCGCAGGAAAGTCTGGATGAAATCCGGGAACTTCTCGATGGTAGCGATATGGTGTTCGTCACCGCCGGGATGGGCGGTGGTACGGGTACCGGTGCAGCACCATTGATCGCTCAGGTTGCTCGTGAACTGCAAGCATTAGTTGTTGGCATTGTGACCAAGCCCTTTGCGTGGGAAGCGAAACAACGGATGAAAATTGCTGAAGCGGGAATTGCGGAAATGCGGCAGCACGTGGATGCCCTCATCGTGATCCCCAACCAGCGACTGCTGGAAATCATCGATCCGCATACGCCGGTCATTGAAGCCTTCCTCAAAGTGGACGAAGTTCTCTATAATGCAACGCGCGGTATTGCTGACATTATCTCCGGCGTTGGTTACATCAACGTGGACTTCGCTGACGTGCGCACAATTATGGCAAACACTGGCGATGCCTTAATGGGCATCGGCAGTGCAACAGGCGAAAATCGAGCACTGGAAGCAGCGCAATCCGCTATCGCTTCGCCTCTGTTAGACGGGATCTCCATCGAAGGTGCTCGTGGATTGCTCATCAATATTACCGCCGATCCTTCACTCACGATGCAGGAAGTCAGCGATGCGATCAGCTTCATTGAAGAATCGGCTGGTGAAGAAGTCAACCTCATTCACGGGGTCGTCTTCGATGAGTCCCTCCAGGAAAATCCGTCGATCACGATCACGGTGATCGCTACCGGATTTTCTGTTCAGCAGGAACAACACCAGCACGCTCCCCGACAAGCGGCTGCGCAGACAGTCAATTTCAACCCAACTCCTGCTTCCGCAACTCCCATTTCCTCTCCCACACCGCAAACCCTCCCGACGCCGCCACGGGGCAGCGATCAGCTCAAGCGATACGACACGCCCGCTTATATCCGTCGTTCCGCCCAGAGTACCGATCAGTCAGAGCCTGTTCCCAAAACCGGAACGATGGATAAACCGGCATTTCTCCGCAAAATTATGGACTGACAAAGCCCATGCCCTCCGCAGCACCCTCTTCTGCTGTAACCGAAGGGGGCAGAAGAGGGTTTCTTTTGTATGGTAAACGCAAAAAATTTCGTAAATTCGCAGTATGATGAAACGACAAATGCTCATCGGTCTATCCCTGGTGCTGGTGGCAGTCGTATGGCTGTCAGCCGAAATTCTATCCTTAGCGTTTTTCACCGCTCAATCCGAGGATGATCAAATTGTGCTGGAATGGCGTACGCTGGACGAGACGCATATTGTACGCTTTGAAGTCGAGCGGAAGCGAGCAAAAGAGGAAGAATTTTACAAAATCGGTGAACTACCGGCTAAAGGCTTTGCTGCCACTTACCGCTTCGTCGACACTGACGCTTTTCAAAAAGCAACGCCGCACCCCAAAACGCAAGCAAATATCTACCAATACCGCCTCAAAGCGGTGCGGACAGCAAATTTGCCGCCGCTCTATAGCGAAACCATTACCGTTACTCACACAGTCAGTTCCTTCCGCCGAACCTGGGGAATGATCAAAGAATTGTTCCGCTAATTTGTGAAAACTACTCGCAACCTTTCTACCGGGCTATCCTTCCCCCTTTTGCCCCTGTCCTCGTTGTCGCTCCGATAGTAGCCCCCTTTTATCCCCTCTTTCGTTCTCCCCCAGCTTTCCGTGTTTGCAAAAATTTCCCGATATTTGCAGTTCTTTTCTCCGATCCACGGTCAAGTAACACAACAAATGCAGAGGGAAGCAACAAATGAAAATTGCGGTCACAGGAGGCGCGGGGTTCATTGGCTCGCATATTGTCGATGCCTACATTGAAGAGGGGCACGAGGTCGTTGTCATTGACAATTTTTCAACGGGACGCCGGGAGAACGTGCATCCCTTAGCGAAGATCGTCGAAATGGATATTGCCGATCCAGCAATTGCGGATGTCTTTGCCGAAGAAAAATTCGACGTACTCAATCATCACGCTGCCCAGACCAATGTACGACATTCGCTAGAACATCCAGAATCTGACATCCAAACGAACATTATAGGCTCCCTGAATCTGTTCGAAGCGGCACGGAAAACGGGAGTTAAAAAAATCATTTTCGCATCCAGTGGTGGTGCTATTTACGGACAACAACACTTTTTCCCGGCAGATGAACGGCATTCCAAACGTCCGCTATCCCCTTATGGCGTCTCGAAACTGTGGGGTGAAAAATTCCTGGTTTACTACCGCCTTGTTCGAGAGATCCCACACGTGAGCTTACGGTACACAAACGTGTATGGTCCGCGTCAGAATCCCAAAGGCGAAGCCGGCGTCATTGCGATTTTTATCTCCAAAATGTTGCGCGGCGAAGCGCCTGTTATTTATGGCGATGGGACGCAGAGCCGGGACTTTCTCTACGTTGCCGATGCCGTACAGGCAAATCTCATTGGCTTACGTGATGATGCATACGGCATTTTCAACTGCTCCACAGCCTTTGAGCTCAGCATTAACACGCTCTTCCAGCTTCTCAAACACTTAATGCAATTCGAAGGAGAACCGATTTACGCAGATCCGATCCCCGGCGAGGTAGAGCGAAGCGTCTGCTCATACCGCAAACTGCGGAGGAGCCTGGGATGGACGCCCAAAGTAGACATTGAAGAAGGGTTGCGTCGCACGATCGAATGGTTTCGTGCCCATCCGGAGTACTGGCAGTCTTAAACAATCCTGCTGGTCTCTGGAATCACAAAGAGTCGAACCTACACCTGGCAAGCCATCCATCCACAGGTGGGGCATTGCCAGCACCCTTCTCGCTTGATCAGGGGCGAACCACAAACCGGGCAGCGGCGTTCCCCCTGGTCACTGGCTTCCTCTGACGATGGAACTCCTTCCTGTGCATAGAGCGACTGCCCGCGCACCTTTTGCTCCCGATATACCTTCCACCGTTTGCCAGCTTTAGGTACCGCGGGAACATACACATCGTGTCGAGAACCACTGCGGTAAACAGTTAACCCCTTACAGCCCAACTGGTGTGCCAACAAAAACACTTTCTGCATCTCCGCTTGCGTAGCTTCTTCGGGAAAATTCACCGTTTTGGAAACGGACGAATCCACCCATCGCTGCACGGCTGCCAGCGCATAGACGTGATCTTCCGGCGTAATATCATAGGCGGTCACAAAAATGCGGCGAATTTCGGGTGGAATGGTCGGGAAGTTTCGAATGCTGCCCCCATTGACCGCAACGGTGCGAAGAAAGGCTTCCGACCACACCCCCAGTTCTTCCATTTTCCGCTCAAAAACGGGATCGACATAATAGAAATTCCCGATGGATACCCGCTTTTCATACACCAGGCGATAGACCGGCTCAATGCCCGACGAAGTACCCGCAATCATACTAATCGATCCTGTTGGTGCCACGACCGTTGTGTACGTGTTCCGAATACCATACCGGTGAATTTGACTTACCACTTCATTCCAGTCGTAGTGCCAGAGCGCTGGCTGCTGATACCCTGCTATGGGCAAAAAGTCTTCGGTGAATCGACTTTTGGCAAACAGCGGGAAACTGCCCCGCTCCCGTGCCAATTGAACAGATTCCAGCTTGGAAAAATAATTGATGGTTTCTGCCCAGTGAGCAATATATTCGATGCCTTCACCGCTATTGTAGGGAATGCCCAACTCGTACAATGCTTCAGCCAGTCCCATAATGCCCAGACCAATTTTGCGTGCCAGGAGCGTTTGCCGCTCAATTCGGTGATTGGGATATGCATTGATTTCCAGCACATTTTCCAGAAATCGCGTTGCCGTTCGAACCGTTCGCTCCAAGGCTTCCCACTGCACCTGTCCGTCGTGTACAAACTGCCAGAGATTCACCGATCCCAGGTCGCAGGATTCGTTGGGATACAGCAGCACTTCTCCACACGGATTGGTTGCCATAATGGGACCCAGCACCTCTAACAGCGGATTGTAGCGATTGATGTTGTCAGCAAACAACACTCCCGGCTCTGCACTCTTCCACGCCGCTGCTACCACTTTTTGCAGCAAATCCCGCGCGGGCATTGACCGCACCGGCTTGCCCGTTCGAGGATTGATCAAAGAGAACAAAGCTTCCTCTTTGTATGCCTGCCAGAAGTGTTCAGGAATAAGCACGCTGAGATTAAAGTTAGTCAGCACATCTGGCTGTTGCTTAACAGCGATAAATTCCTCAATATCCGGGTGATCCAGATTGAGAATGCCCATATTCGCCCCGCGCCGAATTCCTCCCTGCTTAATAACATCCGTCATCGTATCGAACAGGCGCATAAAGGAAACCGGACCGGAGCTCTGTCCACCAGTAGAGCGGACAATATCCCCCTTCGGGCGCAGTGCAGAGAAGTTATAGCCACATCCTCCTCCACTTTGAAAAATCAACGCTGCCTGTTTCAAAGTCTCCATAATTGCCCGCAGGCTATCTTCAATTGCCAGCACAAAGCACGCCATCCCCTGTCCCATCGACGTACCGAAATTTGCCAGCACCGGCGTATTGGGGAGAAACTTTTTTTGCGTCATCAAATCGAAATATGTCTGCACTTCTTCCGCATAATGATCCAGGTGTCCTTTTGCCAGCAACTCCAGAATTTCCTCCAGCGAATAGCGCAACCATCCTGCTGCATTATGTCGCCGATAGACCCGATACAGCCCTTGCAAATGATAGCGATTCAATGCAAAATTTCCAATTGCGGCTTTTCCCTCCCACTTCTGCAACTGCCGCCGTTCAGTGCGAAAAGGATGACCAGGTTTCTTTCGGCGCAGGGCTGGATCAAAGATCACGGAAGGCAGGACAGCGTGAACTGCCACTCGTTCAAAAAGTTGTCGGGGAGTTTCAATGATAGCACCCGTTTCATCCTTGCGCAAATAGCGAGTCGCCAGAATTTGCAACGCATTAAGATCAAATCGTTTGTCGATCTCATCCAGTTCAGATTTACGGAGTACCCGACACTTTTCTTTCCGAATTAGCGCCCGCTGTTGTCGATACTGATGATACAGTGTTGCAACATCGGTCAACCCGGTCTGTTGCAGCACCTGTTCAACCACATCCTGTACCTGCTCAACGGTCGGGATTCCACCAGCGACCGTTTCTGCCAGTTTCTGAACGACCATTCGGGCAAGGACTTTCGAACGTTCCGCCACTCCTTTCTTGCCCGCTGCTTGCAAAGCTTTAGCAATTGCCCGTTCAATTCGTTGTTGATCGAACGGTACAATTTCGCCGTTCCGCTTCCGGATTTGCTGGATTTTTGTATGCATCACAATCCCTTTCCGATCTGGAAAAATACTCGTACGGGTGTCCAATACGCTCGATCTCTATAGGCAATGCCTCGTCCCACCGTTAAGCTGGCAGGACCGATCGGGGTTGCAATCATCAATGAAAGTCCAACGGCATATCGCAAACCCCGCAATTGAATAGCGGATGGTTGATTCCACATCCCGGCAACGGCTGCTCGCATTTCAAGATACGTATCAAACAAAATCCGTATGGGCAATTGATACCGCCATCGCAAATGTGCCTGCAAAGTCTGTGTTCCTACCCACTGAGACTCATACAATCCGGGAAATGTTCGTTCGCCTCCCAGCCGAAAGTATTCGGCACGAGGGAGCGTCCGGTCACCAAAGCCAGCGAAAAAGCCATAAGCAATCTTCTGCGTTGCGGCAATCGGCACCCATTGCTGATAGGCAAAAAGGGCTTTAGAAAAGTGGTAGCCGTTCGGGAACACAAGCAAGGGAGATTCAAAGCTGAGCTGAATTTTTCGACCGCTATCCGGGAAATCCACATTATTGCGGGAATCATACACCAATCCCACCGTTGCTGTCAGCAGGGGGCGGTAGGGAAGCATTTGTTGCTGCTGCTCTTCCTCAAACCGCTGCTTTAAAAATTCAAACCGCAGTTCGCCCAGAAGCAATCCATCGCGCTGAATCCGGCGGTATCCCTGGAGCCGAATGCCATAGCGAAAAAACTGTTCTGCACCAACGCGGGAATGCTCCCATCGATCGTCAACCAATCGCTCACGATATCGGAAGTAGTGCCACCACTGATAAAAAACGCGAGCCTGGAGCGAAAGCGTCGGAAGAATAAGCTGGGAAAATCGAAAGCGCAACTCCGCAGTTAAATTCCGCTGTCCTCCTCCAACCCACAACGCCAGTTGATGCGCTCTATGAAAAGCATTCTCTTCGGACAATTCAGCAAAAATCTGGGAATGCCGTTCATTATCGACTCGTCCCCCGATGCGCAGTACAGTGGTCGCCCGTTCCCTCACTGACACAACCACTCGAACTTTTCCATAGCTGCTTTCCTCTGCACGGATTGCCGCATCGGCAAACAAGCCTGAATTCATCAATTGTTTCCACCCCTGAATGGCTGCGTCGGTACGAAATGGCTGTCCTTCCCGAAACGGCAAAAACTGGCGAATTTGCTGCTGTGGAATTTCCTGATAACCCGTGATGAGAATGGTGTCGATCACCCCACGGGTATAGTCGATCCATAGCGTTTGACGAACTGTATCAAAGGCAATCCAGTGTAAAGCTCCAAATGCGAAGTTACGGCGTCGGAACCACCGTGCCGTCCTTTCCACCATCGCTTTTCGGGTTTGCGAATTCAATGGCATTCCCTGAAATGCGCACACAAGAGAATCCAATTCCAGAGGGATCGGTAAAGGGGTCAACCACTCAACTGAGCGAATGGTTAGGGTATTGTTCCAGGGATTACGCAACTGTCGCCATCCCGCTTTGTCCTCTGGCAACCTTTTGCGTTGCAGTAACGCTAAAATCTTCGACATTTGTGCTTCTGCTGCTTCTTCCCCCAGTGCAATCAATCGCTCTAAGTGGGTAAAGTCGGTAAAAGGATGCTTGCCCAGTGCAGGTGTGATCACCACATCGGCTTCCTGAATATGGGCTTGCAGGTTTTGCCGCATTGCAACCGACACCACCTGATCAGCGATTGCCCAGGGAGTCGTGAGCTTTTCTGGTGGCAACAATGGCGATGTTGTATTGACAACAACCACGATATCCGGCGTAAACTCTTGCACGGCAGCAATAGGAATATTTGCCACCAATCCTCCATCGACCAGCAGGAGTGAATCCATTTCTACGGGAGTATACTGGATAGGAATCGTTGCACTGGCACGCAGCACTCGTGCCAGATCTCCCCGCCGCAGAATCACCGCCTGTCCTGAGACCAAATCTGTCGCAACCGCCCGGAAAGGAATGCGGAGACTGTCGAAATTCCGGGCGTGGTACGGTGCATTCCACACGAACTGCTGAAACAGCGTGGCAATCCGGTATCCCTCCGAAATCGCCTGAGGCAAAACTGGTTGCCAGTTGCGGAATCGGAGCTGGAGAATGCTCCGATCTTCGGCATACCGTTGATCCAGAAATTGATTTGTTCGCTCCCGCTCACGCTGCAGCGCAAACAACGCTTCCCAGTGGATCGATCGCATTAAACTATCCAGCTCTTCAGCAGAATAACCAGCAGCATACAAACCACCGATAACTGCTCCGATACTGGTGCCAGCAATGACATCAATTGGAATTTGATATCGCTCAAAAACCTTCAAAACACCAATTTGCGCCAGTCCGCGTGCTCCTCCCCCGCTTAATACCAATGCCACTGTTGGGCGCTGCGCCAGTGCGCTACTCAACAGGCTGATCAGCAGGAGGTAACTCAGCCAGTGGCAATATTTATGACTGCTCCGCCACACTCCCGGCGTACCACGGTTTGCGAATGTAGGGGATTGGATCTTCAATCCCTGCTAGCTGAAATCCTCGCAGGCGCAAAGCGCAGGATTCACAGACACCACAGGCACGGTCTTCCGACTGATAGCAACTCCAAGTGAGGTGAAAAGGAACGCCAAGAGAAGCTCCTAACTGCACAATCTCCGCTTTCGAACGGTGGAGTAACGGTGCTTTCAGGATAATACTGGTCTCCGGTTTTGTGCCTACATCAATGACTCGCTGATACGCTTCGATAAACTCCTGTCGGCAATCCGGATAGCCACTGCTGTCCTCCTGGACAGCGCCATAAAAAATGGCGTTTGCACCCAGCACTTCCGCCCAACTGGTTGCAATGGCTAAGATATGAGCATTCCGGAACGGCACGTATGTATTTGGAATCTGATCAGTATTCAATTGAGGCTCCGGGATTTCCATTTGCTCATCGACCAGGCTACTTCCCCCGATTTTTGCCAGATGCTCAACAGAGACCACCAGCCGTTGAACTGCCTGATAGAAATCCGCCAGGGCGTGGAAAGCTTCCAGTTCTTTACGCTCAGTCCGCTGTCCGTAATTCAGGTGCAATGCGGCAATGTCGTAGCCTTCCTCTCTGGCTATAGCGGCACACACTGCCGAATCCATACCGCCACTCATCAGAACCACTGCTAATCCTGCTGCCATTGCTTCGGCTCCGTTTCTTCCAACAAATCCGGTCGTCGTTCTGCTGTTTTTTTGATCGCCTGCTCCAACCGCCACGCTTCAATCGCCCGATGATCACCGCTTAACAATACCTCCGGCACTTTCATTCCCCGGAATTCTGCTGGGCGGGTATAAATCGGCGGATCCAGCAGCCCGGCCTGGAAGGAATCGGCTAACGCAGACTCCGCATCTCCCAGCGCACCGGGGAGAAGTCGCACGATTGCATCGATGAGCACTAATGCGGGCAATTCACCCCCACTCAGGACGTAATCCCCGATGGAAATCTCCCGCGTAACCAGGGCATCTCGAATCCGCTGATCAATCCCTTTGTAATGCCCTGCCAGAATGATCAGATTGCGCTTGAGCGAAAGTTCCTGCGCAATGCCCTGCGTCAACCGCTCTCCATCTGGCGTCATATAGATGATCTCATCGTACTGGCGTTCAGCCCGGAGTTGTTCAATGCAGGCAAAGACCGGCTCACACCGAATGACCATCCCCGCTCCGCCGCCGAACGGCACATCATCAATCTGGCGATATCTGCCCAGTCCATAATCGTGCAGATTATGGACAACAATTTCCACCACCCCTCGTTCCTGCGCCTTCTTCAAAATGCTGGTCTGCAAAACGGGAGTAATGATCTGCGGAACAGCAGTGATCACATCAATTCTCATCCATTTCTTGCTCATCCGTGCGCCGCAATGGCATCGCTATGTCACTCAGTCCTTCCATAAGACGAACGGTGATTTTTCTTCGTTGGTGATCCACAGCAGTGATAAATTCTTCTACCCAGGGAATCGGGTAGTCAGCCTCCTGGTGCCGTACTACGAGCACTTCGTGGGCGGGCATTTCCCACACATCCACGACCGTACCGAACGGCTGGGTTGCTCCTTCTTCCCACACTTCATACCCCACAATGGGATGCTCTGCAGCCGGTGCTGTTTCTCGTTCAAAACGGAGCGCAGAACGGGGAGCAAATAACCCCATTTCCTGAAACTGGTACACTTCTTCCCGGCTGGTAATCTGCTCGAGCTGGACTAAAAGCCGGTGTTTTCCCCGCGCAACAGCAGATTGCAGGGTATAGGGTAAGGCAAAGCGCTGGGAATATCCCAGATAGACTTCTGTCCCTGCTTCGATAGATTCTACAGCCGCAAATTCAGGGAATAATTCCACAACAAAGCGTCCTTCCACACCGTGGGGTTTGACCACCCACCCCACCAGGACATACGCATCCTCCATTTGCCATCACTGGTTGAAATATTTCACCAACTTCGGCACAATACGCCCGACTAACGCCAGATATTGTTTTTGTGATCGGTACAGATTCCGCAATTGAAACTCTGCCTTTTTGGTCTTCATATCGTAGACATACACATTGACAAAAACCTTGCCATATCGAACGTTCAGTGTCCCTGTGATCACCTTATCGGCTCCCAGCTTTGCGGCAACGATCCATCGATCACTGAGAAACTGCGGATTGTCCGGATTCAAGTTCACCTCCAGCACCGCCAGATCCACGGTATCCGGGTGAATCACCACAAAGTGCTGATTCTGCTCTTGCTGCAGCGCCTTCGCCAGCGAATCGGCAAGGGTATAACACAATTCGTTGTAGTCCACCAATCCGTGTAGATTCTGAAAAGGAAGCACAGCAATACGAACCTGCGCATTGACTGCAACGGTTATTCCTACAAGCAGCAATCCTGCTCCCACAGCAAGCAATCCTTTCTTTACCATTCCTTGCTCTCCTCCATCATTCCACAGGTCTGTCCCACACCGTATAGGATTCGCATCACCAACGGCTCAAAGCAGTTACCCCTGGGAACCCAGCGCTTGCTTCACTTTCACAAACTCTTCCCGAATTTGATCCCGCATCGGCTCAATTTCCTCCCATTGCTGCTCTTCTGCTAAGTGCATCAGTCGGATACCCAGCTCAGCAATGTGCGGTAACCCAAACTGGAAACACGACCCTTTGATGGTATGTCCGAACCGGCGCATTGCTGCGGCATCCTTAGCAGCAAAAATGGAAGGGAAATCCTCATCCAGTTGCCGAATCCAATCATCGATGAACTCTGGCAACAACTCCCGCACGACGGGATCGTCGGGCAATTGAAAATCTGCCATTCAACTGCTCCTGCTTCTATTCTGTCACCGTCGATTGCCGCAGCGAAACCACAATTTTCTCTCGAATCGCCTGGGCTACCGCCCGCTGCAAATGATCTTCACTGGCAAGGTATTCGGAAATCGCTTCTTCAACCCGACGCTGAATCAATTCCCGAGTACCGGCTTCCAACGCCACCGCCATTTTATGAATATCCTGTGCCACCGCTTCCAGCGCATCCAACTGAGACTTACTGGCATCTTCCAGCTTCTTCAGCATCTTATCTGCTCGCTCTTCTTCCAGCGTAAAGATCAGCGTCGTTGCCAACAAAGACAACATCGTAAACTCCAGCAGGATTGCAAAGAAGATCAGCGAAGGACGGACTGCCGGAATAAACTTTAATCCCCGAATTCCAACGGCAATAATCAGCAAAGCCGCCCCTCCATACGCCATTCCGGTCACTGCATTTGAATACTCTTCGCTGAAATAGTGCGACATATACAGCTTAATCGCCGATCCTACCCGCAGATGATTTTTCTGCCACATCCGCGCTTTTTTCGTATCCACAATTTCCTGCACGACATACGAGGAAAAATGCTCTTTGATCCGGCCATATAGAATCTGGTTGCGGAACACCACAATATTTTCCTGTCCTTCTTCAAATCCCTGCTCAAAAGCAACAAACGCACGCTTTTGCTCTTTGACTTCCTCCGGCATTGTCCGTTCCCACACAATCCGGAAGGCATCTCGAATTCGACTCGGTTGTTCTTCCCATATCTTGAGCAACTCTTCATCGGGAAGAGTGAGCAAATCGATCACATCATTGGAAAAGCCTGTTTGCAATCGAACTTTTGCCTTTGTATTGATAATCTCCCGCTCTACTTTACGCGCCATATACCCAACAGAGGAAGGCAAAATCAAGCTCAGAAACACGGCAATCAAAAAGCCAAAATCCAGGGAAAAGATCACAAATCCATAGGGTTCCAGGTAAATAGGGTGATCGCCCAGCGGCGGCGCTTTTACCAGCCACTCTCCACCAAGTCCAATTGCTCCCCAGAACCCGGTCGCCGGTTTCTTGGAGTACCCGTGAATCTCTGCTTTCCGCTCCTCTGGTGTAAAATCAAAAATGTATTCTCGATCGATGTAAGCTTTGCGGACCTCTTCCC
>JALWUI010000094.1:0-18180 GCA_027082775.1 Candidatus Kapaibacterium sp.
TAACGTCACCCGGTCGAATGCGATCAAAAAAGGTGGAAGTAATTGTCGTGTCAAACTGGAGAATGTTAACACCAGCGTACTCCTGCAAACCTTCGGTCGTATCATACAAAAAGGAAACCCACCGATTCCCTGCCCACAGAATAACGGTACGATTGTTCAGCGGATCCACCACTGGCGGTACCATTACTTTTCCTGTCACATAGACGGTATCGCCGAAGTAAGCAGAACGCAAACTGCCCACCTGCAATGAATCCTGCGGAATGGTCATCAGTTCGTGAATACTCACTTCCGGATAATCCTGTGCCCATAACAGCACCGGCAACACGAAGAGCGTCACAAATACTCGCTTCATTTACTGTTTCCTCTCACGATTGTGAAACATCATTTTATCACCGTTGTTTCATTTCACGATCAAAAACTTCCCATACCGCCGTATGCCGGTATCCAGATCCCGAACAACAACGAAATATAAGCCGCTTGCCAGTTCCAGATCCCCTTCTGTAATTAGATCCCAGCAATGAAGACTTCCTGCCATCTGGAGCGGAATTTCTGCTGTGATACCGATCTGGGTCAGCCATTCCCCCATATCTGCCTGCTGCAATCCTGCTTGATGTTCCAGCCGTTTCACAAGATCACCAGAAGGAGCATAAATCAAAATCTCTGCCCGCTGTGGAAGATTATAGAAACACAGTCGCTTGGCTCGCGGTGAAGAAAAAGACCGATCCCAGACCGCGGACAGATAATAGGGATTTGGGAAAATTCCGATTTCTTCCACCGTATCCAGTGCCACCGGTGGTTGTCCCGGAATGATCAACACCTCTGTAGCTAAGGTACTGGACTCCAGCGATGGTACTTTTAAATCCGGATCTCCAGAACTAAAACTGGTCAGTGCAAATCGATAAATCCAGCCATTCAATAGGTTGCTAAACTCGTATTTGTAGGTATAACCTACCGTATCCCCATCCTCGAAGTAATACCGAATGGGCTTTCCATTTTCATCCCGAATGCGAATCGCTTCAAATCCGTTATCTGCGAACAATCCATTACCTGGAACATCAAACTGAGCAACCATGTGAAGCTTCGCTTTCCCTGACAATTCCTCCATCGGATTACTTCGATAGAGGCGGTATCCCTCAAAATGTTTCCGATTGGTTAAGAGATCTCGTGCCTGCTCAGCCGCATCATTCCAATACACGGTTACCCTTCCATCTCCGACTTCAAAACGCACGGCTGGAGACGGTGGCGGTGTCGGAAGCACATACCGTACGATACTGCCATCTCCTCGAAGATCGATTTCGTTCGAGTCCAGTACGTTGTTGCCGTTCACATCGGTTCCATTGTACGCCCGCTGTGCCCATTCGGCATTACGGAGCAGAATTTTTCGTGTCTGTTCATTATCCTCTGCTGGATCTCCCGGCTTCTTGGCACACAGCACGGCAAAGACAACATTGATGGAATCGCCGGGGCGGAGACGGGAGAAAGGACCAACAGAGAGCAATTGCGAGCGATTGCTGGGCGTTTTCAGAATTTGCCTTGCCTCCTCATAAGTTAATTGATTCAAATACGAGGAACGCAGGCGTTGATATTTCGCCTCGTCCGTCTGCGGCGACTGATTCCACAGATCGCCCGTGGTATTCCGAAACTGCCAGTTATTAAAAAACACAGAGTCCACCGCGGGAGAAGATCCTAAGAACTTCACAGCGAAATAACTATCAGCTAAGCCGTGATCTCCTGCCGCATCCCACTCATAAATCAATCGATGTTCGGGCAAAAACCCATTTCCGCCAGCGGAGAAAAACGCAGATCCTCGTGGTGGTTGCAGTCGGGTGTTTCGCACCACCCCATCTGCCCACAACCCAACATAAAGACTGTCGATGGGCGTATCAGAAACATTGCGGATGGTGTAATTCAAAATAACAAAGTAATCGGCAAAAGGGTAATTCCAGGCATAACTTTCCATATGCACGGCAATTCCCAGCGGATAGCGATGTCCCGGTATCGGTTGCTGTGTTAATGGATCCCGGGTGTTGGTATCTACAAAATCTGCCAGGAAATCCTGATGACTGATAGCCTGCGGTGAATAAAACGGACTGGTTGGCAGGGAAGACCGCTCCTCCAGCCGTGCCGACGGATCGACCGTAAACTCGAATCCTTCTGCCAGATCTCGCACAGAACTCACATCAACAGCGCCAGTGGATACGGCATAGACCCGATTTCCCCCGATCGTCTTAATCCCTCCAACCCACAGTCCGCCCAGAAACAAATGTTCAATTTTGCTCCCACGCGGATACTCGCACGAAGGTTGCTGGGGCCACCCCACAAATCCACTGCCGATGGTGCCAAAGTTGCTGATGGTCAACAGAATATTGCCCACGTTGGTATAATGCGTTGCATCGTCACCCAGCAAAAACGTTCCCTTTGGTTGTGCTCCAAGTCCTCCAAAGGCAATGAACCACACTACACACCACAGAAATTTGCGCATAATTGCGTCGATCTTTCTAATAGAGTTGCCGATTCTGTGTTGTCCTTGTTGTTAAAATGCAAATTTACGCAGTTTCTCACAACCTCCGACTATTGCCGCTTCTGCCAATTGCTGGAGCAATACGTTCAGAAGCGGTGCGTTTACCTTAGTATCCAAACAAAAGCAGCATACAACGCGACAATGAAGCGCCTTATTTTCATTTTGCTCAGTAGCTGTATTTTTCCCATAGCAGCCCAGCACACATCTGATACTCCGGGCATTCCATCCGAACTCTTCCCTCCTCCCGACTCTATGGTTCGCTATGCTCCTGACTCTTCGCGTCTCCTGTTTACTCCTGCTGACTCTTTTGCCGTTCATCGGCAGGAGTCGGCTACCGCCTTCTGGGGGTTTTCGCTCCTGTTTTCCCCTTATGGGCTGGGCGTAGGAGTGCTCTATCATTACCGATTCTCATCAATCCTTCGAGGATTTCTCAATCTGGATATTTCCGGCATCCGGAAAACCGATGAATTTGAGTATTACTATCCGGGGCAGAACCAGTTTTTAGTCCCTGACAAAATCAATCGACTGTACACACTGCCACTGACCATCGGCATTCAATATCGACTTTTTCAAGAGACTTTTGCCGAAACCTTCCAGCCATTCCTGCTCGCTGGCATAGGCCCCGGCATTATCGCTGCAACCCCTTATCGTGAAAATCGGCAACCGGATGGAGCATTCATCGATTTCTGGAGCGCTCTCGGAGAAGTGGATTTTTATATCCGTCCCGCTGTTGTTGGAGGAATGGGAATTCAGTTTACTACCTTTACTGAATCCCTGGCACAGTTTACCGTTCGCTATTACTATGTCCCGTTCGGTGATCCTGGATTAGAAAGCATTGCTGGAATTCCGATTACGAATTTCGGGGGATTGTTCCTGTCGCTGACTTTTTTACTTGGTGTTTAGCTTTATGCAGATTGAGCGCTATATCGGCATTATGACTGGCACTTCCCTTGACGGGATCGACCTCGCTCTGGTCAGTTTCCATATCGATCCCGCGGCAACAGTTCCCGATCTGCTCGGCATCCAGCACCTTACGCTACCATATCCTCCAGCAATTGTCCAATCCTTAGAACAACTCCTTACCACCCCGGTTAGCGTACAAACCTTTGCTGATCTGCATATTGCCTATACCTATGCCATTGCTGATGCTTGCAAACAATTTTGTGAACAAGAGGACATCGATTTACTGACAATTACCGCTATAGGTTTCCACGGGCAGACAGTATGGCACGATCCGTACCCCCATCAATTCGCCGGTTACAATATCCGCACAACCTTTCAGTTAGGTTCTGGTAGTACCCTTGCCAATCTTCTTCACCTGCCCGTTATCAGTGATTTCCGATCGGCGGACGTAGCACTGGGAGGACAGGGTGCCCCATTAGTCGCACTTTTTGATGCTGCATACTTTCGTGATGCCCACTACCCGGTCGTTATGCTAAACATTGGCGGTATCGCTAACGTAACGATCCTTCCACCAGCATCTTTGCCTCCCGTTTACATCCGGGCATTCGACACCGGTCCTGGCAACGTATTGATCAATGCAGCAGCGCAGCACTTTTTTCAACAACCCTATGATGCTGACGGGCAACTGGCGGCACAGGGCACCGTCCACCCCGAATTCCTCCATGCTTTGCAGCAACACCCATTTTTTATGCAA
This sequence comes from Candidatus Kapaibacterium sp., assembly GCA_027082775.1. GTDB lineage: Bacteria > Bacteroidota > Ignavibacteria > Kapaibacteriales > WFXC01 > WFXC01. The sequence continues at coordinate 4,179 of JALWUI010000094.1, forward strand.
CCTCCTCCGAAAAGTACGGGACGGGAAACTTTTCACTGGGGATGGGTCGAAAACCTCCTGCAGGAATTCCCCGACATCGCTCCCCACGACGTTCTGGCAACGCTTACGTACTTAACAGCGTGGAGCATCGCCGATCACATCCAGCGTTTTGCACCAGAAACAGCTCAGCAACTTTTCATCTCAGGAGGTGGGCTTCACAATACCACGCTTATGGAATACCTCCGCCAGCTCCTGCCGAACTACCATCTATTTTCAACCGCAAACAAAGGCATTGACCCGGATGCCAAGGAAGCCGCTTGTTTCGCGTACCTTGCATATCGAACCTGGCACCATCTCTCTGGCAATCTTCCCCCGGTTACCGGCGCTTTATTGCCCACGATCTTAGGCACTATTGCCCTGCCTCCCGAATTTGTTAAATCTTCATAGTTACTAAGCAGCCTTTGCCAGTCCTTTTTCCGAAGCAGCAATGACAACAGAGGCAGTAAGATCACCGGTCACATTGACCGTCGTACGCAGCATATCCAGGATGCGATCAACGCCCAGAATCAGCGCAATGCCTTCTTCTGGGATGCCCACCGATTGCAGTACGATAATCAACATAATAATCCCAACGCCAGGCACCGGCGCTGTCCCAATCGATGCCATCGTGGCGATAAAAACAATTGTCAGTTGCGCAGAAAGGTCCAGCGGTATCCCATACACCTGAGCAATAAACACTGCGGCAATGCCCTGATACAGCGCCGTTCCATCCATATTGATTGTTGCACCCAATGGCAGCACAAAAGAATAAATCGATGATGGAATACCCAACTGTTCTGCAACTCGCATTGATACCGGCAAGGTAGCAGCAGAGGAACTGGTCGAAAACGCCAGAAGCTGTGCCCGTTCCACTTCCTTAAAAAATTTCCGAACCGGAAATCGAGCTAGTGTTTTCAGCAACAAAGGATAAAAAACGACAGCGTGCAGCAGCAATCCCAGCACAACTGCCAGCACGTACCAGATCAATGTCTGCAGAATATCAAAACCAAAGCTGGCAACGACCGCAGCGATTAAAGCAAAAACCCCGAAAGGCGCGATCAGCATTACCACTTCCACCATTTTGATCATCGCTGCCCCCAGAGAATCGAAAAAGTGGATCATCGGTTGTGCCTTCTCCTTCGGCAGTGCAGTCAGCACCAGTCCAAAGAAGACAGCGAAGAATACGATGTTGAGCATATCGCCAGAAGCTATAGCTTCAAAGGGATTGGTTGGGACAATGTTCACAAAAAAATCCAGCACATTAAAATCTGCTTTTTGCTGCACTTTCGCAACCACATCCTCCCGGAAAGCCTCACGAAGTTGTCGGGAAAGCTCCGGTGACAACGTCTTGCCTGGCTCCATCACATTGGCAACAACCAGGCCAATGGTAATCGCCACCGCGGTTGTGAGCAAATAGAATCCAATCGTTTTTGTTCCAATGCGTGCCACTTTCCGCAAATCACCCAAAGAAGCAGCACCGACGATCAATGTTCCCAGTACTAACGGAATTGCGATCATCTTCAGGAGATTCAGAAACAGGGTCCCAATGGGTTTCAGATCAGCTGCAATACTGGAAGGAACTTTGAGGGCAACGACCGGGTGATATTCTCGCCGTCCATCTGTTGGCACTCGAAATCGGAGAACAATCTGTTGCCGCTGTTCAAACGAAAGTTTGCGAAAAAAACGAAGAAGTTCTGATCGACTCGAGGTTCGGAATAAAATGGAATCCTGTGCTGGCATCCAGATCTCTGCTTCTTGCCACGCAGCAATTTCCGCTTCTTCCACCGGTGTCTTTACAATGATCGCCTGTCGATTCACGGGAAATGCCAGTCCAAACAGCGCTCCCAGAACCATTGCCACCAGAATCTGGGTATGAATCGGGAGTTTCCATATCTGAAATCGCCGCTGCTTTCCCATCGACCTACCGTCTGATCGAACAATACCAGAGCTGCAAAGGTACGGAAATTACGAAAATTGAGGATGGGACGTTAAAATCCTCACAGCACCATTCACAAAGCTTTTCTATCGACGTCGCTCCCAGAAAATTTCCTTTTTAAGCTCTGCGATCCAGCGCTGATAGACCTGCTGCTTTTTCCACTGGAGTGCCATCTGGCGAATAAAATCGTAATCCTGATTGAGATCCGGATAATGCGCGGGGACAAATTTCTTTTTCCACACAATGTGATAGGCTGTCTTATCCCCGCCAGCTTCATATTTTAACGGGGGTGTGATCCCCCCTTCTGGCAGGGTATCCAGAACAGCCCGCATCGGCTCTGGCAATTTCTCAACAGGAATTCTGCCCAGATATCCTCCATAAGGACGGGTTAGTTCATCCTGTGAGTATCGTTTTGCCAGTTCTTCAAAGGAAGCGCCATTCAGCACCGCCTGCCGAAGGCTATCTAACAATCGAAGTGTCTGCCGTTCTTCCCGCTGCCCTTGCGCTACTTTCAATAAAATGTGCCGTATGTGCCGTTGCTCTCCCTGTTCTTCTGTCACCTGGATGAGATGGTAGCCAAATGGCGTTTCTACTGGCTCGGAAACTTCCCCTATTTGCAGCCGGAAGGCAACATCTTCGAATTCCGGCACCAATTCTCCACGACGCACCCATCCCAGATCCCCACCTTCCGGAGCAGATACCGGATCCTGACTCCAGCGCCGTGCCATCTCAGCGAAATTCTGTTGCGCAATGATGGTATCTCGAATTTTCCGCAGCAAGGCAACGATCGAATCGCGAACTGTTGAATCTGGCTGAACAAAGCGCACAATGTGGTACAATTCATAGGCAGCCGGCAGAAGCGGCAAAGAGTCCTGATAGCGACGGTAAAACATTTCTACTTCGGAAGGGGTCACCTTGACTGTCGCTAACTTTTGCTGCAAAAGTTTTTCGCCCATCAACTGTTTGCGCATTTGCTCCTTAAATCGCCGCTTAATCTCGGCAATGGAAAGTCCATATACGTCTTCAACTCGCTTCTCAGAACCGAATTGTTGCACCAGCAGTGCAATCTGATAGTCCAGTCGCTGCTCCACTTCATCTTCCGTCACTTCGATACTATCCTCTTGCGCCTTTGCGATGATCAACTTGTTTTCCAGTACACTTTCAAACGCACGCTCATACAGCGTAGAATCATCCATCTCCGGAAACTGCTGTTGCAACATATACATCTGGGCACGAACATCAGAATCCAGAATGATTTCATCGCCCACGACAGCGACGATTTCGTCCAGCACTTTCGACTGCCCGGTATCCTGCCCCCGGAGTGTCCCTCCAGCAAACAGCCAGTTGATAAGCAGCAAAATGATTATCCATCTCATTTTTTCCAGACCTTCCGAATCAGCTCTTCGTTAATCCACACAGGAAATTTTTTCCGCAATTTCGCAATCCATCGCTGCGTTAATTCCTGTTGCATCTGATCCTGCAATTGCGTTGCAAAGTCCGGAATAGCTTCTTCAAACGTCTTCTGTCTCGGCGGCAAAATGCGATGAATCAGTACAATACTGTACCCCCGCTCATAAGGGACCAGCAAGATCTCTCCCTGTTTGGGATTATGCTGTTTAATTTTCTGCGCTAACGGATGCTGCTTACTATCAAGCCCACCCCAATAGCCCTGCTTTTCTCGATAACCCCGCCGCTGCGTCCGAGCTGCGGCCACAGAGTCAAACTTATCTGGATGTGCCTTCAAAAACGCCAGCAACGAATCGGCTTCTTTCTTCGACAACACATAAATCTCTGAAATGTCGTACCGATCACCTGTCCAGTATCGATCTTTTGTTGAATCATAGTATGCCCGGGCACGGGCAGAGTCAAACCGCAATTTGCTCCATACTTCTTCATTTTCAACCCTGAACAACAAAATGCCATCGTGAAATTCCTGCATCAGGCGAGCAAATTCCGGATATTGCTTTTCCAGATCTTTCGTTAAATCTTCCAGCAATACCAGTTCCATTGCCCGATTGATAGCAGAACGCATCTGCCGCGGTTTCAATCCAACGCCCCGGTATTTTGGCAACGTTTTCAGCGAATCAATCCAGGCTCCCACAGTTAATCCTCCATACGGCGTCCGATAGAGCACTTCTTTCTTCAAAACGTCCGGGATGCCTGCATCCCACGCACTATCCAGGGTCGTCTGATTCGTATCCAGACCGGCAATGAATTGCTGAAACACAAACTCATTCCAGCCGTAGCCCAGCACTTTTCGCATCGAATCCAGAAATCGCTTTCGATCCTGCTGGAAATACGTCGTTTTGTAATACCGCTTCACATCTTCCAGCACATCTTCAGCACGAATCCGCTTGCTGCTATCCCGACGGATGATATGGAAGCCATAGCTGGTTTGGACCACGTCTGAAATCTCACCATCTTTCAGGGCAAACATTGCTTCCTCAAACTCTGGTACCAGGCGACGTGCTCCCAGTTTCATAAAACCCAGCGAACGACTATAGTATCCACCCAGATCCCCACCCTTGGGAGCAGAATATTTATCATCCGAAAACTGCTTTGCCAATTCGGCAAAATCGGCTCCATTTCGCAGCAATTGGAGCAAAGAATCTGCAAGCTGGCGCGCGGCAGCAGAATCCCGCTTGGCTGATGGGGTAATGAGAATATGCCGCGCCCGCACCACAATGTGAGGCTCTTTTTTAAGCAACTTCACAATAAAAAAGCCAAAGCGCGTTTTAATTGGCTCTGGATATACTTCTCCCTCCTTCAACTGATACAGCGGATCTTCAATTTCTCGCAAAATTTGCCCTCCCGTCACCCACGGCAACTCTCCACCTTTTTGGGCGGTAAAGCGATCATCGGAATACTGTTGGGCGAAAGCAGCAAAATCGGCACCGTGCTGTAAAGAATCGATCAGCCGACGCGCCTTTGCATACGCTTCTGCACTATCTTTCTTGTCCTTGATCCCGATAAGAATAACCGATGCCTTCAATTCCCACTCGCGCCGTTTTGCAACCTTCTCCACATAAGGATCGATCAGAACGCGCTCAAAAAAGTACGGGATTGCGATGGAATTGCGATGTCGGCGGATTTCTGCTAAAACACTGCTATCCCGATCATATCCCCGACTTTTAGCTTCCAGCACCTTGAGCCGAAAATTGATGTACAAATCCAGAAAAGCCCGCAGGGAATCATAAGGAATGTCCACGATATCCACCTGTTCCTTTCGTGGCGTTTTCTGATAGGCGTACGCCAGTTCCTCCAGGGTAATTTTCTCACCGCCAACTTTTGCCAGCACCGCATCCGGTGAAAGCTCTGTCGATTGCGCAAACAGCAAATTGAATCCCAAGAGAAAAAGAAAGGTCAGCCACCTCCAGCGATAAAGCAGCATTCCACCCTGCACCCTTTGTTGAACAAATCCCTGCATTGGCATCCCTTTAACACAAATTCCTGTTAACGTAGAGCTGTGCAATGTAGTTTGGCACCGCCACTACGGTATAATCCGCTGATAGCCTAATCGTTAAAAGCCGCAACAAAGTAGGACAACAGGCACAGACCGTTGAACTGGACGGACATCATCGGAATTGTTCTTCTGCTCCTTCTGCTCCATCCATACACAACCTACCCGCTTAGCCTGTGGATTTTCGCCCGGTTGCTCCGTTCTCACTCTGACGACCCTGCCACACCCCGGCAGCATACGGCGCAATATCCAAAGGTTTCCGTGCTCATCTCTGCTTTCAACGAAGAACTTTTTCTGGAAAAAAGTCTCCGCTCCATCGCTCAATCAACGTATCCCGAAGAGCGCCTGGAAATTCTGGTTGGATCCGATGCCTCAACTGACAGCACCAATGCCATTTTGCAGCGTCTTCAAGGTGAAATCCCCAATTTAAAACCCTTTCTTTTTACTCACCGTCAGGGAAAGCCGGGGGTGCTAAATCACTTAGTGGAACAAAGCACTGGTGAGATTCTCGTTTTTATGGATGCCGACACCGTGATTGCTCCGGACACTATCGCTGCCTTAGTCCATTCCCTTTCTCCGGAGCCCGTTGGTTGCGCAGATGCGGCACTGCAAATCGCAGAGCGTCAGCATCTGGAACAAAAATATTATAACTTCGATCGCTGGCTTAAATCTCTGGAAAGCCAACTGGGCGTTGTGCCCTCCCTCTATGGTCCCTGCTATGCAATGAAACGCTTTTTGTTTACTCCCTTCCCAACGAACCGGCTGGTAATGGACGATGTTTACCGATCGCTGATGACCTTAGCACAGGGAAAACAAATCTGCCACGCCTCAGAAGCGTATGCAACAGAATTAGCACCCCGGAATCTTGCAGCAGAATTCCGGCGACGCATTCGCTACTCAGCAGGAGGACTTCAGGCAATTCGATTATTCCTTGAACATCGCCGTCCACTGCCTTTCTTAGCCTGGTATGCCCTGCTATCACATAAATTCCTTCGATGGATCAACCTTGGCGTTTTTCTTCTGCTTTTTGCACTTGCTCTTCCCTTGAGTGCCACTTCCTCCTTCTACACCACCATTGCTTACGTCCAACTGGCAGGCGTAATGATAGCAACGGTGGGCGGCTTAACGTACCGGTTGTTCCGATTCAAAATCCCGATCTGCTACCATCTGTTTTACTTTTTCGCGATGGCAATGGGACTTTTCATTGGTGTCTTTCAGGCTCTCCGCCCTACCCCACCATTCTGGCGTCCCCCACAAAGGGTTCAGGCAGAAAGCAACCGTTCAGCGACAGCGGCAATGTGAGAAGCAGAAAACCCGAATTTTTCCATCAGAACCGATCCGGGAGCCGATGCTCCAAACCGATCGATCCCTATGCTTGTAACCGATGGTCGAAGGTACGAAAGCCATCCCAAGGTTCGCCCAGCTTCTACCGTCAGTATTGGGGTATGAGGAGGAATTACCGAGTATTGATAAGCTGTATCTTGCTGCTGAAATAACTGCCACGAGGGCATACTGACAACCCGGATACCAAATCCCCGCTTTGCCAGGTGCTCTGCTGCTTCCAGTGACGGGTGCACTTCCGAACCCGTTGCAACAATGGTCAGGTCAAGACTCCGCGGATGTTCAGAGCGCAACACGTAAGCTCCTTTCGCCACCCCCTCTTGCATTGCTGGAAAAGCATCCAGTGGCAAAACGGGCACGGATTGTCGCGTGAGGACTAACGCCACAGGTCCCGATTGCTGCACAGCGACTTCCCAGGCAAACCGCGTTTCATTGGCATCGGCTGGACGAAGAACGATCAGATTCGGAATAGCGCGTAACGACAGAAGATGTTCTATTGGTTGATGCGTGGGACCATCCTCTCCCAGACCGATACTGTCATGCGTGAAGACAAAGATCACCGGTAATTGATCCATCGCCGCAATCCGGATAGGAGGACGCATATAATCGCTAAAAACCAGAAAGGTTGCCACAAAAGGACGAGCACCACCGTGGAGAGCGATTCCATTCGCAATTGCACCCATCGCGTGTTCGCGAACGCCAAAATGGATACTTCTACCTTCAGGCGTATTGCTGGAGAAAGGCAGGGAATTTTTGAGTCGAACGTTGTTACTGTCCATCAAATCAGCAGATCCCCCAATGAGTTCTGGTAAATGATCGGCTAATGCATTCAGCACGATGCCAGAAGCTTTGCGCGTCGCCATAGATCCTTCGGTAAATGCTGGAAGTACTGCTTCCCATCCCGTTTTCAAGACGCCATCAATTCGGCGGTGCAACTCTGCTGCCAGCTCCGGATATTGCTGACGATAAGTTTCCAGAAGCTGTTCCCACTGCTGCTGGCTTTGTTGTCCCCGCTCTTGAACGACGGCATAGAAATCGCGCACTTCATCTGGAACCCAGAAAGCCTCCGATGGCCAGTGATACTTCTCTTTCATCAGTTGTACTTCTTCTGCTCCCAGTGGAGCACCGTGTGCCGCCGCCGTATCCTGCTTGTGTGGGCTACCATACCCAATGTGCGTACGCACCGCGATCAACGAAGGCTTTTCCCGCTTTTCCTGCGCATGGTGCAGCGCTTGCTCGATCGCTTCCAGATCATTGCCATCTGCCACGCGCTGCACATCCCATCCATAAGCTGCAAAGCGCCCCAGAACATCCTCAGTAAAGGCAAGATCCGTTGGGCCATCAATTGTGATGTGATTTTCATCGTACAAAACAATCAACTTCCCCAGCTTCCAGTGTCCCGCCAGAGAGGCTGCTTCAGCGCTGACTCCTTCCATCAAATCGCCATCACTGGCAAGGACATACGTATAATGATCAATGATCGGAAATCCGGGTCGGTTGAATACAGCAGCCAGATGCTTTTCTACCAGTGCCATTCCAACCGCGTTCCCAAAACCCTGGCCTAAGGGACCGGTCGTTGCCTCTACACCCGGAGTACGATGATGTTCAGGATGGCCAGGCGTTTGACTGCCCCACTGGCGGAATCGTTTCAGCTCTTCCAGCGGCAAATCATAACCCGCTAAATGGAGCAAAGCATACAGCAGCGCTGATCCGTGTCCAGCAGACAAGACAAAGCGATCCCGGTTGAACCACGACGGATCCTTAGGATTTACCTTGAGGAAACGATGCCATAGCAGATGGGCTATTGGGGCTGCGCCCAATGGCATCCCCGGATGTCCTGACCGTGCCGCTTCCACCATATCCACAGCCAGGAATCGAAGCGTCCATATTGCCTTTTCGTCCAGAGAAAGAACACCACTGCTCATCACATTCTCACTTTCCTATGCAACTTTTCATTCCAGAGACGCTCAGGTGATCGCTCTTTTGCATCGGATTCATCCTATATTGTGCTGGCATTCGACAACGATCTTTGTTTCGCACGGACCGAACGTCCTACCACTTTCCGATAGCTGTCGGCTGTTAACTGCGCCGTCTTTTCCCACGAAAATTTCGCTGCTTGCTGAAATCCTTTTTGCCGTAGCTGTTGTTGGAGTTGTTCAGACTCCACAACAGCCGCTATGGCTTCTGCTAATTCCGCTACGTTCGAAGGATCGACCAACAAAGCGGCATCCCCTGCTACTTCTGGCAATGAAGTCAGATTGGAAGTGACGACCGGACAACCACTCTGCATTGCTTCGATCACTGGTAATCCGAAACCTTCAACGAACGTAGGATAACAGAACACCGTTGCTGCCGCATAGAAGTTGGCAATTTCTTCTGCTGTCATTCCTTCCAGAATCCGGACTCGCGAACCCAGCTTTAAGCTCTCAATGATACCGAGAATACGTTTCCGCTCCCGTGGATCGCTCAGCCGTCCTACCAGCACCAGTTGAAGGTCCGGGAAGCGGGGTAAAATCTCTGCAAATGCGTGCAACAAACCCGCCACGTTTTTGCGCGGATGCTGGATACTGCCGACATAGAGAACAAAAGGACGATGGATACCATACGGGCGAAGATAAGCTTCAGGAACATTTCGAGGGAAAAAGAGTGGTGCTGCAGCTAACGGCGTTACTTCGAGTTTCGATTGCGCTTCAGGGAAATAGTGCAAAACCCTTTCAGCCGTATAAAAAGAATTCACCAGAATCCAATCTGCGTCCCTGACAATTCTGGGAATTTCAACTTTGTAAAACTGCGTTGCCTGTGGCGATACCCACTGCGGATACTCCAGTGGGATCAAATCGTGGATGGTAACCACCACCGGTACTGGCAACTCATAGACATATTCCAGCGGATTGGTAATATGCATCACGTCCCACTGACGCGCTGCTCTCCGCACCCACCGCATATTCCGCTGCACAACCCATCGGCGAAAAATAGGTCCTAAGGCTAAGGGATGAAGCAAGCCAGAATGAAGAGAGCAGTTCGGCGCCTGTCGCATCCATCGCGGCGGTGGAAACCGTTCCCGTAAACGAGTCAGCACGCTAAAGTACCACTGAGGATAGAGATACAGCAAAGTGCGGAGCAGTTGGAGTGAATAGGTTGCATTCCCACTATCGTTACGAAAATCGAACCGCTCGAAACCGATAACCATATCGGTGCGATTCCTATGCTCCGCCCGATGCAGCGCCGGCATCCGCTCCTCCTTTTGCCCGCGGAATGGTAAAATATCGTTCTTCCTTGATCTGTTGGCGCTCAAACCGCGCTCGCTGAAGAATCTCTTTCACGTTCTGAATCATTCCCGGATGGCCACAGGCGTAGGCAATGGATTTGTCCGCCGTAAAGCCCAGCGTATCTGCCCACTTCCGCAATACATCCTCAACCCGCCCTATTTCGCCCTGCCAGTCTGGATTTTCACCCGGTCGACTGATCGTCGGAACGTAGGTAAACCAGTCGTACTGTTGATCGTATCCTTGCAGTTCTTCCGCTAAAAACCCCAGCTCACGGGCATAACTGGCTCCGTGGAGAATGCAAATCCTTGGTGGCGTCATCGATTCTCCACGCTTCAGTCGATAGTGGAAAGTTCGGATGATGCTCAGGTATGGAGCAACACCTGTCACCGTTGCCACCATCAGATGATGATCTCGGTTGGAATCCTCCTGGAGCACCAATTTCCCCAAGATCCGGGGACGATACCACAGCCTGTCACCTGGCTTTAAAGTCCATAAAAATGGAGTTAGTTGCCCTTGCGGCACCAGCTCAATCAGTAGCTCAACTTCAGGCTCCAGTGGAGAGGACAAAATGGAATAGGGACGGAGAATCTTTTTTCCTGCTTTTTCGATTCCAATGGTCATATATTGCCCTGGGATAAATTCCACCGGCTGCTCTGGCCGAAATCGAAATACAGCGAGATCTTCCGTGAGATCCCGTCGTTCAATAAGCTCCATCTGTAAGAAATTCTTCATTGCGGCTCCCTCTGCTATTCACTTACCATCAGTAAAATTCCAAAAATTACAAAGATAACACCTGTAAGGCGATGTACCATACGATGAACTTGTTCCGGGTGATGCTGCAGGAAATGGGCTAATCCGTAGTAGCCCAGAAGCACAAGAGTTAATACCGCAACTGACGTAACGAAAATGTACACCAGAGAGATTCCTATGATGGCGTTCCATCCGTATGCGGCGGCTGGAATGTAGTAAGCCGTCAACTCCAGACAGGGGGAAAAGAACATCGCGATGACCAGAGTAACAAGAATGGAGCGTGTTTGTCGGAGCCGTTTTTTTCGATGCTGGTGTTGTTGTGGCGAGCGAAAGAGAAAGTAAATTCCCAAGAAACCAAAAAGGATTGCCCCGATGATGTGAAGCCAATGGAGAAAGTAAGAGCGTAGCTGTAAGCTGGTCCATCCAATAGTGATGCCGATGGTGGTGGTGCTGAGCAGGTGTGCAATAACAGCGATTAAAACATTCCGGACTGTTTGCTGCACCGTCCACCCTTCCGTTTGCGCCAGCAAAACAAACGGGACCCAGTGATTGGGAAGCAGGGCGTGGAGCAAACTGAGCACTGCACTGCCCCAGAGCAACACGTACATAAGACTGTCGTTTTTAATTTCAAACAAAGCCGTCAAACGTACGTTTGCAGGTAATTGTGTAAATTTGTAGATTCTATGGCACGTTTCACAAGTGTAAAGCTCTATGTTAGTACCAACGACCAAACTTCGACTGGTAATGGTAATGATTGACCGTCACGAGGAAGCAGTCCAATTGATCCAGACGCTGATGAGCGAGCAATTGATTTACTTTGGTGTCATTTCACCACCAGTATACACTTTGCTGGGCTGGCATGGGATGGCGCGGGAAGCCAAGGAACACACGATGTGGCTTTTAAGTAGTGTAGATCATTTGAACGATCTGGAACGCCGAATCGACGAACTCCATCCTTCGGATAATCCAATTCTTCTGATCCTCCCATTATCCGAAGTCTCTTCTCCGGTAGCAACAATTGTTACGGGTAGCTGGCAAGAAGATTAAGAAACCGAATGGGTGAACAACAACGCACGCGGATTCGAGATCTGCCAGCCTCTGAGCGTCCGCGTGAGCGATTGATTACGTATGGACCACAACATCTATCCAATGCTGAGCTACTGGCAATCTTTTTACGCAGCGGCACTCGTGGCAAAAGTGCTTTAGAAGTTGCTCAGGAACTTCTCCGGCGTTACCGCTCGCTTGGGGAATTGGTTAACCGAAGCTACGGAGAGCTTAAGGCTATCTCCGGTATTGGCCCTGCTAAAGCGGTAACTCTCTTAGCTGCTTTTGAACTGTCGAAACGCATCAAACTCGATCTTTTGCAGCAGCGCAAGAAAATCACCTCACCCAAAGACGTTGCGGAATACTTTATTGAAAATTTCCTTGGCGTCACCCAGGAAAGTTTTTACATTGTCCTCTTGACCACAGCACATCACATCATTGCCATTCGAGAAATTACGCGTGGAACGCTCAATAGCAGTCCGGTTCATCCACGCGAAGTGTTTCGCCTGGCTATTACCGAAAGTGCTGCGGCAATTATCGCTATCCATAACCATCCGTCAGGAAACACAACTCCATCGGCTGACGACCTGGCAATTACCCGCCGTCTCGTCGACGCTGGCAATCTGATTGGCATCCCCTTATTAGATCACCTGATCATTGCTGGCACACACTATGTCAGCCTGCGAGAGCAACATCCAGAGCTTTTTCATTCATAAACCAGACCAACGTTCAATGCTGGACGAATACGCAACAGAGCTCAATCGAAAAGAACGGCGTCGGATCATCGAATACCTCAGTCTGACCTTCCTGTATTTTTTGCTTTTCGTCCTTGCTACTCCCCTTCTGAAGCCAATTCTTTCCTTTAGCTTTACCCTGCTGGGGGGTACGCTTGGCTGGGCATTGAGCCAGCATCGCGAGCGCCGCCGACTCTTGCCCCCGTACCATCGCCAGCGTTTGATTGCTGATATTCTGGAAAACCTCCTTTTTCTCCTTGCCCTTACGCTGATCTTCTTTGTCGCGCTCTTTGCGCACTATCCCCTCCCCCAACTTCTGGGTTATTTATCCGCTGCCTTCTGGAGTTATTTTCTGACGACGGCCGTCGGAGAACGAACCTGGCAACGCCGCTTTTTCTCCACCTTACCCGAAGAACAACAAAAAAACTACCTTGCGAATCTTAGCAGAACCATTTTTCTACCGCTGAACCTTTATCGACAGCGATAATGCTGCCGCACAATCACAATAGAGAAAAGACGGTGGCGTTCTTTGCCTTCGCAATGAGCAATTGCAACCGAATAATGCAATGAAATCGCAACGTTCTGTAATCGATAAAGGACAAGGAAAACAACCTGTGTTCAAAACCCCTCTGGTTATCTTTCCCCTTTTTGCCTCTGCTATCGCTCTGACCGCCTATCTCCTCACCGCCTATCCGGACGTTGGCCATACCGATAGTGGAGAATTAGTTGCTGCCAGTTGGACCTTAGGCATTGCCCACGCTCCGGGATTTCCCAGTTATGTTCTCTTAGGATGGTTATGGATGCATTTGTTTTCTGCGCCTTCAGCAGCAGCAATGAATGCTTTTTCTGCCCTAATGGCAACCCTGGCTGGAATCGGTCTTTTTCTATCACTGTTCCATTTCTACCGTCGCTTTGCCCGCTCTCAATGGCTGGCAGTAAGCCTGGCGCTGATGGGTGCCTTCCTCTTCTGGCAATCCGATCTGCTCTGGCGCTGGGCAACAACGGCAGAAGTGTACGCGCTGAATTCTTTACTACTGGCAATGATTCTCTGGCTCCTGCAAATCCGGCGGCGATACATCTGGCTCTGGATCGGCGTACTGTGGGGAATCAGCCTCCATACCCACCTGGTTTCTGCACTGTTTTTCTTTCCGCTGATTGTAAGCACGTTCTGGAAAAGAAAGCAGAAGAGACAATGGCAGTTTGCAGCCAGTGAATCTCGACAGTTTGTGCTTGCTGCTGGAGTAGTGTACCTTACAGGTGCTGCTTTTCTCTTCTTTCGGGCACAAGCCAATCCTCCTATAAATTGGGGCGATCCCGCAACACTGGAACGCCTCTGGTACCATTTAACAGCAAAGCAATATCAGGTGAACTTATTTCAGGCATCGCTCCAGCGCCGATTAGAACTGTTCAAAGAAAATTTAGAACTCCTCAATGGGACAGTATCTTTCAT